>NZ_JBQKFT010000001.1:0-450433 GCF_052119185.1 Bilifractor sp. LCP19S3_H10
ATCATGCATGATTCCGTGTAGTTATTGGGCTTCGACTTGTGCAGCAGCCTTACCCTCATGCATAACCTCGTATAAGATTTCTGTACGTCAGACCGGAGATTTGCCCGTGGGTTAGTATGTTCCCCACATCCAGCTTCCTTCAGATTCCGTCTCGCGGCGGACACCCTTGCCTTCGGCTATATCCTTCCCACTACCGGGTGGATTCGGGACTTGAACCCGTTGGAAACGTGCGCCGCTAGGCGCACTGCCAGAAAAGCAGGTCCGTCACGAACCTGCCTTTGTCTGTTCCTATCGATTTCATATTCGTTTCAATTTCATTTTAATTTCCGGAGATATTGCTTATTTTCTTTCCTGTTCCGGAAAAATTCGCTGATGACACCTCCCATTCCCCGAAAGAAGTGTCCGTTTACCATCTCTACAATACTTTTTACCATTTCCATCGAGACCAGGCCGCCGGTCATCTTGGCAATGGCGCGGAACGGCATATTATACTGGAACATCGTATTCAGATCCGGAACGCCTCCCTCCGCCTGCGATTTTTTCAGTTTCCTGTCCAGAACCTTATATATCTTTCTGGCGATGGGACTCTTCGCGTAATACATCTGGCACAGGGCATCGTTGATACCGAGGCTTTTCTGGTTCCAGGAGCCGGAAGGAACCGGATACCCCAGTATCTCTTCATACGCCTCATCAGAGACTCTTCGGATGTCCGCCTTGTAATAGCAGCCGCATTTCTCCCTGTCATAGGGAATCCGCTCCAGATCCCCCTGCTTTTCCACCGAACATGTCAGTCGAAGATCCTGACAGCTGGAACCGACAGATATCAGATAGGTTCCGCCTTCGATTTCCCAGCGGTCCGTCATGCGGTTCCACACACGGAAGGTCTTGTCATCAAACGGGATACTCACCTTCTTTTCTTCTCCGGCCTTTAGAAAGATTTTAGCAAATCCCTTCAGCTCACGGACCGGTCGGAAAAGAGCGGAATCTTTCATTCCCACATACATCTGCACAACCTCGGCGCCGTCACGGGTGCCGGTATTTTTCAGCGTGAACCGGATTCCCGATTCTTCTACCTGCAGAGCGGAATATTCGAAGGTGGTATAGGAAAGCCCATACCCAAACGGGAAGAGCACAGGAACATCTGCGGTCTCAAAATACCGGTATCCCACAAATACGCTCTCACGATATTCAGAGTTTCGCTCAAGAGCCGGATAATACGAATACGACGGTGTATCCTCATATTTATTCAGAATGGTTTCTCCGAGGTGTCCGGATGGGTTTACCGCGCCGGTGAGCACGTCAAGCATTGCACTCGCGCCAGCCTGTCCCGGTAGATACGCGTGAAGAAGCCCCTTGAAAAGGCTGTGCCAGGGCATCTCAATGACCGATCCCGCACTGATAATTCCGACCGTGTTCCGGTTTGCTTCCTGAATCTCGCGCATCAGAGTGATCTGGTTCTGCGGAATGCGAAGATGTGTGCGATCAAGGCCCTCAGACTCGGACTGCTCATTCAGGCCAAAGAAGAGCAACACAACATCTGCCTGTTTCGCCAGGGAAACCGCTTCCCCGATCAGGGTTGCATCCTCACTCCCATCCCTCCGGTATCCTCTTGCCGTGCCCACAACCTGAAGATCATAGCCGCCTGCGAGATCCCGGATGTTTTCTACCTTCGTCGCATTCACCATCGAGGAACCGGCGCCCTGATAGCGCGGTTCAAATGCAAAATCTCCGATGATGGCGATCCTTGTCCTGCTCTTCAATGGAAGAATCCGATCCTCGTTCTTCAGAAGAACCATACTCTCTGCCGCTGCCTTTCGTGCAAGACGGTGGTTATCACGGTGTATCGCGTCTTTATCCAAACAGGAAGCTTGCACAGAACCGTCATGATCGTCATGATTCTGACGGACCTTTTTTGCCTCAGCGGTAAGCTCCAGCACCACATCCAGCAGCTCATCGACTCTCTGATCCACCTCATCCTGCGAAATCCTGCCTGATTTAACCCCAGCCAGGAGTTCTCTGGCCGAATCAAGTCCCGGATTCGGCATCTCCAGGTTTGAGCCGTTCTTCACACCGAGAACATGATCATTGCTTGCGCCCCAGTCGGTCACAACAAAACCGTCAAACCCCCATTCCTTCCGCAGAATATCTGTCAGCAGATGACGGTTTTCGTTCGCGTATACTCCGTTCACCTCATTGTAGCTTGACATCATCGCCCTCGGGTGGCTCTCCTTCACCGCGATTTCAAACGCAGTCAGGTAAATCTCCCGAAGTGTCCTTTCATCGATAACCGCATTCATGGCCATCCGCCGGGTCTCCTGCGAATTCACCGCAAAATGCTTGCAGCAGGCAGCCACACCCCGGGACTGAATTCCCCGCACTTCTGCCGCTGCCAGCTTCCCCGTCAGATACGGATCCTCGGAAAAATATTCAAAATTACGTCCGCAAAGCGGATTCCGCTTGATATTCATGCCCGGCCCCAGAAGTACATTGACTCCCTCCGCCATGGCTTCCCTTCCCAGTCCCTCTCCGACTTCTTCCATCAGGGCCGCGTCCCAGCTGTTGCAGAGAGTCGCTGACGACGGAAAACACGTCGCAGGAACCGAGGGATTCAAGCCAAGGTGGTCGCCCTCGCCGGCCTGCTTGCGGATTCCGCTCGGTCCGTCCGACATAAAGATCGACGAAATTCCGATCCGTTCAAAATTCCAGGACTCCCATTCACTTTTCCCCGAAAGAAATGCGGCCTTCTCCTCCGCCGTCATCCGATTGACAATATCCGCGTGTTTCATAAAATAAAGTCCTTTCATTCATTGTTGACAAAAAATCAATTTCTTCATGTCAGGGATCGCCGACAATTATTCCATCTCCAGTACAGTCCCGCATTGACGGCCATGTTTTCCGTGTATCGGATATCCGTGATCGCCGGCCGTTATTCGCTCTCCAATGCAGCCGGGAGCCATCCGCGTTCCATGCACCGCGCGAAATCCCAGGCTTCCTTAAAATATTCATCTGTCTTTTTTCTCCGGTCCCGCAGAAGCTGATAATTCCAGTAAAACCACCCCTCTGTCTCTTCCCAGGTGCGAAGCTCGGCACGGGCAAGACGCAGGAACCGCTTTTGTTTCTCCCGCTCAGGAAGCGGAACATTGATCTGGTACCTCCTTGCGTCCGGAGAGGTTGCCATTCCGGAAAGTGCCCCTCTGGTGAAATCCCTTCGAATCCCGAAGGCATATTCATTCGTGACACACCATTCTCCCACAATAACCGGCGTATAACTCTGCGCCAGCCGGATTCTCTGTTTGTTGATCGCCAGGTAGGTACGATATACCCAGGGCTTATGCACCGGAAAAAAGTTTTCCATGGCAAAAACATACATATGCGTGTCGAGACAGACGTTTTTCATCTTATGGCGGACAAAATAGTCTCCCCACACATTCAGCCGGAACCCGTCATGAAAGACAATCGTTTTGGATTCCGGCAGATATCTGCGGATTCTGTGGTACGCCCTCCGGTAAAAATCCTTCAGAAAAACGGTAGGTACATGACCGGAGCCCTCCGCCTCCTCAAGATCCCTGGCCTTCCCTGTGGAAGGCGCCGTCAGGTATACCAGGCGGCTGATGGGCTCGTTCAGGACCTCCAGGCCGTAGAGTGCGCTTTCCTCCGCATATCTCTTCGCCAGCCTCTCCAGAACGTGCAGCACAAACTCCACCTCTTCCGGATTCTTGTGCCATTTGCATACGCCTGTAATTCCTCCGTTGTCGTAACCGTTCTGTCCCCCGCAGGCCGTGTGAAGATCAATCAGAATCTTGATCTTCCACTTTTGGGCCCACACAAATGCCCGGTCCAGGTATTCCAGACAGCCTTTATAGGGTTTACGATCCCCAAAGATAAAAAACGGCACCGGTATGCGCACATGGGTGATTCCATGATTGTGCAGCCATTCAAAATCCTTCTCCTGCACATAGGTCTCCCTGTGATACTTCATGCGCTGATCCAGCTTCTCTCTGGTCATCTGCCCCGTCTGATATCCCGGATCATCAGCAGGAAGCTTCGCCCAGAACGAATTCTCCGGAATAATCCCCCAGGACGCCTCCCGGTTCAGCCATGTCTCATCCTCCGCATCCGTTCCGTCAAACATCTCCGGAGACATCCACTTCTCCAGCACCAGCCAGTTTCCCAGATTTACCCCGTGAAACGGATTGTTCTGTGTCGTCTTCTCCATTTTTCTCCTCCGGTTATTCCTGCAGGCTTTTCTTCCCCTGGTCATTCCAGATCCAGCTTCAGCAGTTTAACATGGCATATGCATATATCGCCGATACATAGTCACTGCCGTATTTTTCCCGTCTGCGGGTGTGCAGTCCGTCTCCGGCATGCGAACGGACAGCCTCGCTCTGCAAAAGGCCACCCGTTTCTACATGTGTGCCTGTATAAAGCGGTCCATCTTCTCCAGTTCCCGATCCGAGTACATCCCGTCTCCTGCGTGGCCCGCATTTTTTACGATATTCAGCTTTGTCCGCCCGGTACCGATGATGCCGGATACTTTCGAATACAGATTCTGAGACTGTGTGACCGGTACCGTGAGATCTGCATCTCCATGGGAAATGTAGACGGACAGATCGGAATCCGGACGTAGGTTTTCATCAATGTAATTATTCAGAAGCATCGGCGCCAGCTCGTCTTTACTCAGCTTCGAAATATCCTTGCGGAGCCAGTAGCTGTGGATATCCGTGTAGCCCTCCGGAAGGTTTTTCTGAATCCATCCGTTGGCAATCGAGCGCACGACAGAAGAATAACCGATCTCCTTCCACTGAGCATCCAGGCTCGTGAAATCAACATCTCCATAATAGTCGATCAGAACCCGGATCGCCGGATTGACACCTTCTGCCGGTACGGAATCTTCGCCCGCAGCAGAGCTCTGTTCTTCCTCTTGTTTGCCGCTGCTTCCATCATCGGAACAGCCGTCTGATTCCCCGCTGCTTTCTCCGATATATGGCAGGCTGTTAAACTCCTCATCATTCGTCATGGCTGCGGCAATTGCCAGGTAGCCTCCTGCGGATTCACCGCATATGGCCATTCGCCCGGAATCATATCCATAGGTCCCGGCGTTTGCCTGAAGAAACCGGATACACGCCTTCACATCCTCAATTGCCCCGGGGAAAGGAGCTTCCTCTGCCAGTCTGTAGTTGACCGAGGCGCACGCATATCCATGATCCCGGAAATACCGGTACATCAGCACCGCCTGCTTTGACTGACTGTCATTTGTGACAAAACCGCCCCCGTGGACCAGAATCAAAAGCGGAGGATTCTTCACATCGGAAGGAACATAAAGGTCAACATAATCCGAATCAGAAACCGAACTATATGGAATCTTCAAATAAGACTCACCGCCCGTCCATGTATCCGTGTCAGGCACACGGACGTGTGGCTGTGTCAGATTATGGAAGACTGCTGCCGTTGTCTTATGCCAGATTCCCATTATCACGGCAGCCGCAATCACCACAGCAAGGAGAATGCTCCGCACCACTCTGCCCACCTTTCTTTTCTTTACATTCATCTTCTCTGCACCTCTCCATTTCTGACCTGTCAGAATTTCCTTACCCCAGGAGTTTTCCGATCAGTGAGTTCTTTTTCCTTGCCTCTTTTTCGAGATATTTCCGATTTTCTTCTTCGAAATCAAGGTTCTTTTTTCTGCAGTATGCCTGCAGCTCTGCAATCCGGTCCTGTTCCGCCTTGCGGTCCGCTTCCTCCTGCTCCCGCTTCTCTCTAACGGACGGATCCTCCCAGACGCCGCCCTCGGCCAGAACAGCCTGTTTCTGGTGCTCCAGAATCATCTCCTGATCTTCCTTCAGATTTTTCTCCACATTCAGCCCGAGAATCAGGAAAATACTGACCGCGAAGGTAATCATGTCCACCGCCAGATACAGAAACGCAAGCACATGCTCCGTTCCCAGTGACTGTCGGTATACAACCCGCCCGGTCCATGAGGAAATATCCTGAATAAACTTCCCGCTTGCCGGATCAGCTGCGATGCCGATGTTATTATATCCGGAGGAAGCCAGCATACCGTTCAGAACGCCGTTGCAGATTCCTGCCAGTCCGACGAAAACCGCGCTGTAGATCGACATGGTAAATCCGTCACTCCGGAATCCGTTTTTCGCCTCCAGGTGATCAAGTACATCCGAGAGCAGCGCAAGAAGAACATACTGCGCCGGAATAATTCCAATTCCTTTCAGAATCACGCCGATGCATACGATCACAAAGCTATTGACATTGAGAAACGCGACCATGCCCCCGGCAAGTGCAAAAATGAGACCAAGCAGAATTGATTTTTTCTTCCCAAGCTTATTTGCGAGCGGCCATGCAAGGAACATACCGATTACCGTCGGAATTCCTCCCACAAGTCCCAGCGTCGACATCAGAGTACCGGACATCTGTTCCGGGTTTGAGGAATGAATCACACCGTCAAACATCCACCGGACAAAAAAGCTCATAGATCCGTTTTTGAATGCCTGACCCATCTGAAAGACCAGAACAAACAGAATCATCATCCACCAGTACCGGTCATGGACACAAGCACGGATATGCTCTCTGGTGGGGATTTTCTTTTCCTGAAGATTCAGATTCTGACTTTCCTCTGTGATCCTCTCACGGGTATAATAATATTCCAACAGAACTCCGACCGCGGTCAGGATGGCCAGAAAGACCGCAAGCACTCTCCAGTGCAGGTAGCTTGCCTCCACATTCAGCCCGTTCTCATCTGTGACAAACATATAGCTCTGCAGGAGAATCGGCACAAGTATGCTGCCGCCCACACCCGCAGCTCCGACTGTCGACGCGTTCGATAAAGTGGCCAGAATGCCTCTCTGGGAAGAATTCCGGGTAGAAAGAGATACCATGGAGTTGTGCGCTGTGTAATAGCAGGGATACGCTACAGCGTAATAAAGATTATAGGACACCGCAATCCAGAGAATCTGCGCCAGACCGCTTCCCTTTACCGGCGTCAGAAACAAAAGCAGAATCGCCGCCGCCAGAAGCGGGATCGACAGCAGAAGATATGGCCTCGCCTTTCCGGCTGCCGTCCTCGTCCGGTCAATGAGACTTCCCACCACGAAATTTCCCGCGATGACAAATATCACCGAAACCATGGGAAGAAGCGCTGAGAACAGACCAAATTTTGTCCATCCCAATACATCAACATAGTAACGATTCAGATACGCCGCAAAAACAGCATTTGAGATCATTGCCAGAAACGGCGCTCCCAGATATCCGAAAAACATCTCCTTAATTTTTACATTAGAAGACGTGATCCGGGTATGAAATGCAGACTTTTCAGCAATTTTCGTGATCTTCACTCTGTACTCCTTCCTCTCCTTTGACAACCGTTACGGCGTAGGTCCAGCTTCCGCTTCCCACTTCGTGGCAGCTTCCGTCAGGAAGCTCTGCGCGGCAGGTTGTTCCAGCCGGAACGCGGATATGAATTTCAAATGTATCGTCGACAATTTTCCAGTCACTGACAATTTCTCCGTACGCGCCTCTGACGCTTCCTCTCGCCTGCGTGAGAAAAAACCTTCCATTATTTTCTTCATCACGGCAGATCAGAGGACGGATGCGGAATCTGCGGTACCCGGCCTCAAGCGGCTCGATCCCCGCGATTCTCCGGTAAAAGAAATCTCCCACCGCTCCGCTTGCGTAGTGGTTGAAGGACACCATGCCTCCGGTTCCGTCACCCTCCCCGGTATTACAGCTTCCGTCCTCACGAAGTGCATCCCATCTCTCCCAGATGGTTGTTCCTCCGGTCTTTACCTCATAGAGCCATGACGGACACGTATCATTCAAAAGCATGCGGAACGCCTCCTGCGGGTACCCGTTATCTGCCAGCGCAAACAGCACATATGGCGTTCCCGGAAAACCTGTTCCGATATGATAACCATTTTTTCTTACCATCCGTGCCAGATGTTCCGCCGCCTTCTTCCGGTCCTCTCCCTGCAGCATTCCGTAATACAAGGGGAGTACGTATGCGGTCTGGAATTCATCCCTAACCCTTCCGTCCGGATCCATGAGAAGACTCCGGTACGCGTCAGCCGTATCCTCATGCAGCTTCCGGTACTTCGCGGCATTCTCCTTCTTCCCCAGAATCTCTGAAATCCGGCTGACAATTGCCGCCGAGTTCGACAGGCAGGCCGTCGCCGTATACTTACCTCTGCGCATCCATGTCCACATGTCAACTCCCGGTGCGCACCAGTCGCCGTAATGATGCAGAAGCTTCCAGATATACCGTCTCTTCCCGAAGGAAAAAAGTCCGGCCCAGAAACGGCAGGCCCTGAGATACTTCTCCATAACCGGATACATCTCTCTTAGAATAGATGGATCCCCTTTGGAAAGATACTCCGCCCACGGCACCAGAATACAGGCGTCGCCCCAGTGATCCACCGCCATCGTCACGACCAGCTCCCACTGCCAGTACACCTTGACGAAGGGGACAATCATCGGAATCCCGCCGCCCCATCTCTGCTCCGCCTTCACATCCCGCAGCCATTTTCCAAGGAAGCGGGACATATCAAAATTATATACTGCAGTCCGTGAGAAAAGAGCGATATCGCCGGTCCAGCCAAGCCGCTCATCTCTCTGCGGACAATCTGTCGGAATATCGACAAAGTTGGACTTCGCGCCCCACCGGATATTCTCCTGAAGACGGTTCAGATCCGGATTCGAGCAGGAAAAGCTTCCGTTGTCACGGATGTCGGAATACAGCGCCACTGCTTCCACCCTCAGAATCTGAGGCAGGTCACCTTCAGAAGCCGTAGGGTTCTCCGCCTCGCCGGCTGAAGTGAAGGAGGATCTCTGATGATACGCTTCAACAGCCGCAGCACAGGAAGATGAACGGATTTCCGCAGCCTGATCCGCAGCGTCAGAAAGCGCCATTATTTCCGCGCCTTCGACGGCAGCATACCGAAATCCCATATAAGTGAGAGACGGCGCGTACTCCTGCACACCGTCCTTCAGAATATAAATAGCCTCCTGCCGTGCACTTCGAAGAGGCTCCCGGTACAATTCTCCGTCCATCAGAACCTCTGCATGGGTGATGGTAATCCTCTGCCCGGCACTTCCTTTCAGACGGATGCGGATTACTCCCGCAAGATTCTGTCCAAAATCAAAAATAATCTTTCCGGAAGGCGAGCGGGTGACCGCTACGGGGTGGAAAACCTCATGCGCACGCACGGGGTCTCCGTACTGTGCGATTATGTCCGGGTGAATTCTCAGTTTTTCCTCACGCGCCGGATGCCATCCGTCCGTTTGATTTGCCGCGTCTGTTCTGTCTCCAGCATGACCGAGCATGGCCATGCGCCTTGCGTCAAAGGACTCGCCGTTGTAGAATTCCGCTGCGAGGAACGGTCCGTTCATGGATACCTCCCAGTCGGATCCTGTTCCGATCACTTGCTCCGATCCATCCTCAAACCAGATCCGGACCTCAGCCAGAAGCGCCTGACGGTTCGCGTAAATCCGGCAGCGTTCTTTATAGGTGTAGCGTCCGACAGCCCAGCCGCCACCGACGACCGCGGTCAGAATGTGTGTGCCACAGTTTTCAAACTGCTCCGTAAGATCATATGTCTGGTATTGAAGCTGCTTCCCATATGCCGTGAAACCCGGGGCGAAATAATCTCCGCCGACTCTCTCTCCATCCGCATAGAACTGATATATACCCATAGCGGTGCTGTACAGCACCGCCCTTTTTACTCTCTTCGTAAGGTTCAGACATTTCCTGAAGTGCATCGGGACCGGAGAAGCCTTTTTCTCTGTAAAACGGTACGCGCCGTCAGAAATCCATCTTCCGATCCAGGGTGCTCCCATTCTTCCCGTCTCAAAGAAAAGCTCAGCCGATGCGTTCTCTCCGTGATTATCCGTGACACAAAGCTCCGCCCGGTATCTTGTAAAAGATCTGAGACTTGCGCCGCGATAAACCGCACGGTTTTCCCCGGCGAGCTTCACCGTCCAGTCTCCGACGGTAAGTTCCGCGCAGGTCTGTTTCACATCCTTCCCGGTACTCTCAAGCTCCCACCAAAACGCAGGGTTTGAGGAATCTGTCACACATCCCTCTTCCAGATTCTGCACGGTAAATGAACGAATCCTCAGCATTTATCTGCACCCCTTTCCCTCGACCGCTTCCACTCGCAGAGCATTCAGAAAATTAACACACCAATTATTTTAACATGATGGTGCTTCGTAAAGTCGTACCTGGTATTTCAACCTGAAACCAGCCGCCCTTTTCTGAGCGGCCGTTCCATTTCCAATCAGCTGCGCTTCCGCAGTCTGTTCATCTTTCATCCTTCTGTTGTTTCAAAAACCCCGCAATCAGGTAAAGCAGCATTCCGACGATCGCAATTCCTGCAAAAATGATGAACGGAATCAGTGTGTCGATCTGATCCAGCCCGGCAATCACATAGCCGATCTGATTGACCATCGGCTTAAACGAATATCCAGCTGCAAAACCCATCAGCACTGCTCCGACCAGCGGAAGCCAGCTGTTCAGTCCCCTCCGGTTCAGAATGATTGTCACAGCCTCGATCACCACTACTGCTGCCAGAGTGACAAATACCGCCGGCGTCTTGTACATGGCGCGTGTATACATGATGATGGATGCTACCGCCAGGATGGCGGCAGCCAGTGTCAGGTAAAATCCTGCTGCTCTGTTTTTCATTTTTTTACCTCCTCATCTGCGTCTGCTCCGGATGCATCCACGATCTGAACAGCCTTGAGCTTGCGTTCTTTGGTAACATAGAGTACGGCAAAGATAACCGTCAGCGCCGCGAACAGGGCAATTCCTCCATAGATTGCCGCCTGCCACCACGGAGTTACATGCTTCAGCTCGGTGGTGTGCGTAATTCCGTTCATCACGAGGCTTCCCGCCAGTGTGTGCAGCCAGTACTTGATATTGGTCTTCATCATCTTCTGGAAAGCAGTATCCTTAGCGATGAGTGCCTTTGAAGCTGCCATGGTGCCGATTTTCGATGTGTCGTAAGCAGAAGTCGTAAGGCAGTTTCCGCCGCCTGCAAAGGTGATATCCTTCCAGTTCATGTAATCGGCGCCATTGATCATATCGGTTACGACCGCGCCTTCATATCCCCACTCATTTCGCAGAATATTGATCAGCAGATTCTCGTTTGCACCTGCGAAAACCGTTCCCAGACGGTTAAAGGATGTCATTACATTTCCGGCACTGTTGGTGGACAGCACCATCTGGAATCCTCTGAGCTCGTTCTCGCGCATCCCCTGCTCATTGGAAAATACAGACATGCCGGACCGGTTTGTTTCCTGATGGTTTGCGGCCAGATGCTTCGGCTCCGCATACATACCCTTGGACTGAATTCCTGTGCACAGGCTTACCGCAAGAGTTCCTGTCAGCACGGAATCCTCTGAATAATACTCATGGTTTCTCGCGTTGTACGGCACACGGTGAAGATTGATTCCCGGAGCAATGATTCCTGCAACATTGGACCACAGGCCACCCTCTCCAAGAAGCTCACCTTCCCGGTGAACCAGATCCTGATTAAAGGTTGCAGCCACAACCGGTTCCGTCGGCATGACATTATCCGCGTAGGTGCCGTCTTTATCTTCCGCCGTCGTGTATGTCGGATGGTTGGTGTCGCTGTTCTTGTCCCAGCGAATATAATATCCGGCTACCTGGTCATAGGTGAAGCCGAGAGGACCGTCGTTCTGATCGGATCTTGGAAGGAGAATGGAATCAATATTCTCATTGTCATCTCCACCCTTCTCGATAAACTGAATTGCCTCATCCAGCGTGATCTCAGATACCAGCTTGTCCCATTTTTCATCATTAATGTCGGTTACGCCGGTAATTTTTCCATCCTTAATCGTAACCATATCGATAAGCTTCAGACCGTTGTCCTCTCCCCAGCTCTCGCCGTCACCGTTCTCGGTAAGCTCATATTTGCTGTTTGTCAGTCCGGTCATCATCTCATCGGTCGGTGTCAGAGAATCCACGGTCTTCCAGCCCTTTGTCCAGTCTGCTCTGGTAGAATACTCTGCCGTGTCCGGAATCTGCTTGTTAATGTCTGCGTCCTGAAGCTGGTTGGATACGTTTTGGGAATAGGTATCGATATCCTGCTTGTCAAGATTCCAGACGATTGCATTGTCCGGGTTTGCCTTCTCATCATCCGTCGTCATCTCCAGCTTGCCGGTGGAGCCGGTCTTTTTCGCCAGCACGTTATTCAGCGCCTCATGTGCCCCGTTTCCGATGGAGAAATAATAATCCCCGGCATCCAGAACCCACGCGCCATTTCCGTCCTTTGCGGTTTCGTCATAGGACGCCATGTACTGCGGATCAAAGGAAACTGTCACATCCTCCGACGCCCCCGGCGCGAGCTCGGACGTCTTCGCAAATCCGACCAGCTGAATCGCTGATTTTTCCAGGCCTCCCTCTGTGTATGGTGTCTGTACATAGAGTTCCACCACGTCCTTGCCGGCAGTCTTTCCGGTATTGGTAACGGTAACGGAGGCGCTTCCCTGATCTCCCAGAGATACGTCCACGCTGTTCAGTTTCTGTTCAAAGGTCGTGTAAGACAGTCCATATCCGAAGGGGTAGGAAACCTCATTCTGATAATCCCAGGCATCTCCGGTAGAAGACCCCGCCTTATCATCCGCATTGCCCTGACCGAGCATCTGATCCTCATAACGGGTTTCATAATACTTATAACCGTCGTAAATTCCCTCGGTCTCAACCGCGAACCAGTCTGCCTTATTGTCCTCGGTCAGCGTGCCGCCGTTGTTGGATGCATTCGTATAGGTATAAACCCCGAAATTCTGCATTGCAGGAGAGGAAACCGAATTCACCGCATAGGTATCCGTGATTTTTCCGGATGGATTTACATCTCCGTCCAGAGCATCTACAACTCCGAGGAATCCGTACATTCCGGGTTCACCCGCCCATACGATCGAATCAATATCCGGATCCTTCTTCAGCGAATCAATTTCCATTGGATTATCCGCATTCAGAAGGACAACAACCTTCGTGCTGTGCTTCTTTGCGAGATCTATCATGGACTTCTCATAATCTGACAGAGCAAGCGGACGCTCAAAAGAGTCGCCCTTTGTGGCATTCTTCATCCCCGGCTCATAGTCTGCCGCCTCGGAAGAGTCTCTCGAGATCACGACAACTGCCGTCGTGTCATCGGCGCTGCTCAGCGTATCCTCCGTATAGAGATCGGCCGGAATCTCTCCGACCGGATAAGCCGCCGGTGTCTCATAGGTCGGTGTGAATGCCGGCATCAGGCCGTGCCCGGGCTGTCCGAAACCGGTTCTCATGTACTCGGACGCCTCTTTGCTCGAATACAGGTCAATGAAGTTCTGATTCAGCGTGAAGCCCTTCTGGGTGAACGCCTGCTCCAGGTCCACCGGAACCTGCCCGTTCTTTGTGTCGGATGCTGTTGAGGATCCGATCATGCCGCCCAGCGTCGGATAATGTGAATTCATGCCCCAGAGCGTAATCTTTTCATTCTTTGCAAGCGGAAGTGCCGCATTGTCATTTTTGAAAAGTACAGTTCCCTCGCCGGCGATCTCCTCGGCCAGCTTTACCTTCGCATTGTACATATCCTCCAGCGATGAAAATTCGGAGTCATAGTACATGCTGTCTTCTGTAGAAGAATCGACCATCTTCTGACTGGCGGTTCCCAGTCTCGTATTGATAAAGGCTGCATTTGCGTTTGCAACGGTTGAACCGGCAACCAGAATTGCCATTACAGTCGCCGACACGCCGGTAAGTCCCCGCCATGCTCTGGCTGATTTTTTCCTTTTCATTCTCTGCCTCCCTGTACATAAAAAAACGTCCGCGCGGATTTGTGTTCCATGCTTCTCATTATAAAGAAGAAACGGAACCAAATCCTTTTTTAGCGCGAACGGTTCATTTTTTAGCATAATCGGTACAAAAACGTACGTACCTGTTGAACGAAATAAAACACGCTGTGCGAGTTTTATCTCGCTATCGCGACGCTCGCCGCACACGAATACTTCGCATTCGGCTGCGGCTCACTGTTCGCGTAAGTAAAAATGCAGGACTGCGCAGCACGGAGCAGGCCTGCATGTGACCGGTTTCGTCTGCCTGTCGCGGCGTTTGTGCCGCCTGCACGTCACTTCGGCTTTTTACACGATTTCCATCTCCAGGTCCCGGCTTCTCTCTTCGTCTCTGCAGGTCAGCCTCAGTGTGCCGCTCTCACCGACCCGTACAATCGCAAGCGCCTCTCCATAATAGGTAGAAACTGTATCCTGCAAATACCCTTCCGGATTGTAGGGGCAGGCATTCCCAAGTGCCTTAAGTTCCCCGTTTTCCACCTCGATATGCACTCTGTGCTTTTCCATTGGCTTCCAGATGCCGTCCCTGTCGGTGTAACGAATGCGGAAATAGCAGAGCCTTCCGGCCTGTGCGGTGAGCCGCTTTCCCGTCAGATCCGGAGTATCGCAGCCGGAGATCCGCTCCATGGCAGATTCCGGGATCACCTGAAGAGTCGTTTCCTCCTTTGCGCTTTCCAGCCGGCAGGTTCCGATGCGGCTGTCATCACCGTTATAGGCAACGGCGCGAAGCACTCCGTCCTCATACGGAACCTTGAATCTGGCAATGCAGTTCCCGTGCAGTCTTGCGCTTCCGACCTTTCTGTCGTTCAGGAAGAGCTCCACACGCTCCGCCCTGGCGTACACCTCGATCTCTGCCTTCTTTCCGGTGCAGCCTCTCCAGGACCAGCTTTCGATGGCATCCGACATCTTCCATGCAGAGGGAGTATGCCTGCCGTTCTGATAGACCGGCTTTACGGCGATAAACGGGCCGGTCTCCTGCTCGAGGGCGACCCGGGTCCAGCTGGCCTCGCCGATTGCTTTTCCCGTAAGGTCCACTCTGCCGCTTCCCGCGGAAATCCATCCTGCCTGATCCGCGTCCTTGGGCGCGTAATCCTCGTATTCCCAGGATCCGATTCCCGCCTCTCCGAGGTAATCCATGCCTGCCCACACAAAATCACCGACAATACGCGGGTTCTTTTTCGCCAGATTCATAAAATCATGCGCATCGTTGCAGAAGGTCTCACTTCCGAGAATCAGCCGGTCCGGATACTTCTTCAGGTCGTGCCGGTAGCGGTAAATACCGTAATTGTAGCCGGCAACATCCATCGCGGCAAACGCATCCCTCGTCTTGACATCGCAGCCGTGAAGCGTTGCGCCGAGCTTCATCGTCTTGTCACCGAGAAGGCCCGCCATCTGATTGTAGAACTCGCTGCCGACCGTCTTCTTTTTCTTCCGTTCCTTTCCCTGCTCTGCTGCCTTTTCTGCGGCGGCCGCCTCTTTTGCCGCCTTCTCATCGCTGTACACGCCAAATCCCATCGCATACATCAGATTAAAGAAGATATTGACGCCGCAGGTGACCGGACGGGAGCCGTCCAGTCTGTGAAGATATTCCGTCATATCCCGGGTCAGCGCAATGCCTCTCTTCTCGCCGGTTTCCGCCACCTCGTTTCCCGTAGAATAGAGAATTACAGACGGATGGCAGTAATCTTTATCCACCATATCACGCAGATCTGAGCGATACCATTTTGTCATTTCTCCGGCATAATCAAATCGCGTCTTGTGGATATACCAGCAGTCCACATATTCATCCATCATCAGCATTCCCAGCCTGTCGCATGCCTCAAGCAGATATTCCGAAGCCGGATTGTGCGCGCTGCGAATGGCGTTGTAGCCGTTTTCCATCAGAATTCTTACTCTCCGCTCTTCGGCTTCCGGATAAGTTTCCGCGCCCAGCAGCTGATTGTCTGAATGAATGCAGCAGCCCTTCAGAAGCAGCCGTTTTCCATTCATCTGCATACCGCGTTCTGCGTCCCAGGAAAGCTCGCGGACTCCAAAGGTCACCTCACTGGTGTCATCCGCAAACCTTGCGCGGCACCGGTAAAGCTCCGGGCGCCCCGGATTCCAGAGTCGTGCCCGGTCGATCGAAATGTGGAATACTGCCTCAAAATGTTCCGCAGCCCTTCTGTCTTTCTCTGTGTGAATTCCTGCCGTTGACTCTTCTGCTTCATCGGAAGACCCACACACAGCTTCTTCATCAGGAGAAACCGCAGCGGACTGCTCTTCTGCATATGCAGCTTTTCTTCCGTCCGGATCCGTCATTTGCAGACTGACCATACCAGCGGCACTGGTCCGCACACGGACCTCAACCTGCGCTTTTCCGCAGGTATGCTCGCTGTTGTAATCACACACTGACAACGTGCGAACCTTCAGGCCATATAACGGAATATAATCGGCCTCTCCGACATACATCCAGACCGGCCGGTAAATTCCGCTGCCGCTGTACCAGCGGCTGTTCGGCTGATCCGCATTATGTGCCACAACCCGCACTTCATTTGAGGCGCCATAATGCAGATAAGCTGATATTTCTGTCTGGATCTGCGTGTAGCCGTACGGACGCGACACCGCCTTGCATCCGTTAACGAAGATCTCAGCATTCCGGTAGATTCCCTCAAACAGGAGGAACACGTTTCTTCCTTCAAAAGACGCTGGCACTTCGAAGCGATGAACATATTCATAATCGCCTCCGGCAAACCAGCCGACATTATGCATTCCCGCGCTCTCCCCGGATCTTTTCTCGCGAAGCATGGCGTCATATGGGAGCCGGACCTTTATCCCTTCTTCACTGCTTCCCAGATGTTTTACCGTCCAGTCATTGTTAAAATCGTATCGGATCATGATCTGCCTCCTGAATTTTTATTTACGCGAACAGTGAGCCGCAGCCGAATGCGAAGTATTCGTGTGCGGCGAGCGTCGCGATAGCGAGATAAAACTCGCGCAGCGTGTTTTATCTCGTTCTGTATTCCCGGCTTCCGCCTGTGTTTTCACTTCGGCTGTCCCAGGAATCTTCCCTCTGCAGACAGCCTTGTCATGCGGAAACCCTTATCTCACATTTTCAAGCCTACCACAAAAAAGGATAAAAAAAGACAAATGACGCAAATGGTTCATTTTTTTGCGTCATCTGTCTGTTTTCACTTCCTGTGATACTTCCGGCGCGATCCACATGTCAGCCGCACTTTCCTCCGGTCACGCCTCGTTCCTGTCGGTCAGATTTCCCTGCGGCTCTGTGTGCCCGGCAGAAGGATGTGAAGACTGAACCATCCATCCTTCGCGCCTACCGTCAGTGAACCTCCGTATTTCTCCACCGTGGAGCGCATACTCTTGACTCCGAATCCGTGGTAAGCGTGGTTCTGTTTGGTCGTCACCGGAAGGCCGTTTCGAAAACTGACCGCACCGCTGAAGCGGTTGAGCAGCGTGATATTGACAAAGTTCTTCTGCCTCGCGATCGTCAGATGAATCAGTCTCTCCTTCCTGTCCGGTATCTGCTTTGCCGCCTCAATAGCGTTATCCAGGGCATTTCCGAACAACGAGCTGATATCCATGATTGACATAAAGCTCAGCGCCGCTCCGTCCGCCACAACAGTAAACTCCACGTGATATCTCTGACAAACCATGGCCTTGCTGGTCAGGATCGTATCCAGGACCTCGTTGCCGGTCTTATTCTGCGCCTCGTACAGCTTGATCTCCTCCTCCATCTTGTCAAGATACCGTACTTTTTCCTCAGAATCGATGCCGTCCCTCAGAATTGCAATCTGATGCTTGAGATCATGATATTTCTGATTGACAAGATCCACACTCTCCCGCGAGGTCTGATAATTAGAATATTGAAGCTGAAGAATATTCTGCATGGTCTGCAGCTCCATCTGCTCCTGCGCCTGGTGCAGCACAATGGAATAAAAATAAAGAACAACAACCCCGGCAAAATCCACAACGGTTCGAAGCAGCAGGATTTCCGATGTGTACCTGGCGGTAAAAGGCGCCCGCTGAAGCACAAAGCTGATATCACTCATGAAATACACCGCGCCGATGATCAATATCTCCCCAAGAAGTGCATGTCCATGTAATTCCAGCTGTTCATACCTTCCGGACCGGCTGTCATATTTCCTCTCCAGCGCAGCAGCCAGAACGAATACACCGGCATAGGTCGGCAGCATAAAGATCAGATTTGTCAGCGGATTCAAGGCAACCCTTAATTCTGTCAAACCGAAATAATAAAGCTGCCATTCCAGAGAAGCCGCAAACTCTCCCAGAATAAAGGCGCGAAGCGTATCAAAGAGACAATTCTTCCAGTTCATCTCTGTCAGCCAGTAAAAGCCGAGAAAAATCTGAACAATGGTACCCATCACAACCGGAAGGAATAACGGAAGAGGGGGATTCTTCGTCACCGTCATGTAAAAAATGAGAAATCCTCCCATTCCCAGAAAAATCAGATTTCTCTTCCAGCCCTTTCTCCTGGCCGGCCGGTAATGACTGATGATTGCAAAAGCAATCATATAGGTGATTGCATAATAAATTCCCGGTGTGTCCTTAAGATCCGGCAGGACATTTCCGGAAGCTGTACGAAACAGGAGCCCGTATACATCCATCCTGTTACCTCCCTGTCTCAGCCATATACTGATTCAAAGCATCCATCAAAGGCTTTTTCCTGGCCCGGCTCACCTGCAGACGGTCCTCCCCGATTTGAACATCATTCCCGACGACACCGTCTACATAAGCCAGATTAATCAGAAAGCCCTTGTTACACTGAAAGAAATACTCGCCGGATAGTTCCTTTTCCACCTCCTTCAGCGCGCCTCTTGAGGTTATCTCTTCTGAAACCAGATGAAAAATCAGTTCATGGTTCATGACTTCAATGTAACGGATGGAAGAAGTGGAAATCCGCCGCATCCCGCCCTTGACATTCAAAATCACGTACTTATTCTGGATTGTCTTCCTTCTTCCCAGTGCACGTGTAATGGTCTCCGAAAAGGAATAGTAGGAAACCGGCTTCAGAATATAATCCAGTGCGCCGACCGTATAGCCCTTGATCGCGTACTGAGGCATATTGGTAATAAAGATGATGCAGACCTCCGTATCCGATTTCCGGATCTCCTGCGCCGCCGTCATCCCGTCGACAAATGCCATCTCAATATCCATCAGAATAATATCGTAATCCGGTGTATACGGATTCAGAATTCCGTCTCCATCGGAGAATTCCCGGATGGAAAAAACTTCGCCATGCTCTCTTCCGTACTGTTCCAGATATGTGCGGAACTCCCGGCGGTAATTCTCATCATCCTCAACAATCGCAATTCGAAGCATCTCCTCATCCTCTCCCGACAAAATCACGCATACATTTTTCATCCACTGACATACCTGTCAATAGGATGCTTGCAGATCATGAACTTCAACCCTGCAATCATCCTATCGCATTCTGCCTGATTTTACATCCCTTTAACGCACAATTGTCCTCGTCAGGCTGTAAAATTCCTGCCTTCCCGAACCCGCTGCTTCACAGCCTCCATGCCGTACACACGGAAGCGGTAAAGCAGCGGGTAGCCGCAGACACCTATCCCGTACGTATATAGCGCTGCAGATAGCATGGCCATTTATCGGATGTCCAGTTCCGGCGGTTCATCGAGGTGCTCCGACACATACTTCCCGTCCTTTTTTCTCTGCTTTACGCATTCCGTCAAAAGATACTCGATCTGCCCGTTCACCGAACGAAAATCATCCTCCGCCCAGGCTGCGATCGCGTCATACAATTTTTCATTCAATCGAAGCGGTACCTGCTTCTTCGCCATCTGCTCACCTGCTTTCTGTCTACCACAGCCGGAAACTGTTTGCTCACACCCTTCAGAAATATATCCTGGTTTTTGGGCTGACAGATTTTCCATCTGCGGGTGGAAGCGGTTTGTTCGCGCAACACTGTTTTGGTCAGCCTTATACGAAACTATCGTAAAAAACCTCTCAGCACGTCTCAAAAGGAAGCGGCGGCCTTCGCCAGACCATACTAACCCGGAATGGCAGCGCCGCCGCGTTCATCATTCAGTTTCAGTACAGGCTTCCCGAATTCACAACAGGCTGTGCGTCATGGTTGCCGCACAGAACCACCAGCAGGTTCGACACCATTGCCGCCTTCCGTTCCTCGTCGAGATCCACCACGCCGTTTTCCTTCAGTCGCTCCAGTGCCATCTCAACCATACCGACCGCACCGTCCACGATCATCTTTCTCGCGTCAATCACTGCGGAAGCCTGCTGTCTCTGGAGCATCACCGCGGCGATCTCGGGAGCGTAAGCCAGATACGTGATTCTTGCCTCTTCAATCACAAGTCCGGCATTTTCTACCTTTTTCTGAATCAGGTCACGGATCCGGTCCGCCACAACCGTCGTAGACCCGCGAAGGCTTCCGTCGTCAGCCTGTCCGTCACCGGTCGTATCGATATTCGGTGCCACATCATACGGGTAAATCTTCACGATATCCCGCACCGCCGCATCTACCTGGAGCGACAGATATTCCTTATAATTATCGACATTGAAAACTGCCTTCGCTGTGTCACTGACTCTCCAGATCACTGCCACGCCGATCTCCACCGGGTTGCCAAGTACGTCGTTGACTTTCTGCTTCGCATTATTCAGGGTCATCGCTTTCAGAGAAATCTTCCAGTTCGCCGGCTCCTCTGTCTTGTTCACGGAAGAAAGCGACAGCTGAATCCCATGGGCCGAAGCGTTCTCATTCACATCTCCGCTCTGTCCCAGCCTTGTCTTCGCGGCTGGATTTACTGACGAGCAGAAAGGATTCACATAGTAAAATCCATCCGTCTTGATCGTCCCGATATACTTGCCAAAAAGCGTCAGCACAAGTGCTTCCTGCGGCTTGACAACCTTCAATCCCATGCAGAAGATCCATCCAAGTCCCCACCACAGAATCGCCGGAAGGAAGGCCGGAAGAAACAGAGAATCCTCCGTTCCAAGCTTGATTCCTGTCACAAACAGAAAAACAGACGCTACATACAGCGCAACCAGCAGCAGCAAAACAGGCATCCCATTGTTCTTCTTCACCAATTGCTTCTCTTCCATAACGTTTTTCCTTTCTACCCCTAAAAAAGGCTTCCGGGCAATCGCGGCCCGAAGACGATATTTATTTGATATCATAATGATATCATATATTGTAAAAATGTCAATACATGACAGCACCAACAATAACCTGCGGAGGCGGAAGTATCCTCCATACCGGCAGCGGGCAGTCTGGATGATATTTGTCCGGAAGAAGAGAACAGGGGTTGTTCGCAATGCGGCAGCCCCTTAATCCGGCATATAATTTCCTTTTGAAAACAGCATTCTGCCTGTCTTGAAACCCGATATCGTATGGAAATGCTTTTCCCATCATTGCCGCAGCTGTGCGATTCGAATCAGCATCTCCGCGGTCTTCTCCATCTCCTGCACGCTCGCATACTCGAACCGGCTGTGATAGTTATACCCTCCCGTGCACAGATTCGGACATGGAATGCCCCGGAAACACAGTGCTGCGCCGTCTGTACCGCCACGGATAGGGCTTGTGACACACACTTCTCCCATGTCCGACAGAACTTTCTGCACACGCCCGACCAGATCCATATGATCCTTCATAACCTCGGCCATATTGTAATACTGGTCCCGGATCGACGCGTCAACAGTTCCCTCACCGTATTTTTGATTCAGATACGCCGCAATCGAGCGAATCGTTTCTTTTCGTGCCTCGAACCGTTCCCTGTCATGGTCCCGGATGATGTACTGAAGGTTTGTCTGTTCAACACTGCCCTCTACCCGGTCGAGATGGTAAAATCCCTCATATCCCTCTGTGTGCTCCGGTGTTTCAGCCGGCGGAAGCATCGAAGCAAATTCCATCGCGATCAGGCAGGCATTTTTCATCTGGTTTTTCGCACTTCCCGGGTGGACATTCTTGCCATGGATCATAACCCGCGCTTCCGCCGCATTGAAGCACTCATATTCGATGACACCGAAGGTCCCGCCGTCTACGGTATATGCCTCTTTTGCCCCGAAGCGCTCCGTGTCAAAATGCTCTGTGCCGCGTCCCGTTTCCTCATCCGGCGTAAATGCAATGCGTACCGCCCGGTGCGGTTCCTCCGGATGATCATGAAAATACTGCACAAGGTTCATGATCTCCGCGATTCCCGCCTTGTCGTCCGCACCTAACAGTGTCGTCCCGTCTGATGCTATAAGATCCTCCCCGCGATGTCTCGTAAGCTCCGGAAAATCCTCTTCTTTTAATAATGCGTCCCCGCCCTGGTAATTTTGAATGATTCTCGGCTTCACACTGCTTCCGCTCACCTCCGGCGACGTATCGAGATGAGCAATGAATCCCAGTGGCGGCATGGATTCAAAACCACTCCCATGCGAAGCAATAGCTGCATAAACGTAGCAGTGTTCCCGGTCGTAATCCGTCCGGGCGCCCAGACTTTGCAGTTCTTTTTCAAGAAGCTCTGCGAGAGCCCTCTGCTTTGCAGTTGTCGGCTGATCTGTCGCATCCTCATCGGATTGCGTATCGATCTGAACGTAATTGAGAAAACGATGAATGAAATCTTTATTTTCTGCCAAGCTGATTCCCTCCCTTTCTGTTGATCGTAAAGCGATGTCTCTATTATACTGAAAACAGGCTTTCTGCGCCAGTCCGCCAAATACAGCATTAATAAACAGAAGCCCACGGTTCAAGGTCTTTAAAAATCAATGAATTTCTGTATGGAAGAAAATAAGTATATTCCTCTGCTTCTTACGGTGGTATCCTTATTCAGTAGTAAAGTTGCTATAATCATTGCGGCGGCCTTTGACAAGCGTTTTTTTCGCCTGGATAATGGTGTGCTGAATCGTTACAAATTGCGAAGGATACAAGGAGGTATCAGTTCCGTACGCGAACTGATGCCTTTTTCTGTCTGTCACACAAAACCATTCTTTATTAGAATTCTGCTGAAAGGAGATTTCGCAATGCGAAAGGTAACTCTTGCGGCGACACAGTTCGCCTGCTCATGGAACGCGGAGGAAACACTGGACAAGGCGGAAAAGATTGTACGGGATGCTGCTGCGGCCGGGGCCAATGTCATCCTGCTTCAGGAGCTTTTTGAACGCCCCTATTTCTGCAAAACGCACAAATATGAATATCTTCACCTTGCCACGAAAATGGAAGACAACCCGGCAGTAAAGCGCTTTCAGAGCATTGCAGGGGAACTGCATGTTGTCCTCCCCATATGCTTCTATGAGGATGCCGGGAATCTGGCATTCAACTGCGTCGCAATGATTGATGCCGACGGTAAAATTCTCGGCAAATACCGCAAAACGCATATACCGGATGGTGTTCCGTATGCGGAGAAGTTTTATTTTGCTCCGGGAGACACCGGATTCCGGGTATGGGACACCCGGTTCGGAAAAATAGGCGTCGGCATCTGCTGGGATCAGTGGTTCCCGGAAGCTGCCCGCTGCATGGCACTGATGGGCGCGGAAATCCTGCTCTATCCGACGGCCATCGGAAGCGAGCCGGATCTCGGCATCGACTCCATGCCTCACTGGAGAAACTGCATGCAGGGTCATGCCGCCGCCAATATCATGCCGCTTGTGGCCTCAAACCGGGTGGGCTACGAGGAACAGGATTACACAAACATCACTTTCTACGGCTCCTCCTTTATCGCGGGACCGGACGGAGAAATTGTCGCTTCTGCGGACCGGGAGAGTGAGACCTTCGTGACGGCACAGTTTGATCTGGACGCCGTCGCTTCCATGCGCCGCGAATGGGGTGTCTTCCGCGACCGCCGGCCTGAGATGTACGGAGAACTCCTTACCATGGGGGAAACCGGAAAGGATGAACGTTAACACAATCATTTTCTTGTTCATTTCCGGACAGCTTCACCCATCCGGAGATTCACATCGAAAAAGCAGAAGGTCACGCCCGAAGGGGATCTTTCACGGGAGTAATTCCATCATCGTTATATAACTCGTAATCCTCCGGGCATCCCCCGTTACAAATGTAATGGATCGTGCTGTAATCGAGAGCTGCCGTATTTGCTGCCGGATGGCAGAGCGGAAGCACATGTCCCTTTCGGATGAAAATCAGCACTTCCCCGAGCTCTGCCTTCACATAGTGATCGCCCTCTGAAAGCTGAATCTCATCGTAATCGTTCCAGCTTCTCATACGCAGAAGCATCATATCTTCCGGCAGATAGACATAACGGCCGGAAGCGTTCTGCCGGTACACCGGCGCGATCATCACGCTTTCCCCGACAAGCAGCTGATCCTCTGTCTCCACTGCTCTTCTGTCGTCCGGCCACTGGAAGGCGAGCGGCATCATGTACATGCCGTCGCGGAGCGCTGCCTTCATAAACTCACTGTAAATATAAGGAAGCAAAGCATATCTGAGTTCGATGATCGGGCGGAAGCGCTCCGGATGCGCAAACGCGCTGAGCTCCTGAAAGCGGTTTCCCTTCGCATTGTGATTGCGGTACAGTGGTGTAAAAAGAGCCATTTCCAGCCACCGCATCATCAGATCCTCCGTTGCGTCGTCACCGAAGCCTCCCATATCCGATCCGGAATACAGAAAGCCGCACAGATTCAGGCCCGCCATCTGCTGCATGCCGAGAAGCAGATGCTCCCACCAGCTTCTGTTGTCCCCGGTCCAGACACCTCCATAGCGATGCATCCCGATGTAGGATGACCGTGAAAACAGCAGGATCCTCCGATCCGGGCAAAGCGTCCGGAACGCTTCTCCGGCAGCCCTCGTCATCAGATAACCGTACAGGTTATGAAGCTTGTCATGGCGATAGGTTTTTCCCATGTATGTGTGATAAAAGCTCCGGTAATCCTCCGGATTGTTCGACAGGCCTCCGACCAGAGACGTCAGCTCAGAAAAGGATTCTATATCCAGATTCTCCCCCTTCAGTTCGTCGATCCGCCGGAACACCTCGTTCAGATGCTTCTCCGTGTAGAAAATCGCGGGCTCATTCATATCATTCCAGAACCCGTCCACGCCCTGATCCAGCAGAAAACGGTAATGCTCCCCGAACCACTTCCGCGTCTCCGGTTTCATAAAGTCCGGAAAATGCGCCTTCCCGGGCCAGACAGCGGCCACCAGGTCGTTTCCGTCCTCATCCTTGACAAAGTAATCGCCTTTTCTCCCCTCCTCACAGATATCATAGCCATCCTCCATCTTCACACCCGCATCGATGATCGGCACCAGATGGATTCCCCTTTTCTTCATCTCCGCGCAGAAATCCGTGAAATCCGGAAAAGCCTGCTCATCAACTGTAAAGTCCTTGTAGTGATCCATGTAATCGATGTCGAGATAGATACTGTCAAGCGGAATGCCTTCCTGCTGATAACGATCAGCGACCTCCTCCACTTCTTTCTCCGTGCAGTAGCTCCACCGGCTCTGCCCGAATCCGAAGGCCCACTTCGGCGGAATATAGCTTCGGCCCACTAAGTGCCGGAATTCATGCGCAATTCCGGGAAGCGTCGAATCCTGAACCACATAGAGATTCGCGTCAAAATCATCCAGACGAATCTCCATCACATCCGGGTCCGTATATCCCAGATCAAACGTCACTCTTCCCGGCGTATCGACATAAAGTCCGAAAGAAGCCCGCGGAGAAAAAACAAGGATAAAATTCTGGGAGGCATAAAGGGAATGCTTTCCCTCCGTATGCATATAGTCGTCGGTGTTGTTGCTGATGTACAGCCAGTTCCTCTTGTTCATCCCGCGGACAGTTTCTCCGAGTCCGTAAATAACATCCTCCCTGTCCATTCGATGACGAATCGCCTTCGCGCCGGGATCCATAACAAAACCCGGAATCTCCCCTGTCTCAGCCGGTATATTCAGCACAACGGAATCTGTCTCGATCGGCTCTCCGATTATATAATGTCTGATCATGGTGTCTCCTTCACACTGTATAAATTTCTCAATGGCTTCGCACTCCCGCAATCCTTCAGGTATGAGGATTGCGCGCCTTCGCGCTTCATCCTCATACCTGTTGCCTTCGAAATCGCAGGCAGTCTCTTACGCGCGCTTCGCGGCAGGCGGCCTGTCTGCGTTTTCGAAGAGCCTATATAGGATACGGCCATACGATAACATACTGTATAAGCTACGGATTGCTCCGTGCTTCGCACTCCCGCAATCCTTCAGGTATGAGGATTTCGCGCCTCCGCGCTTCATCCTCATACCTGTTGCCTTCGAAATCGCAGACAGTCTCTTACGCGCGCTTCGCGTGCGACGATCTTGTCTGCGTTTTCGAAGAGCTTATACAGTATATCACACCAGTTCTTGAAGATCAGTTGTTTGAGTGGAAGAATTCATAATATGTTTTATCTTTCGTAATCGTCCACACTGAACACAGGACTGAAAACCGGATGGTTCTGCCGATTTCATCCGCATACGGATCATTATATAAGACGGAGCATGCAGCAGCTAGCGGATAACCTCGTATCCCTGGAAATTCGCCCTAAGAGCTTTCTTCAGCTGCCCCATTTTAATCTTCTTTTCCTCATGATAGGGTAAAATAAGTTCAGAAAAGCCGGTTCCATAAACGGAACCGGCTCCTGCCTGTCATTGATCTTATATTTCTGTGATTTTTCTCAGCGGTTAAATGCTTTTTTTCCGGGATATACGGCAGACTCGCCGAGTTCCTCTTCGATCCGGAGAAGCTGGTTGTATTTCGCGACACGCTCACTGCGGCTTGGCGCTCCCGTCTTGATCTGGCGTGTATTGAGCGCAACGGCGAGATCGGCGATTGTGGTATCCTCTGTCTCGCCGCTTCTGTGGGACGTGATTGCCGTGTATCCAGCCTTATGTGCCATCTTGATCGCCTCAAGCGTCTCAGACACTGATCCGATCTGATTGAGCTTGATCAGAACCGAATTCGCGCAGCCAAGCCGGATTCCCTTCTCAAGCCGTTCTGTATTTGTCACAAAGAGATCATCGCCGACCAGCTGTACCTTGTCTCCGAGCTCATCCGTCATCTTCTGCCAACCTTCCCAGTCCTCCTCGTCCAGACCGTCCTCAATCGACCAGATCGGATACTTCTCGATCAGCGATTTCCAGTGCGCAATCAACTCCTCAGAGGTGAAATCCCTGCCGGATTTCGGCTGGTGATAATATCCCTTCCCCTTCTCACTCTTCCATTCAGAGGATGCCGCATCCATGGCAAGAACAAAATCCTCGCCCGGACGATAACCCGCGTCGCGGATTGCCTGAAGAATATGCTCGATGGTGTCTTCATCATCCTTCAGATTCGGCGCAAAACCGCCCTCATCTCCGACCGCGGTGGTGTTCCCCTCCGCTTTGAGAATTTTCTGAAGTGAATGGAAGACCTCTGTGCACCAGCGAAGTGCCTCGCGGAAGGAAGATGCTCCCACCGGCATAATCATGAATTCCTGAGTGTCCACTGAATTCGTCGCATGCGCCCCGCCGTTCAGAATATTCATCATCGGAACCGGAAGACGGTTGGCATTCGCGCCGCCAAGGAAGCGGAAAAGCGGAATTCCGAGAGATTCTGCCGCAGCCTTCGCGCTGGCGATGGATACCGCAAGAATTGCGTTTGCTCCCAGCTTCGCCTTGTTTGGCGTACCGTCCGCTCTGATCATCGCGTTATCTACCGCATATACATCCTGCGGGTCCAGTCCTCTGACTGCATCATTGATGATTGTGTTTATGTTGTTGACGGCCTTAGACACGCCCTTTCCGCCAAATCGTTCTTTGTCTCCGTCCCGAAGCTCAATCGCCTCAAATTCACCGGTAGACGCTCCGCTGGGCGCGGCTCCTCTTCCGACAGTTCCGTCATTCAGAATCACCTCAGCTTCAACCGTGGGATTGCCTCTGGAATCTATGATCTCTCGTCCAATCACCTTTTCAATCTGTAAATGTTTCAGCATATCGTCTCCTCCTGTCTTCCTGAGACATAACTGGTAACCATTCCTGTTGCTTTCACTCCTGAAACGGCTTTTTATCCTGTTATTGCGTTCTATCCTGCAATAGTTTTCTGCCCTGCTATAGTGTTCTATCCACAATAGTTTTCTGTCCTGCTATAGCTTTATCCAGTTGGCATCTGGTGATCATTTCTGTTGTTGTACATCATGACAAGCAGCGAAAATTCAGGATCATCAGCCTTTTGTGCGTTAGGTATCTCTAACTAATTATTAGTGTACACTAACAGCATTTGATTGTCAACCGCAATCTTATTTCAGCATCGGAATCTTATTTCGACATCGGAATTTTATAATCGACTCCAGGCGGTCAGGCAAAGATTTCCGGTGTCTTTGCCTGATCCGGCCTGCAAATTTCAACTCTCCACAAGCACCTTTACATCCCAATCCCTCAATTCGATTTTCTCACCCGGGACATATCTTCTGCCACTGAGCAGATCTGTCACCGTGCTATAAGGATTGTGTACCACCCGCGGATCTTCTGCGTAATATAGGAGATAATGAACCGTCTGTCCCTTCGCATTGACGCCGCTGCGCAGAATCACCGGCCAGGTATACATTCTTTTTTATTTCACTTATTCCGATATCCTGAATGCCGATAATCAAAGAAGGAAAAATTGCAGGATAAACTGAACCAGGCCGACACCCAGAAATCTCCGGACATCGACCTGACAATATTGTAACTCAAGGAACCTTTTAACAAGCGCAGGAATCCTCTTTGTCATGGAAAAGCTCTTCCGCCTTATTTATGCCTCGTCTCCAAAGAAAAGCTTCAGATCATCATCCACAGTTCCAATTCCCGCGATTCCAAAGTTATCCACCAGCACCTTTGCCACATTCGGAGAAAGGAACGCCGGAAGCGTCGGTCCAAGATGGATATTCTTTACACCCAGGTACAGAAGTGCAAGGAGTACAATGACGGCCTTTTGCTCATACCATGCGATATTAAACACGATCGGAAGATCATTGATATCATCCAGCTTGAATATTTCCTTGAGTTTCAAGGCGATCAGTGCCAGGGAATAGGAGTCATTGCACTGACCCGCATCCAGAACTCTCGGAATTCCGCCAATATCGCCAAGATCCAATTTGTTATATTTATACTTCGCGCATCCTGCTGTCAGAATCACCACATCCTTCGGAAGTCTCTTCGCAAACTCTGTATAGTACTCCCGTGTCTTGTGTCTTCCGTCGCATCCTGCCATTACAACAAACTTCCGGATGGCTCCGGTCTTGACCGCGTCTACAACCTTGTCCGCAAGCGCAAATACCTGCTCATGTGCAAATCCGCCGGTAATGGTTCCTGTCTCGATCTCTGTAGGAGCAGGACATGTCTTTGCCTGGGCAATAATTTCAGAGAAATCCTTGGTCTCGCCATATGCGCCGTCAATATGTCTGCAGCCGGGGAATCCTGCCGCTCCGGTCGTCCAGAGGCGGTCCTTATAGCTCTCTGCGGGAGGCACCACACAGTTGGTCGTCATCAGAATCGGACCATTGAACTTCTCAAACTCCTCTTTCTGTTTCCACCATGCATTTCCGTAATTTCCTGCGAAATGCGGATATTTCTTAAATGCCGGATAATAATGTGCCGGAAGCATCTCGGAGTGTGTATAGACATCTACACCAGTCCCTTTCGTCTGTTCCAGAAGCATTTCCAGATCGCGAAGGTCATGACCGGAGATCAGAATACCCGGATTTTTACGGACACCAATGTCAACCTGCGTCACTTCCGGATTCCCATAGGCCTCTGTATTCGCCTTATCCAGAAGAGCCATACCGTCTACACCGTACTTACCGGTCTCCAGAGTAAGAGACACCAGATCGTTTACTCCAAGAGAATCATCCAGAGTCTTCGCAAGTGCTTTTTGGATAAACGCATCCACTTCTTCATTGTCCTGAAGCAGCGCATTTGCATGCTTGGAATAGGCCGAAAGTCCTTTTAAACCATAGGTAATCAGCTCGCGAAGAGAGCGGATATCCTCATCCCTGGTCGAAAGTACGCCAACCTCTGCCGCCTTGGCGTCAAAGGAATCCTCCGCGCCATTCCAGAATGCGGCTTCCGGAAGTCCCTCTTTGTTCTCGAGCTTTCCAAGAAGATCCTGCTTTACTGCCAGCGTTTCCTCAACTGCTTTGCGAATCGCTTCCCTGTCAAAGTTTGCATTGGTGATCGTGATAAAAAGATTTCTTGTAACCATATGGTTTACATCCTTTTCCACGGGAATCCCTTCCTCGCGCATCCTTGCTGTCACACACGAAAGTCCTTTCGTCACATACACAAGCAGATCCTGCATACGGGCAACCTCGGGTTTCTTTCCGCAGACACCGGAGATCGTACATCCCTTACATCCCGCTGTTTCCTGGCACTGATAACAGAACATCTTGTTTTCCATCAATAAACCTCCTCTATCGCCCCAAAGGGCATTCTTCCTTTGCCTCTGCTGCCTCCCGGATTACATAGACCTTTGTACAGCCTGGAATACAGCGGCAGTCACTTGTTGTCTTTCTGTGTACAGTATAGTAGGATGAAAAGCAGAAGTATGTTGTCATTACCACATAATTATTTTTTTCAACCGTGTGACTCTTTCCAATACAAGGCAGCCTTTCACAGTCCTATTTTGCACTGATGAAGCCCCTTCTGCGGCTAAGGAGACGAAAATGAATGAAGAAATGCTCTCGAAAAACGTTCTTTTCAAGGGATTAAGCAAAGAAGAAATTCACGATGCATTGCTGGCACTTCAAGCCCGCGAGCTTTTATACAAAAAAGACGCTTCCATCCTTCTGGCCGGAAGTAAAACCGACAAAATGGGACTGGTCCTGGAGGGAAGCGTAAGAATAGAAAACAACGATATGTGGGGGAACCGCACCATCTTAAGTCACGTCGGTTCCGGCCATTTTTTTGCAGAGACCTATGCGTTTCTGCATAACGAACCTCTGCTGGTCGATGTCGTGGCAAATGAAGACTCACGGATTCTTTTCCTCAAAATTCATGTCCTGAAAGAAACCGATTCAACCACACACCCCTGGGTACGGAAGTTCCTGACCAGCCTTCTTGTGGTTACCGCACATAAAAACCTTGTTCTGTCCGGCCGCAGTTTCCACACCTCACCCAAAACCATCCGGGGCAAGGTACTGGCATACCTGAATTCGGTAGCCCTACAGAGCGGCGGCCACCGGTTCGACATCCCCTTTGACCGCCAGCAGCTTGCTGACTATCTGAATGTCGACCGGACCGCACTCTCAAAAGAACTGGGAAAAATGAAATCCGAAGGACTGATCACATTTGAAAAAAACCACTTTGAAATACAAAAGGGAACAGAATATTAATTACCTTCGCACTTGGGGAATCCATTCCGTCCTCAATCGGTCAAACCGGATATTTCTCGATCAGCGATTTCCAGTGCGCGGTCAGCGTCCGGTTGTCGACGATCATGGCCGCGCGGTTTTTCTTCGTGATGATCAGGTTCTCTGCTCCGATCCGTTTCCACTCGCGACCGAGCCGGCCGGCCTCGAGCTTTGATATTCTGTCTTGTGATCATTTTCCAGCTGTATGATCCCCAGGGTCTCCGAGTGCAGCGTCTCACTGTAATATTTCCGAAGATACAGATTATTCATATTATAATGTCTCAAATAAACCTGATCAAAGAAGACAGCTGAAAAGAGAACTCCGCTCCTCTTCGTTTATGCTATCATTGGAAAACGGAAAATCAGGACCGGGACCCACCCGGCATCTGTCCCGCAAGTCGCTCCAGAAGACCGATGCATCCCTCCGTGATTTCCGAAACGCAGAGATCAAATTTTCTGGTATACCATGGATCGTCGATCCGCTTGTCCGGCTGACCCGCATACTCCATCAGAAAATGCACTTTATTCTCCGAATCTTCCCCCAGAATCTGCCTCATGTAATAAGCATTCTCTTCATCCATTCCGATAATGAGATCGTACTTCGAATAATCCGATTTCTGAAGCCTCCTTGCCCGGTGATTTCCAATCGGAACCCCGCTCTGCCGGAGCGCATGCTCCATCGGCGGATACACAGGGCTCCCGATTTCCTCCGTCGAGGTTGCCGCGGAATCCACCAGAAAACGATCCTCGATCTTTCTCATATTAATTATGTTCTGAAAAATGTACTGTGCTGCTACAGAACGGCAGATGTTGCCGTGGCAAACAAAAAGTATCCTCGTCATATAATATTTCCTTTCTCAGATGCCGCAAAGTGCCGTGTTCTGTGCTCTTTTGCGGGGTTTCTTCTTCTCTTTCAAATGTACACCATGCTCCGAAAATTCCGGTAGTAAGGCCCCAGGCGGCAGTGTGCGGCAGGCTTCCGCAGTATTTACTACCTGAAATCAGCGGGTGCCCGGAAGCGGCAATGGGCGGCAGGATGTGGTATACTGCGGACATTCAAGAGCCGTTTCCCCAGAGGGAAAAATGTCGGCCTGGCAAATGTACATTTTTTATCTGTTTTTTCAGTTTACCATGATACCGGAGACGACAAAAGACCCGGGAAGCATTTGCACAATCACATCTGCCTCCCGGGTCTTTCTGATCTGTATAATTCTTCCGGTCACATTCATCCAGTCTATTTTTTGCCCTTATCCGAATTTCACATTGCTCTCGATGCTGAAGTCCGATCCATTCAGCCGGTCAAGTTCCGCTCGCGCGCTGTTTATCTCCGACAGTCTCCGCAGTTCATTTTCCGCATCCTCCAGTCCCAGATGCGTGTAGGTATTCATCGTTACGCTGATGCCTGAATGCCCCATCAGGTACTGCAGCGTCTTCGGATTTATCCCCGCTCTTGCCATGTTCGAGCAGTAGGTGTAGCGGCATACATGCGGCGTAATCGCCGGCATCTGTACTCTGTAAATCTCATTGTAACGGTTGACCGCATTCCGAAAATAGTGCTCCAGTGCAGGGCGACCAGAGGTTTTCCATTCTTTTAGTAGTAAAGAAAACCGGTGTATCCCTCTATCATCGGCTCGGGCTTCGGTTGCCTGCAGCTTTCCAGATTTCACATTTTTCTTATATACGGTTGCCCTACACCCCCTCCCTTGAATTTTGCGGTTTTGCACGCGAGAGGGGGGCGGTTTCCGAGCCGTGGCTCACAGGGATTCAGACCTTCCCCGCCATCTATTCATATCCTCTTGACGCTTGAACGCATTTTTGCTATCATATTCTTGAACGAAAGGAGCTTACATGTACAACATTGAATTCTATGAAGATTCCAATGGTTACTCGCAGCTCTGGGAGTTTCTTGATGACCTGCAAAAGAAAGCCGGCAAAAATAAAGATGCCAGAATACAGCATCAGCAGATATCTTTTTACATTGAGCTTCTGCAGGAGAATGGCACAAGGCTTGGAACAAATATAACGAAACATCTTGTCGAGGACATCTGGGAACTGCGTCCCGGCAACAACAGGGTTTTCTATTTCTATTTTGAAAACAATACCTTTGTTCTACTTCACCAGTTCCGCAAGAAATCCCAAAAGACTCCCCAACGTGAGATCAATCAGGCTCTTGCCGAAAGAGACGACTGGAAATCACGGCATGAAAAGAGGTGAATGCTATGGCAACATGGAACGATTATAAAAAACACGTGCGTGAATCAAATCCCGAAATCGGCAGGGATATTGATGAAGTCGAAGAAAGAGCTAAGATTGTCAGCGCCATGATTGACCAGCGCCATAATCTAAACCTTTCTCAGCGTGACCTTGCAGAGATGTGCGGTCTTCCACACTCATCCGTTGCCAGGATTGAATCAGGAAAATCTTCTCCAAACCTGACAACGCTGCTTAAAATATTTGATACACTCGGTCTTACACTCACTGTCCAGACTGATCCGCACAGAAGAATGTCACCAATTACAAAATAACAAATTTCAGTACCTGTACACCGGATGGGAATCCTCCCGTCCGGTTTTTTTATCGTGGCACCGCTTGCACAGCGCTCTCCAGTTGTTTCTGTCCATTGTCAGCCCTCCTCGTCCAGTCTCCGGATCAGATATTCCGGATCAATCTCTGTCAGAACCCCAAACCACTGCGAATGGAAGAATCGCAGCACCTCGGCCTGTTCTCTTTTGTTCCTGGCTTTCTTAGCTGCTCTGTAATCCGATACCGCCTGAAGAATACAGGCATAAAAAAAGCCGGGTGGCGTTCATTCCGACGATCCAGTCGGCACGCTCCCGGCAAAGGGCTGCTTCATATAAGTTGTCATAAGCGCTTCCGGGTTTCAAATCCCGGAAACCTTCCCGGATGGCCGCGTCCTCCATGCTGAAGATCCACAGCCTTTCAAACGGTTTTTTACATTGACACTGATTATTAACTTGGGATCCGCCAGATATTGTTCCGCAAGGTCTGGGAAGACTTTGGTCTCCAGAACCGTGATCTTACATTCATGCTGCATATTTAACCCATTTTCTCGAACATGTCTTTGCTCACACCGCAGATCGGGCAGCACCAGTCATCAGGCAGATCCTCAAATGCAGTTCCGGGTGCGATTCCACTGTCAGGATCACCCTTCTCCGGATCATAAATATAACCACAGGGACCGCACTGATATTTGGCCGGCTTGCCATCGCTGCTGTCCGTTGTCTCCGCAGTCTCCTCCTGCTTACCGATCAGCGATGTAACAAGGACGGGAATCCCGGCAAAATCACTGTCTTCCGGGTTCCACTGGCTACGGATGTTTTCTTCTATAACTTCGAAGCCTGCTTCGGCCAGCTTCGCCTGCAGGAGTTTTACGCTCTCGCCGCTCCAACCATAACAGCCAAACGCAGCAGCTTTCTTGTTCTTGAACTTGAGCTGCTTCAGAAATTCCAGCCAGCCCGCAACAGAGGACAGGTAACTGTTCGACACCGTGGGCGAACCAACCGCGATGGCTCGGGATTTGAATACTTCGGTCATGACCTCATTTTTGTCTGCCTTGGCGATATTGAAAACCTTCACGACGGTTTCCGGACTCTGACGGTGGATCTCCTCCGCGATCTTATGCGCGATCTTCGTGGTGCCCTCCCACATAGTATCATAAGCAATAGTGACCTGGTCCTCCTGATACGCATCTGCCCACGCGGCATATTTCTCAACGATTTGCAGCGGATTTTCACGCCAGATCGCGCCATGAGAAGGTGCGATCATATCAAAGGTCAGATTAAAACCGGTGATCTCCGCCAGCTTCTTCGTCAGGATCGGTGCAAACGGATTGAGAATGTTGGCGAAATACTTCATGGCTTCTTTGTTCAGCAGGCACTGATCCACCTTGTCATTGAACAGTTCTTCTACAGCATAGTGCTGGCCAAAGGCATCATTAGAGAACAGGATGTTGTCTCCTGTCATGAAGGTCGCCATGGAATCCGGCCAATGAAGCATGCGCATCTCTACAAAGACGAGCTTCTTGCCGTTACCAATATCCACGCTGTCGCCGGTTTTTACCACATGGAAGTTCCAGCCGCGCTTACCATACTGTCCCTCAATGCTTTTAACGGCATTTGCAGTACAGTAGATGGGCGTGTCCGGGATCTCCTCCATGAGAGCCGTCAAAGAACCGGAGTGGTCACACTCGCCATGATTTGCCACAATAAAATCGATCTTATGAAGGTCGATCTCTTTCTTCAGATTGTCCACAAAATCAAAACGGTGAGGCGTCCATACAGTATCGATCAGGACCGTCTTTTCCTCTTCGATCAAGTAAGCGTTCTGGCTGGAGCCGTTCATGATGGAATAGTCATCCCCATGGAAGCTTTCCAGTTCCCAGTCAATATAGCCGACCCAACTGACATTTCCTTTTACATGTTTTCTCATGTTTCTCCTCCTCAAAAGCACTTTTCTTTCCGTTCTTTCTTACATCGTTCAATACTACCGCAGCGATATTGCCAAGCTTTTCATCGATCAGCGGCATGTTGGTCAGTGCCGCAGCCATTGCATTTTTCCTCATTTATATGGATGATCTTTCGTATCATTCTGACATCCTCCTCTCGCCTTCCGATACAAGTATAGCGCTGTAATATCATTTTTTCTGTATCTAAAGATACACCACAAAAGATTATTTTGCGTATAATAAAAAAAAGCAAAGAGGGTATTCTGCTTCTGCGCCAGAAGATCGGCATTCCCCGGATCCATTTTGAGCAACTTGTTCACATCCTGGAGACTGCTCTGTGTGTCCCTGATCTGCTTATCGACCTTTTTCAAAGCCGTGGTGAGTTTTGTGGTATCGCCGTCTATTTCTATTGTGATTTCTTTAATACGAGAGCCAGCCATACGACGCTCACCTCCTTAAAAATGGCAAAAAGAAAGACATCTCCGAAGAGATGCCTTTGAAAAATCAAATGTGTTTCAGCAAGCTGTTTGCCGCGCTCCCTGTTATCCTGATGGCCCTGAAGGAGGGGCGTCTGGGGATCGTTGATGAGCTTGATGCCAAGCTCCATCCGAAGCTTCTCCGCAATGTCATCCGGCTCTTCACAACCCCGGCAGATCCCCCCGGAACGATGGTCCATCATCTGATTGCCGTCAGGAAGATTTCCTGTATCTGGAAGGTGTGAGCTGGTAGGTTTTTTTGAATGCTTTTGTAAAGTAATCGACTGAGGTGTACCCCACCATCTCGGAGATGTCCGCAATGCTGTAGCGTGTGTTTTTCAGAAGGTCTGTTGCCTTTTTCATTCGTATGTTCATCAGAAGCTCACTAAAGTTCATGTTCATTTTCTCTTTAAACATGCGGCTCAGGTAGCTTTCGTTGTAGTTAAAGAAGCGGGACAGGAATTCCAGGCTTACCGTGTCGTAATGTTTCTGTGTGTATTCCAGTATCATCAGGAACTGGCTCTGGCCTGACATAAATTCGTCCCGGGTGAAATAGGTGGCTGTGCTGCTGTATTCGCGAAGAAGGAGGAAGAACATCTCCTGTATCAGGCAGTTGGCTATTGCTCCGGAATACCGTGCAGAGCTGTGTGCTTCGAGGATGATGTCCTGAATCAGCTTTGAAAACAGTTCATCTTCCGGAGAAATGTGAAAACGCAGGCTATGGCGGTTGTTCTTATTATATAGAATATTTTTGAAGTATCTTGCGAGAAGATCATCCATGGCCAATACATTTCCGAAGATCGTATCAAATGTTGACATGCGTACCATAATCCCGATGACGATGCTCTCCTCATCATCCACTGTCAGGTTATGGAGCATCTCGGGAGGAATGATGCAGAGTTCATTTTCCTTCAGGATATAGGTGTTATCCTCTGTCTGCAGCCCGGCGCATCCGCTGTATACATAATCAATTTCAAGATGATCATGACGATGCAGTCTGTCATCCACAAACGGCAGATGGCAGACTGCTTCCACATCTTTTCCTTCCGGAATGATATGCTCCTCGGAGATGACATTTTTTTGCGGATTGTTCAGGATGAAGTCTGCTTCCACAAGAGTGGAATCAATCATCCCGATGAATTCGGTTCGCCCCTGGAAGTGGTTCGTCCTCTCAAACGGTATCGGTCTTGCATATTAAGACGTTTTTTTCGTATATTTCTGTCTTTTTATTATCATTTTCAGCCGGAAATCCGGAGCGTTTTTCTGATTTTGAATTATTTTGTTATCATACTGTTATCACAACTTCTTTGGTGAACACTCAATAAAAACAAATTTAGGATTGCATATACACTCACAGGTTGTTATGATCGTTCTATGGGTGCTACCTACACGGTAGGCGGTTAGTCCTTCTACGGAGGGACTGTGGTCTACACTCCGTTACGGTCGGTGCTAAACGAGTGCCACCGGCACTCAGCACCCCTCCGATTACATAGAAATCCCCAGCTTGGCTGACGGAAATCTTGCTAAAGGAGGGGATGCCAATGTTGACGCTTGAAGGTCTGATTGCTGTTATTAGCCTATACTTGACAGCTTTCAGTCTCGGATACACAATAGGAAGCAATAAGACACAAAAATAGCCGCCCCAGTCTGCTAAACTAAGCGGCAATTTTTGCTATATTCACACTCAATACACTGAATAAAATCCGTTACTGTTGAATCTCTTATTTACTGATAAAACTTGATTTTTCTTCTTTGAACCTTTAATATTCATTGTAGATACCTCTTGTATTCGTTAGATTTTACCAACTTGCCGGTCAGTAATAATCTAATTTTACTTGAGGTATTTTTTTGTCAATCTCTTGACCTATTTAAATTATACAGGAAGCTTTTTGGCGTTTTTTTAGGCATTCTGTGCTTTTCTTTTTGCAATTTCTTCTTTCATCGCAGGAAGTGTTTTTTCCAGATCAAACTTGCTTACAAGAATAAACATAACAACAAATATCACTAACGGTGTTACAATAGTGAATCCGTAAATTGCCATTTTTGTAGCTGCCGGCGCTGCAGTCAGTGCAGCATCATAGCCGACTGCCGCAAGGAACCAGCCGATAATAGATGTTCCGAGCCCGCTTCCCACTTTACCGCCAAAGCTGGATGCACTGTTGGAGGTTGCTACCATTCTTACACCATATTTATATTCATTATAATCAATTGACATTGCCGTCATAACTCCAACCAGACACATCATCGGAATGGTTGCAAATGTTGTAATACTTCCGAATAATGCGTAGCAGAAAAAGATGTCTTTTGTGAAGAGAAGCAGTATATTTGCTCCTGCACCCATTGCAAAGCTCACCAGCAGCGTTTTCACAACACCAAGTTTCTTAATCATCGGTCCTACAAATATGAATCCTAACAGGGTCGGAATCATTCCGATTCCTCCGAGAACGCCGACCAGGTTGTCATTGCCGAAAATCCATTTACAGTAATATACTCCCGCACCCGCTGTAAGACCATATATAATGCATGAGAGCAGATTCACCACAAGAACAATCACCCAGTATTTGTTGTGGAACAGCTTTCCAAGCGCTTCCTTAAACGGAATCACTTCTTCATCCTCTTCTTTCGCTTCTACTACCGCTCCTGCCTCTGTTGCTGTCTCACGGCTTGTTGCATAACAAATCAAGGCTGCCAGTATTACAATAATTCCCATGATAAAGCCAAATTTAATCCATGCGTTTTGGTTTCCGCCCAGTGCATTCGTAATCGGAATCATACAGATTGCAAATATCATACCTGCCACATAACCGGTCGCCGCTCTCCATGTTCCCATGATGCCTCGTTCTTCCTGGCTGTTCGTACGAACGGTCATAAGCGAGTTATAAGGGATTGCCATTGCCGTATATAATACTGCTGTCAGAAGAATGTTCGTTATTGTCACGTAAATAATCTGTCCCATATCTCCTATTTTCGGCACCGTAAACATCAGAACCATTACAATACCTGCCGGAATTCCCGCTTTCAAAAGCCACGGACGATATTTTTCTTTTCCCGGTTTTGTATGGTCAATGATATTTCCCATAATCAGGTCTGTAAATGCGTCAATAATCTTACAGACAATAAACATTGTTGCAATCGCCCCGGCAGCCATACCAACCTTATCCGTATAGAAGTATGTAAGCTGTCCTACCAGTGTGGACATCGCATTCAATGCGAACTGTCCCATAGCATCTCCGAAGTAATCCTTCACGCGCATTACTTTCTGAACACCGAATTTGTCCTTTCCTAATGGTTTTTTACTCATTGTGTTCCTCCTTCATTTCGTATCACATTTTTTCTTGATATCCTGTAAGCTTAAAATATCACATTCCTAATTGTACGCATTTTAATTTTAGCTTATTTTTTATAATTTTGAATTTGCAGCGTTCAGCGCATCAATGACTGCCAGATACATTGGCTTTGCCTGCGCATCCTGCATAAGCAGATCGGATATGGTCATGGACAATGCAAACTTAATCAGCGGGTCTTCCAGCATTCCCGGCACCATTTCTTCAAACATATTGCGGCCAAGTTCTTCGGCGACCAACTCTCCGAGTGTTGACTCCAACGAATATTTCTCGAATTTCAGATTGGTATCCGTCTTGTACTCGTAATGATATCTGCCGGAACCAACCGTAAATTCCGCTTCTTTCTCCGGAAGCTGGATAACTGCCGTTGTATTCGCCGGAATCTGCACGTCCACGCAGATTTTTCCTTCTCTGCAGCTCCATGCACTTACGATTGTTCCATATATGGATTCATAAGTTGCGGACACCTCTGTCATTCCCTTTGTCAGCGTCGGCTGAATCCGTATTTTCTTATATCCCGGTTCCATACAGCGTATTCCTGCAACTTTTTCGTACAGCCAGCTTCCAATCGAACCGTACGCATAATGGTTCAGGGAGTTCATACCTGATTCGTCAAAATCCCCATTTGGCAGAATGGAATTCCAACGCTCCCAGATTGTCGTTGCGCCTTTCTTTACTGCATAGAGCCAGCCCGGAAAATCCTCTTTCATAAAGATTTCATCCGCCAACCCGTGAAGACCGTTTTCTGACAAACAATGACACAGATACGGTGTACCCACAAAACCTGTCGTCAGATGATTATGGTGTGCCCCGATATTTAACTCCAATGTCTCCAAAATCCGATTACGAAATTCCGGTTTTATCAAGTCAAAGTACAGCATCAGCACACAGGCTGTCTGTGTCTCACTGACCATTCGTCCGCTTCTTGTCACGTATTCCACATGAATGGCTTCTACTATTTTTTCATATAAGTCACCGTATGCTTTTGCTTCCTCTGCATACCCCAATGCATCCGCAGCATCCCGCACAATCCTGGTCGAATATGCGTAATAAGCATTTGCCACCAGATATTTGTCCGTTCCGCCTGTCCGGTCGGTGCTTCCGGATTCTATGTCCAGCGCCAGCCAGTCTCCATACTGGAATCCACTCTGCCACAATCCGTTTTTCGAGACTCTCGCATGTATATAATCCACCCAGTTCTTCATCATCGGGAATTGCTCCGCAAGCATCTCTTTATCCCCGTAAACCTTATAAATCGTCCACGGAATGATTGTCGCAGCATCGCTCCATGCCGCTGCTCCCGCCTGATTTCCGAGAATATTCGGAACAACATGAGGTACGCCCCACTCCGGAGTGGTCTCTGCTGCCATATCCCGCAGCCATTTTCGGAAAAATAATGCCGTGTGGAAATTATAGGAGGCTGTGCCACAGAATACCTGTGCATCTCCGGTCCAGCCCAACCGTTCATCTCTCTGTGGGCAGTCTGTCGGAACATCGAGGAAGTTGCCTCTCTGTCCCCACTGTATATTACTCTGCAGTTGGTTAACCAACGTGTTGTCGGATGTGAATGTTCCTGTCGGCTGCATGTCTGTGTGCATTGCACATGCCGTAAAATCCGATGCCTCTGTTTCCGTTCCTGCGCCTTCCACACAAATATAACGGAATCCGTGGAAAGTGAAGTGCGGCATCACAAGCATTCCCACCTGCTTTTCTCCGTATACGAATGTATCTGTACATCTTGCCGTCCGCAGATTCTCTGTATAGAAGTTTCCATCTTTATCCAGTGTTTCTGCATATCGAATAACTAATCTGTCTCCCATAAGTTTTGGAAGTCGTATTTCTACCAGTCCTGCCATATTCTGTCCGAAATCAAACACCAATTCTCCTTTTGGAGTCACGATCCTTTCCTTTACATCAAACCGTTTCGTTACCCGGACCGGCTCGGATTCCTGCGCCACAATCTGCCCGATATCATCCGTATGTTCAAACAGAACTGCCTTTCCCACCTGCCTTCTTTCTTTTGTATAATCCTGTATCTCACCGTGATAAATCTCGGAAAACAGAATTTCTCCTGTTTCCACATGCCAGTCCGTATCAGTGCCGATGCAGATAGTTTCCCCGTCTTCGTACTCGATACGCACCATTGCCAGCAAAGCCGTTCTGTCGCCGTAAATATTCGGTCTTGCATCAAACCCGAGTTCTCCCTTATACCACCCGTTTCCTACAGTAACCGTAATCTCATTATCTTTTTCCAGGAGTTCCGTAATATCATAAGTCTGATACTGCAGTCGGTGATGATAAGATGTCCAGCCCGGAGCCATGAACAAGTCTCCTGTTTTCCTTCCGTTAATAAATGCCTCATATACACCACAGGCAGTCGCATACAGCCTTGCTCTCTTCACCGGTCTGTCCAGAGAAAAGCTGCGGACAAATACCGGACATGCAGTCTCTTCAGCCGGAAGTGTATGGGTAATCCATTTTGCATTCCAGTTTTCTTCTCTCATCAAACCGGTTTCAAAGTTTCCTGTCACCTGTCCCAGCTCTCCGTAATTATCCCATACACTGACCTGCACCTGATAAACAGTCATCTCTTTCAATGCAGCACCCTTATATGGCACCAGAACGGATTGGTCGCTTTTCACCCGGCCGCTGTCCCACATAAGCCGGCCTCCGCTGACAACCTGAATCTGGTAGTTTGTCTGCACAACATCCTGCTTTTCACTCTCCAACTTCCATGAGAAACGTGGTTTCTCATCGATTCCTATCGGATTTTTTCTGTATTCTATTGTCAAATCACGAATCATATGCATTTCCTCTCTCTTTTTGTTTTTCTGATTCTTTCTATTCTATGAAAATTTGTAACTGTGAGGGTACTGAACAGTTACGAAAATTTTGCCATTGTACGAATCAGAGCGGTAACATTCTCCTGAAGTCTTGCCATGTCTATGGTACCGTTCTCCAATCCTTTCTTTATCTGACCGGTATATGTATCATCATTAGAGCCCGGCGTAATCCAGCAGTTTCCCGCCTGTACCATTGCTGCCACATCTACACTGTCATAGGTTGTCCAATCCGTCATTACAAAACCGGCAAACCCATTTTCTTCTCTGAGAAGCCCCTGTAGAAGTTCTTCATCCGCTGCTGTCGGGCAGCCGTTTACCGCATTATACGCCGTCATAAAGCTGGCTGGCATATGAACATCCATCGCATATTCAAAAGTTCGGAAATAAATTTCCCGGATTGCACGTTCGGAAATCAGACTCTGATTTCGCTTTCTGGAAGATTCACAGTTGTTCCCGATAAAATGTTTATAGCAGCTTCCGATCCCGGCTCCTTCCAATCCTTTTGCATAAAATCCGGCCATGACACCGGACAAATACGGATCTTCCGAAAAATATTCCGGCTGTCGTCCATTTAGCGGATTTCTGTGAATATTAAATGCTGGTGCAAGAACCAGCGGCATGCCCAATGCCTTCGCTTCTTCCCCGATTACACACCCGATTGCTTCCGATAATTCTTTATTGAACGAAGCACAGATTGTAACGCCTGACGGCATTCCAATATTTTTGATGTTCAGATTGACTCCGCTGTTTCCATCGCTCACCGGAAAGTCCGGCAAATCATATCCTTCTGTCTGAAATACACGACCTGCCTCACCGATACCTTCCATTCCCCACCCTGCCGAGGCACAGATGCTGATGCGGGCAAGTTCCTCCGGTGACATCTGTGCCACAAACTCAGCCGCACGTGACGGATTTTTTCTTACAGCATCAAATGTTACCTTCTCTTCCGGTTTCTCCATATCAAACTTTGCAGGATAATGTTTCCTCTTCTCATAAGGCAAAAATGTCAACTTATTTTTGACCACTCCGGAATGCGCTCCTGTCGGCCATGTATCATCCGGATTTGTTTTGGATAATCTTGTAAATTTGTAATCGCAGCAAAGCAGATTGGTTACCTGTTTGATTATTCTTGTTTCTTCTTCGTCGAATCCGCCGCATTCCGCTGCTTCAATACCGTTTCCCACATAAATACGGTAATATCCTTTTGATAAAATATACGCCGCTTTTTCTTCCGAATATGAAGTCAATACTTTCACCGGAACATGAACAGGAATCTTCTGTTCCTCTCCCGGAAGCAGTTCCTTTGTTTTTTCAAAGAATACCAGTTCTTTTTCCGGCTGCTCCAGTTCTGATTCCGGTTTGCCTACATAAACCTGAACAACTTCTTTTCCGGCTTTTTCCCCGACATTCTTCACATATACATCCAGTTCCAGTACTTCCCCGTCAAATCGAATATTCTCCTGCCTGATACAAAACTCTGTATAACTTAATCCGTAGCCAAACGGATACGCCACTTTTTTCCTGAATGTTGTAAAATAACGATATCCCACATAAATGTCTTCCTCGTAACAAGTATCCACATATATATTTTCATCTGCTGTCAGACGTGTTTTATCTACACAGTCATAGAAATTTTTCGACGACGGAATATCAAAATAATCCTTTGCCCATGTATCCGGCAGCTTCCCTGACGGATTTACAGCCCCGCTCAGGATATCCGAAAGTGCCGGTCCTGCAAGCATTCCACCAAATCCCGAATATATAAGTCCTGCAACTGCATACTTTTCTGCAAATGTCACATCAATCGGATATCCGACATTTAAAACCACAATTGTCTTTGCAAATGTATCCGTTACTTTTGCAATAAGTGCTTCTTCAGCCTCGCTCAGATAGTATTCCCCTTTCGCCGTGGAAGCATCCTGGTTTTCTCCTGCTGCACGTGTCAGGAACACGATTGCCGTATCGGACAATTTCTTTGCACGCATCAACATCTCGTCCTCCGGTATCTCATCCCTGTCACAGCCGTAAAATTCAACCAGTTCTTCATTCAGTGAATAAGCTTCTCCTTCCCTGACAGCCTCCACAAAATTAACACTGTAGCGAGGATTGATTTTGCCTGCCCCCACTGCTCCGATACGAAATTCGTGAATACCTCTGCCAAACAGATTCAATACCGTTCCCTTCTTCAGTGGAAGAACTTCCGCCTCATTTTTCAAAAGAACGATTCCCTCCCTGGCGGCTTCCAGTGCAATCTGTTCATGTGCTGCATCTTCCGGCTTCGGTTTCACTTTTTCCACACCTCTGACCGTAAAATCCTGCGGATTCATCGCATTCCCATCCATGTCCACAAAACCTTCCACGTGAAGTTGATATTCCCGACCGTACTCTGTCACAAGTCCCCGAAGCGGAATTCCAAGCACCCACATATTTCCCATAACTTCCATATATTGGTTGATACAGCCGGATACCACCCTGCTATCTAAGGTGACGGTTCCCTGAATATCCGGATTCATCGGCTTTGCCCACATCATAAGCAGACAGCCGGATAGTCGACGATCCAGCATAAAATACAATCCGTCAATATCATGAAAATCGTACTCCAGCGGTCCCATTTCAAAAAGCAATGGTTTATCTTCTTTTCCTGTCGGAAGCTGTTCCCAAAAATCTTCCATTCCCATGTTGAGTTCTCCTTTTAAATACTTTCATTGAGTTATCGTAACTGTTCAGTACCCTCACAGTTACGAGTTATCTATAAAATAAAATATCAAACCATATAATTTTTGTATTACAATATTGATTACAATATTTCAATTTTGTCCTTGTTTTTATAAATAGAACACCTTATAATTAGTATTTCATCCATTTCAAAGAGAGTTTAAAAGTACGGTTTTACCTGGAGGAGTCTTCCATGATTACTGATTTAAAGGCATTTTGTGAATTATTTTATGCATCAACCTCCATACCGATTGGCTATTACCACGCTTCACCCGACAATGACTGTTCCTTTCCTTCGATTTTGGAAGATCCGTCTGTTTTTAAAGGCATCCTGTCCGGTTTCCGACATTTCACAAAAAACCCGGACTATTTTATCTCGCAGTCCTTCGGCTATTATGGTTATATAAAGCCGGAGCATGCTGATTGCGTAATCATCATTGGCCCTGTATTCAGCACACCTATTTCAGATCTTACACTTCGCACTTTCATGCAGGAATGGGCAATCAGTCAGGAACACAAACCGGATATACTCCAATTTCTGGTCAATATTCCTCAGATTTCCTTTAACCAGTTTCTCCAGACACTTGCCTGGCTTCACCTGTGTTTCAACGATGAATATATTTCTGTTGGACAGCATTTTAATCTGGAAAACATAAGCAGCATCAGCGAGTTTTCCAATGTACATTCCAATCAGGTGATGAATGCAAAGGAAGAACAGCATTTTCATAATACCTACCAGTTTGAACAGAAACTTCTGCAGTATATTCAAAATGGAGACGTCGAAAAAATGAAAACATTGTTAAACACCCCCTCCGAATTATCGGGTGGTCTTATGGCTGACAACTCCCTCCGGCAGGAAAAGAATGTTTTCATTACAACTGTTGCAATTGTTACAAGAAGTGCCATTGCCGGAGGAATGGATATGGAACAGGCTTACCAGCTTGCCGATGTATATATCCGTGAATGTGAAAAGCTGCAGAATATTTCCCACATTGAAACCTTGTCTTATTCTATGCTGATTGATTTTACGGAACGGGTTTCGCAAAATAAAATTCCTCAGGGAATGTCTCTGGAAATATTTGAGTGTATTCAGTTTATTACTCACCACATCAACGAATCCATTCAGGTTGGCGATGTAGCTGAGCATATCGGAAGAAGCCGCTCTTATTTGACAAACAAGTTCAAAAAAGAGCTCGGCTTCGATGTCTGCAGCTTCATTATGCGGTGTAAGCTGGAAGAGGCAAAAAGTCTCCTGACATATTCGGATAAGACATTAAGCGAAATCAGTAACTATCTTTGTTTTTCCAGTCAGTCTTACTTTCAGACTGTATTTAAGAAAAAATATGGTCTGACTCCGACACAGTATCGGAATCAGACCCACAAAATCTACTAATATACCAGGCGGGGCATCTTTCTATTTGATGTTCAGAACGAGTTTTTCTTCTGCAAAATTTACCGCTGAAATGGTTACGACTGCCTTCCCCGAACATTTTGCAGCCCGGATTACTGCCATTACACTGCCGTCATAGGTATTCCATGTATGAGACTGGTAACTTCCTTCGCAGCTCGGGTCTGCACTTCCGAATCCCTGCAATGCAGCACATCCCTCTACTTTAATTGTAACTGCTGCACTTTCCCGACGATTGAAATTTCCTGCTGCGTCTTCCAGTCTGATTTTTACGAAAGTAAGACTTTCTCCGTCAGCAGGAAGTTCATTCCGGTCGGCTTCAACCTTAAGCTTCACCGCTTTCCCTGCTGTCTGTAAGACAGCCCGGCCTGCCTCCACTCCGTTCAGATAACTGACTGCCTCTAGCTTTCCCGGATGATAAGGTACCTCATACGTCACAACATATACTCCGCCAATCGACTTTCGTCCCAGACTTTCCCCATTCAAGAACAGTTCTGCCTCATCTGCATTGGCATAAACATCCACACTTGCTGTTTCCCCTTCATATCCCGGCCATGTCCAGCTTGCAAGGTTATCCTTCCACATCCACGGTGTTTTTCCGACTTCAATTCCTGCCTTATCCATCCGAAGTACACCGATAGATGGTGCATGGCCAATTCCAAATACTGCCTGCCGCAGATAACTGATTGGTTTACGATCACCAAGAATATCAATGTCACCGATACCTGCCAGTCTGTCCGGCCAATGCGCTGAAAAATTCACTCCTCCATTATAATGGAATATACCGCATCCGGCCTCTCCCAGATAATCATATCCGGTCCATGTAAAGTCTCCTAACACATGTGGATTGCGCTTTACGATATCCCACAAATGAACAATGTCCGCCGGAAAAGTCTCTGTGCCAAGCACAACCCGATTCGGATGACGTATGTGATCTTCTTCATGTAATGCCGTCAGATAATTATATCCGGCAATGTCATTTGCCGCAGCAAATTCTCCTATCATTTCTTCCAGAATCGGACTGGTGGCAATCGCATCTGCCAGCGGTCCCACCATAACCTCAGCCATCCCATTGATTTCATCTGCGCCTCCACGCTTCTGCTCATCCGGCTGCTGCATCGCTTCAAGCTGCTCCGGAGTCATCCCTGTAGCCTGGCACATAATTTCGCCCATTCGGTCATTTCCTGCCATCAGACCATTGATTCCGTTCGTCGTATAGCGTGTGGCATCCAGCCGTTTCATTTCTGCATGAATCCTCCGATTCCATTCTGCCCCTTTTTGAGTGCCCGCCTCCGGAATCTCATTTCCGGTCGAGTACAAAATCACGCATGGATGATTATAGTCTTTTTCCACCATGTCCCACACATCCTGCTTCCAATGTGTCGGAAAATAATTTGCATAGTCATGGGGATTCTTTGTCCGAGTCCACATATCACTCAGTTCATCCATCACCAACACGCCCAGCTTATCACAGGCATCCAGCATTGCCTTACTCATCGGATGATGTGCACTTCGAAGAGCGTTAAATCCGGCTTCCTTCATCTGGCGGCAACGCCGATACTCCGCATCTGGAAATGTTGCTGCTCCGATAATCCCATTATCATGGTGAATACAAGTCCCCCTCAGTTTCGTTGGTTTACCGTTCACCAACAGACCATGTTTTGCATTCAGCCGAAGTGTACGGATTCCTGTTGAAATATTTACACTGTCTATCGGATTTTCATCCTCAGAAATTGTAATCCGGCAGGAGTATAGATTTGGTGTTTCATCACTCCACAATGCAGGATGCTCTACAAGCAAACACTGACAGCACATCTGCGTGCTTTCTCCAAAAACAGTTACCGGTATGTGCTCTGCGGCTGCTTCTGCCCCATTCGGTCCGGTCAATGTAATTTCCACCTGTACCGTTTCGGAAACCATTCCCCGATTACAGATTGGAACCTCTACTTCCACGACTGCCGCCTCACAGTCAGCTTCTCTTGTTGTAACACGCACCCCCTGGGCAGGAATATGCACAGTCTTTCCCACCCATGCATACACAGAACGGTATAACCCCGCACCACTATACCAGCGGCTGGACTGCTCTATACTGCATACTTCTACTTTCAGTTCATTTTCCTGGCCATACTTCAGATAACCGCTGACGTCTGCAAAAATACCTGTATATGGATTCACATGCTCTGTTACAAGATCCCCGTTCATATAAATACGGCAGGTATCTGCAACACCTTCAAATTCCAAAACAACTGTACATCCCCTCCACGCTTCCGGAATCTCCCACTTTTTCATGTAAGTATATTCACCGCCCGGATAAAATCCTGTCTGATGTGCATTCGCAGTTGCCGGAGTTCTTTCCTGATAAATCATGGCATCATGGGGCAAATCAATATTTTCTATATTTCCTGCGTCTCCCATCATTAACTCCATCATTGTTATGGTTCCTTTGGCAAACTGCCAATTCTGGTTTAAAGATATTTTTTTCATACGGACCTCCCTAATGCAGCTTGTTCATTTTTTAAATATTCTAACAGTTGAAGAGTATTCCGTATTATAAATATAAGTTTATTATTATAATTTTGTAACACAATTTTTCAAAAAAACTCCGGGACAGAGGAAACTTGAATCCCCTGTCCCGGTATTTTTTTGTAGATCTGTATGTTTATTCTGCTGCGTTTAGCGCTGCAACAAGCTGGTTCAGTGCTTCCTTTGTCACTCCCGGTACAAAACTCAGCATCTGTCTGAGCGGCATGGCTTCCATCATTGCCGCCATCATCTCGTCATTGATCACTCCGGAATCATCCTGCATCTGTTCCTCTGTACTCTCGCCGTCCATTCCTTCCATTTCACCCATTGCCTGTTCCAATATGGCTTTTCCTTTCGGGTCTGCCATGATTTCTCCCATTGTGGAATTGAGGGTATACACTTTCGGCAGGACGGTTTCTGATTCTACCTGTACTTCCTCTGACAGAAGCACTTCCTGTGCATTCCGGCAAATCTGGATTTCATAGGCTCCGGTCTCCACATGCCAGTCATGGATTTCCGTATTCCAGTATGCATAGGCTCTGCTGTCAAGTTCAAAGGTGACGGTTTTTGTCTCACCCGGTGCAAGTTCTGTTTTTTCAAATGCTTTTAACTCCCGTACCGGGCGGATGATTGTTCCGCCCTTCGGCGCTACGTAAAGCTGTACGACTTCCTTTCCTGTACATGCGCCTGTATTTGTTACGTCTACGGATACCAGCAGTTTTTCACTTTCCTTAAACTCCTTTTTGTCCACCGTAAGATTGCCGTAAGAAAAGGTCGTATAAGACAATCCGTATCCGAACGGGAACAGGACTTCCATTTCTTTGGATGTGTAATAGCGGTATCCCACAAATACGCCCTCTGAATAAACCGATTTGTCATGTTCTCCGCCGTAATTCAAATAGCACGGCGTATCCTGTATCCGAAGTGGGAATGTTTCCGCCAATCGTCCGCTTGGATTTGCATTTCCGTAAAGCACATTGACCACTGCGCCGCCCACAGCCTGTCCGCCCAGGTAGGCTTCCAGCACGGCTTTTACTTTTCCGAGCCACGGCATTTCTATCGGAGCGCCGTTGTGAAGCACAACTATGGTGTTCGGCTGTGCTTCCGCCACCGCTTCAATCAGTGCGTTCTGGCAGTTCGGCATCCCAAGATGCTTCCGGTCATACCCTTCGGATTCAAAGCTGTCCGGCAGTCCGGCAAAGATTACCGCCACATCCGCATTAGCAGCAGCCTCTACGGCTTTTGCAGCCAATGCTTCATCCACTTTATCCTCAACATCATCAAAGCCTTTGGCAAATGTGATGTTTTCCTTTTTTACAGTTGCGAGAAATTCTACGGCGTCCATTGCAGATTCTGTTTTAAAGCTGTTGATGTGGGAACTTCCGCCGCCCTGATAGCGTGGTTCCTCGGCGTATTTGCCGATAAAAGCCACCTTTTTGTCTGCGGACAACGGGAGAAGCGCATCCTCATTTTTCAGAAGCACAATACACTCCTCTTCGATTTCCCGGGCTGTCTCATGGTCTTTTTCATGCTGAAATACCGCGTTTTTGTCTCTGTTTTCCTCATATTTGAAAATAACATTCAAATATTCTTCACAGGACTTGTCCAGTACAGATTCATCCAGTGTTCCGTCCTGTACTGCGGCAACAATTTCCACATCCGTAGCGCCTTCACAGGACGGCATTTCCAGATTGCAGCCTGCTTTCAGAGCTTCCACACGGTCATTCATCGCACCCCAGTCTGTCATTACATAGCCGTCAAATCCCCATTCCTTGCGGAGCACATCTGTGAGCATTTCTTTATTTTCACAAAGGTATGTGCCGTTCAGCTTGTTGTATGCGTTCATAATGGTCCACGGCTTTTCCTTCTTTACCATTCCTTCAAAAGAAGCAAGGTAAATTTCACGCATGGTGCGTTCATCCATTTCTGAAGAGCTTGTTAAGCGGTGATATTCCTGGTTATTTGCCATAAAATGCTTCGGACTTGTTCCGATATGTTTGCTCTGGACGCCGTGGACAAACGCACCTGCCATTTCCGTTGACACAAGCGGGTCCTCTGAATAGTATTCAAAATTACGTCCGCACAGCGGGGAACGCTTAATGTTCATAGCCGGGCCTAAGATTGTGCTTACATTTTCTGCCTGACACTCTTCCCCCAGTGTTTCTCCAAGTTTTGTCACCAGCTCACGGTTAAAGCTGGATGCGGTTGCACATCCCGCTGGAAAGCAAACAGCCTGAATGCTGTCGTTGATTCCCAAATGGTCTGCTTTATCGTCCTGCTTGCGGAGTCCGTGAGGTCCGTCTGAGACCATTTCCGAAGGGATTCCGAGACGTTCCACTCCTTTTGTATGCCAGAAATCAAGCCCGGAACACAAAGATGCTTTCTCCTCCAGAGTCATTCTGGAGACCAATTCTTTTATTTTTGCTGTTTCCATGTTTCATCCTCCTGCCAATCTTTCTCTTTGGGATAAAGATAGCATATATTTTTCTTTTCGTATTATAGTTTTGAGTTATTTATTGTAAAAATAGGTTTGCATTTCCTTTACTGAATGGTCACGGAATGCAGTACCACATCTCCTTTACAGGTTACTTTGATTTCATAGGTTTCCGGCTCTGCTTCCGCAATTGCTTTTCCATCTGCCAAAACCGTAAGTTTTCCGTCCCCACTGCAGTCAGTGATAACTTCCTGCGGCGTCCGGTCCAGGGAAATATATCGGAATACTGCGCTGCTTCCGTCACACAGAATAACGTCCCTTCCGTTTACATAAGCGCCGCCTTCCACTTCGCAGGCTCTCCAGCCCGCTATTTTCTCTCCCTGTTCAAAAGGCTTCCCCGCAGGGCATCTGTACGGGATTTTCAAACGTGGCTTACACGAAATCAAATGGCGGAGCTTTTTGACCGTGATGTAAAAACCATCGGTAAACATATTAACAATGCCGTGAACTACTCGGCAACTAAGTTACCAGAGCATCTGAAATCTGGCGGGATACCGCCTTTTTTCAGGGTGCATCCATGACACCAATACTGCTTGCCTTTCGGCTATGCAGCTACTTTTATTATTTTTGGATTTTTCAGTCCGGTTACGGACAGTTCTTTTTGCTTTCCGAATACGGAAAGATATTTCCGCAGGATATTAAATGCGCCTACTGCATCTGCATTGTATCTTACTCCGTCAGTTATATACACGCCCCGTTCTTTTCGGTTTGATGCTTCTGCATATCTTTTTGATACTCCCGGTGATAATGGACTGCACTGGCTGGTATAGCTTTCCTCTTGTTTTATCAATTGGATCCCATACAGTTTCAGCTTATATTCCAGCATGATATACAGCCTGTTATATGGCAGTCCGTGAAACTTCTGGTTGGTCTTATGCCCCATATCTTTCTCTTTACGGATATTTCGGATGTCTCCCACAACCACACAGCGGATATCTTCTTTTCTGCAGTATTCTGCAATCCATCTGGTCACTTTGTGAAGGTAATCCTTCACTGCATTCTGTTTTTTCCTGTAAAGTCTCCGGATGTGTTTCTGAGCGTGCGAAGACGAAAACAGATATTCAGCCCAGGTGACGAATTCATCCGTCTGCTCAAACTCATGAAAGAGAGTTTCCTGCATCCCGGCAAGCACCCATTATAAGAGATAAAAAATGCCACCTGCCGCAGGAATTCACCTGTTGCAGATGGCATCTTCTCCACCATCATAAATATACAGTTTTTCTCAAAAATAGCATCCGACCTTTGGTTAGTATGCTATCCGATCCACCACTCCGGCGTCAGTTCCGAGCCAGTTGTCCTTCGTCATCAGGTTGACCTGTCCTGTCCTTTTCTCGTGCATGAGAGTGCGGAACAATATGATCCACAACATAAGAATAATCAAATTTTCGCAATGATGAGTTCTCCTTTCTCCCAAAGCGAATATTTATCGCCCATTTTATTCATTATTTTGGGAGATATTCTCTGCCGTTGGGAGAAAATCTCTACTCCCAATTATATCCTCCTTTCTCCCAATATCCAATCATAATTGGGATTTATTTATATTTTTCATTTGCATTCTTCTCTGCTCTTTCACCTTGGCTGATATTCTTCTCGGCATACGATAACTTGCAGCTGCCAGAAATGGCAGCTGTATTTTTTAATAAGGTACTGGCTGTTTACCGCTTACGTCATCAAACCCTGTGCTTCTCTGCTCAAAGGTTTCCTTTACTGCTTCCTTCAGTTCTGTTCCATCAAGGTCATACCAGTCAGCGAGGATATAAATATCGTAAAAATTATTATATTATTCTCCATAGTCATCATAATAATCTTCTGCTTCTTCTTCGTCCTCAAAATCATCCTCATTATCATCGTATAAATCTTCTCCATCAGAATACTGACTCATGTTGTAGCCGTATGGATTTGTGTCTTCTGGAGCTGGTGCGGTTGTCGTGATTGTGATAGAACGCCACCATATTTCATCTGTCTGTGAATCTTCAGTAGGCTCAGGTGTGACTGTCGGTGTTTCTTCAGTAGGTTCGGGTGTGACCGTTGGTGTCTCTTCAGAAGGTTCGGGTGTGACCGTTGGTATTTCTTCAATAGGTTCAGGCGTGGCTGTTGGCTGCTCTTTCATCGGTTCAGATGTATGGCTTTCGTATGTTTGACGATCTCCGCAAGCGGATAACAGTGAAATACTTATGGCGGCGGTTAGAAAAATTGTGAATCTTTTCATAAACAAATTCCCCTATTTGTATTAATCCTGGCAAGGGACATGCGGCATTCTGGATCATGAACGCATGTGATCCTGCATGCCTGCCATCTCAAGGACCTTCACCACCTGAATGGTTTCCTCCATCAGTTCGTCCGCTACCGCATTCTCCTTCCCGTCAATAATCTCCGCGAAGTCCGCAAATTCCTGCGTCATACGGTGCCGGACTGCAGGCGGTAAATAATCCTTTACAATGGATTTCCGCACAGTCGCGCCCGCCGCATCTGTACTGACCGACGGATTTCCCAGATCAAGCGTCTGAATCGTCAGCTTTTCCGGTACGTTCGGCTTCCCGTCTGCACGCATCCATCCCTTTTCTCCCTGGACACTGATGAAACCCGGGCTGTCCGAGTCTTTTGCGGACGCGCATACACAGATGAAACCGGGATACGTCAGGACAAGAACTCCGGAAGTGTCCACCCCGTTATAGCCCCTGTTTGGGAAATACTCCGCATCCTCCGGCATTCCGAACAGGCCGACACAGTAGTGAATCGTATATACCCCGAGATCGTTCACTGCCCCGCCGTACTGCGCCGGGTCAAACACGGGAGCAATCACACCGTTCAGATACGCATCATAGCTGCGGGAATACTGAGAATAATTACAGAGGACAAGCTTTGGGGCTCCAATACCGGGAAGACATTCCCGCATTTTCCGGAAGACAGCGCTGTGCAGCACAGTGACAGCCTCCAGAATGATTCGATTTTTCTCCCTGGCCAGATCGCGCAGTTCCTCCGCCTGACTGCTCTCAAGGACAAACGGTTTCTCCAGAATCACGTTTTTCCCGTGAAGCAATGCCTCCTTCGCGTAAGCATAGTGTACGCTGTTGATCAGACCGATGTATACCGTATCCGCGTCTGACTGTTCCAGGAGCATTTCGTAATCGGTATACACCTCCGGTATCCTGTATTGATCCGCTAGACTTCGCGCCTTCTCCCGGCTGTGCGGCCTTCCGAAGATGGCCCGGGTATCAATGCCGCGCAAAGAATCTATTGCATAAAGAGCTTCCTGTACTATTTTTCCGGTTCCGATTATCGCTAGCTTCATATCTGTCTCTCCATATCTCCATCAATTACCATCCATTAGTATTTCCATCCACTGGTATTTCCATCCACCAGCATCTCATCCACCTGCATCTACGCGCCATGCCATTTCCGCTTAGCACAGGCACATCCGGTTCCTCTTCGACAACACATCCGGGGTTCGATTCGCCGCTTTCTTTAATCCCAAAACCACCTATGAAAAGAAATATATTCATTTCAAAGCCACATGAAAACGCCACATATCAAAGGAAGAAAAAGAAAATACGAAGAAAGATGCGCCGTTCTGTTCTCCGTGTGTTAAGATAAAGGCCTGTGAAATCATGAGGAGGAATTATTGTGAAAAAAAATACTGTTGCCTATCTGGGTCTTATCTTTGTGTTTGTATTGTGGGGGAGCCTTTACGTGGTTAGTTCGGTCGTCCTGCGATATATGCCGACCTTTGCCGTCATGTTCTGCCGTTTTACGATTGCCTTTGCTGCCCTGAGTATCATCGTGAAGACCGGAAGCCGGAAATGGAATGCCGACGAGACGGATGAACAGGGACGAAGTACCAGGATTGACGGGCAAGGGTGGAAATACGTCATTCTGATGGGCGTGTTCGGCTATGCAATCGGCGTCGGCATCCAGCTGATGGGCACCAAGTACGCAGGCTCATCAATGGCTTCGCTGATCAATTCTATGTGCCCGGTTACCATATCTCTTATGGCAGTACCGATTCTTCATGAGAAGCTCACCGGAAGCAAGATCATCGGAATCCTTCTGGCGGTATTCGGCGTTTATCTGATCCTGGGAACCGGCGGAAACATCAATCTCCCGGGCATACTGATGTCGATTGCCTCTGTTCTTCTGTGGTCTCTCGTCTCCGTTCTTACCCGTCAGGGTCTTGCGAAATACAATCCGCTCGTCATCACCAGAAATGCCATTGGAGTGGCGGCAGTTTGTGAATTCATCTTCGCACTGATCGAACACGCTGTGACTCATTCGACGATTCACATCAACGGAGGTGTGATTGCGGGCTTATTATATCTCGGTATCCTGTGCACCGGTATTGCTTATATTCTGTGGAATCAGGGACTCGCTGTCCTTCCGGCAAGCAACTGCTCGGCACTCTACCCGATTCAGCCCCTGACCTCCACCATCATGGGTGTGATCTTCTTCCACGAAACCGTCGGTCTTTCCTTCGCCGCCGGATCCGCCTTCATCATTGTCGGCGTCCTGCTGTGCCTGCTGGGCGGCATGCTGTTCAGCCGCCGGAAAACTTCCGCTCATGTCCGGAGCTGATCTGATTTCCGCCCCCAAAAAAGGCGGAATTCCGGATTCTCCGGACGGGATACCTCCTGGCGCATCAGTTCCTCGAATCCCAGTCCGGTGCGTGCCGGAAACTCCTCCATTGTGGCATTGATCCATATAGCGATAATCATCCATATAGCAGTAATGATCCGTATAGTGGTAATGATCCGTATAATGGTAATGATCCGTATAGTGGTAATGATCCGTGCATCGGCATATCTTACTTATGCGGGTATCAGCCACGCACAGCATACCGCGCAGAGAATACCGACTCCGGCGCCCGCGGCGACATCGGTCGGGTAATGTACGCCAAGATAGATTCTGGAGAACGCGATGAGCGCGGCAATCACAAGGAAGAGGATTCCTGCGGGTGCCGGAACTCGCAGCATAAATACGACTGCGCACGAAAAGGAGGCAGCGGTATGGCCGGATGGAAATGAAAGATCCTTCGGATGAGGGATCAGCGGAATCAGGACCTCATGCGTGTCATACGGACGAACCCTGTGAAAGATCGGCTTCAAAACCAGGCTGATTATGACGGCAGAGGCCGCAAGAGATGCCAGTGCTGTCTCAGCTGTCCTTTTGTACTGCGGCATAAACCACATGACCGCACAGACCGCGAACCAGAATATTCCGAGGTTGCCCAGTGCGGTCATAATCTTCCAGAAAACCGTTGCATATCTGTTTCTGAAATTGTTCTGAATCCAGAGCAGGATGTCACGGTCTGCCTGTCTCAGTTTTTCCATGCATTTTCCCTCCCCGTTTTTATTAATGCCGGAGAACCGGAAAAAACTCCTCTCTCCGGCTTCACTTCCTGCACAGCTACATTATAAAGGCAGAATGTGTATTTTTAAAGTCAGCACATGTAAACAATACGGGAATTGACGGAATGAAAGGGTCTCTCTCTGACCAGTCTTCTTTCGTCTGCGCCTCCCCGGCAGACGGGATGCTTCTTTCGGGGCCACAGAATGTTCATAGACTGAGCAAATCTTTATCACAAATTCAGAGTAGTATCAAAAATGTAGAAACGACCAGCACAGACGTTTCTTTTTCATATTTCTGATCGAAAAGATCAGTTTTCTCCTTCCTAAGAACGACAGGAAGCCCGGGCATTACCACCCGGGCTTCCTGTCATTTTATATTCAGGCTATACGATTGCTGTCAGAAATTGTCATTCATTTCCATCTCCCGGAAACGGATCTGATACTGTCCTGGTGTACAGCCGGTGTATTTCCGGAAAATGATAATGAACTGCCTCGCGGCATGTTCCGTTTTTACCGTTTTTCAGGATTTCTTCCGGAACAATTTGCGGAATATAAGTCTTCCCAACGGACCGCCGAAAAAGATCTGCCACGCGAGCGCCATGGGGAAGTTCATTGCGGCTGTCTGCAGCCATACACCGATGAATCCGGCCTCATGAAAATCTTTGAATAAAATCGTCGCGACCAGGCTCATCGCCGGGCACATGAGGCACACGGTCAGAGAGCAGCGGATCAGCAGAATGAAAAAGGGCGGCATATTATCCGAGATGACTCTGCCTGTCAGATACATCACAGGTTTTTCCATCACAAACATTTCCAGCACAATTGCCACCGGCCACATAATCCTGAGCTCCCCGAAGGCCATTCCGAACACGGCGTCTCTCATCCCGCCGATATTCAGAGAAATGTTGTAGCAGATCATCGCGTAGACCATAATAAAAGCCATGATCACAGTAAAAATGAAATTTTCGAACTTGTTTTCGGGCATAAAAAAGACACTCCTTCCGATATATGACGTGTTGTTCGTTATCACTGAAGAGAGTGTGCGTTTCCAATTAAACCGTATTCTTAAATTAACCTGCCTATCATAGCATATTCTTCCACGTCATGTAAAGCTTTTTTGATCTCTCGTTATGTAAATTTTTTGTTTTCTCGTTACGCAAATATCTTTTGATTCCCCGTTATAAATTGCGGCGTAAAACCCACAGGCTTGCCTGTGGGATGAAAGCCACTTTTCTGTGTAAAACTACATTTCTACTACTTGACGCATACATAGATCGAATATATAATCTATGTATAAATCAATAATAGTTTCAGCTTATGAGGATATAAATATGCGTGAATCATATAAAGCAATGCCCTTTACAAGAACAACGCATCATGATGAAGTCATAAATAATAACGAGCCGTGGGAAAATCATCCTGCTTATGATACAACAGAAACAAGATTTTGTATTGTGGACGCCAATACGGGCGAAGTGCTTGATGACGCTCAAGGATATGGGTATAAGACAGCCTCAAAAGCATATGCTGGATACTCTTACAAGAACAGAGATAAGAGTAAAGATAATGAGCGTCTTGCCAAAAAGAAGCATATAAATAATTGGATGAAACAAAATAAATCATTCGTAAAACTGATGGATGATTATGCCTTTGAAATGGCAAAAGGCACTATGGCTCCTGATGATAAATTCGATGCAAAGTTTGTAAAAAATCTGCTGAAATCAAAAGGCTTAGAGCCTGATTTTACAACAAATGAACTTTTGAAAGCATGGAGGAATTATAAATAATGGCACGCTCTAAAAGTAATAACGTACAAATCAATATTTCTATCCCGTCTGAATGGAAGACCCAGCTTGAGAACCTTGCACGCATCTATTCTGTCGAGGAAGGTGAAACCATTACATTTCTTGACCTGATGCGCAGAGGGATTCAGGAAAAATATCAATTAGGAGAAAAAGACAATGAGCGAGGAACAATATCATAGTGCTTCGAATTGTAAATATCTGACGCAGTATCATATCATCTGGTGCCCTAAGTTCAGATTTTCTGTCTTGCAGAAAGGCGCTGACGATAAACTAAAAAACATCCTTGCTGACATCTGCAATCAATACAGATATGAAATCAAAGCATTGGAAGTGATGCCAGACCATATACATATATTCGTGGATTGTCCGCAGACAGTTGCTCCCTGTGATATAGTAAGGACGCTTAAAAGTATCAGCGCTATTGAAATGTTTAAGGTTTTCCCGCAGCTGAAACAGTTTTACTCCCGTTGTGGAGTATTATGGTCAAGGGGATATTTTGTATCAACGGTAGGACATATAAGCGAAGCTACAGTTAAAAAATATATCGAGGAACAGAAAAATCATGACTGATGAAGAATACAAGAAAACCTTGAAGCAATTTCATAAACTTTCTGACAGACATATCTTGGTTGTCGAAACCGATATGTCTTATTCTGATGTCGTGAAGGTAGTTACTTTTTCCGATAAGATACGAAAAGCAGGCAATGAACTTGTCGGGCTTATGAGAAAGAATTATGACCAGCTCTTGCGTACGAAAAGATATCGTAAACTGCTTAAATTGTATGGTAATACTCAAGACAAAGATAAACGTAAGGTCTTGGCAAAACAGCTTAATGAAATGCAGTCTGCATATAACGTCACATGGGATTTTTGCAGAAAGTCCATGATTCCGATAGGCAAGAAATACGGTATAGATGCCATATTCGCCCTCACCAAAGCTGAGGATGTATGGCGTGGTATCGAAAAATGCCTCTATGATAATGGCAAAACAATACATTTTTCAAAATATGGAGATTTACCCTGCATCAGGGCCAAACAGATAAACCGTGGCATCTCAATGTCCGTTAAGGATAATAAACTGCAATTCAGGCTTGGTAAAACTATGTTTGGAATACAGGTAAATGACAGATTTCAACAGGATGAAGTAGATGCCGTTTTATCTTATCTTGCCGAACCAGAGAACATAGATAATAAAGCTGTTAATACACTTATCGAAGATGACTGCTGCATAGATACATACAGACCATGCTATGCTACTCTCGTGCCTAAGCTGATAAGAGGTAAATACAGACTATATCTACATCTAACCATCGAAGGAAAAGCGATGCCTAAATATGACAAGTACGGCAATCCCCGTCACATATACGGCAAGGGTACGATAGGCGCTGATATCGGAACGCAGACGGTTGCATATACATCAGATACCGAGGTTGGCTTAAAAAATCTTTCGGAGCGTGGTAACAGTATCCAGACATCCGAAAGAAAGGAACGGCTCCTTTACCGCGCCATGGACAGGTCAAGGCGGGCAACGAATCCACAGAATTATAATGATGATGGCACTATTAAGAAAGGTCGTAAGACCTGGAAATATTCAAATCATTATAAGAAGCTGAGATCTAAACATGCTGAATTGTGCCGTATCAATGCAGTAAACAGGCAGCTCGCAATAAATGAGGATTCTAACCATTTGCGAAGTCTCGGAGACATATTTGTGACAGAGCCTAAAAATGCAGGCAAGCTGATGAAACGAACTAAAGAAACTACCATTAATAACAAAGGAAAGTTCAATAAGAAAAAGCGTTTCGGTAAATCCATAAAGAACCGCTGCCCCTCTGGATTTCAGACTACAGTAGAAAAGAAGTTTAAGGTCACGGGTGGTACATATATAGAAGTTCCGAACAATTACAGGGCAAGCCAGTACGACCATACGGCTGATGATTACATCAAAAAGAAATTGTCTGACAGGCTGTATAAACTTCGTGATGGTACTGAAGTACAAAGAGACTGGTATTCATCATATCTGCTTTACTGTTACGATTATAGAACACAGAACATAGATAAAGAAAAATGTATTACAGAATTTAAGGCTCAATACAACAAAGAAAAAGCCCTAATCGCATGGATTAAGGCTAATAAAATCAAGATACTGAATAGCGGAATTAAAGTAGCTTAACAATTCAATATCAGGGCGATTGACTGTACTTCCTTGCTGAAAAGCAGAAATTTACCGCTAATGTGGTCGTTGGACTGCTTGGTAATGAAAGTCCTGATTCAAACAGATTTACACTTGTAACTCCAAAGCCTGAAAATGGTATACGATTACAAGCTAAACTTGGCAGCCAGAACCCCACGGGCTTGCCCGTGGGAGCAGTCAGAATAGCTCAAACTTACTCCTATGGTTAAAGGAGACGATAGCAACTGCCCACAGCCGAAAAGCAGCGGATTTCCGCCTGCAGCAAACGAAAGGATATTATCTATGAAACCGATATCTGGTCTGAGCCGAAAGATTTTTCTGAAAATGAATCCGCCCTCTGAGGAAGACTGCCGTTCCTCCCAGGCGCGCATCCTAGATGCTCTGAAGGAAAAGGGCATTTCCGCATCATTCTCTGCCGCTGCTCTCCGTCAGCTATACCCTCTGTGTGAGAATGCAGGCTGGAAGGTCACGGCTTCTCTCGGTTGGAACGGAGCACTGTGGGAGATTCTGTATCTGGAGGCCGGAGACACGGAGAAGAGCCATTACGGACTCGCGGTCGATCTCGGAAGTACCTCCGTTTACATGCGCGTGCTGAACTGTAAATCCGGCGAAACCATTGAAGAGGCCAGCGCATACAACCGGCAGATCGCCTTCGGCGAGGATATCCTCACCCGTATTTTTTACGCAAAGGACAACCCCGCGCATCTCGACGAGATCCGCAGAGCGACGATAAGAACTCTGACCGATCTCCTGTCCTCGCTTTGCGACAAAACCGGGATCGCGCCGTCAGAGTATCTCGCGATGGTGGTATCCGGCAATATGACAATGATTCATTTTCTCATTGGCCTCGACCCCTTCTGTATCTTTCAGACCCCCTATGCCGTCCGCTCCGATGCGCCGGGATTTCTCCGCGGAACGGATCTGGATCTTCCAATCGCCGGCTATGTGTACTGTGTGCCAGGCAAGGCCAATTATCTCGGCGGAGATATCATCAGTGGCATCCTTGCGACCGGCATATATGAGGAAGACAAAATCTCCCTGTTCTTCGATGTCGGAACAAACGGAGAGCTCGCCGTCGGAAACCGCAGTTTTCTGCTCTGTGGGGCCGGCGCCGCGGGTCCCGCTCTGGAGGGTGGCGTTGTTCACACCGGTATGCGCGCCGCGCCGGGAGCCGTGGAAAGCGTGTCGCTTGCGAACGGCGAATTTCACCTGAAAACCATCGATGATAAAGTCCCCGCCGGTATCTGCGGCTCCGGCATCGTCGATCTTCTCTCCGAGCTGTTTCTAAACGGCTGGATCAACCTGCAGGGCGTGCTGCAGCCCGAGAAGAGTAGCCTCATCTCTATCCAAAAGAACCCGGACACCGGAATGGAGGAAGCTGCTGTCTGCTATTCCTCCGGTCTTTATTTCTATCAGAGCGATATCCGGGAGTTTATCAACACAAAGGCCGCTGCCGCTACGATGATCGAGTACATGCTGCACGCTTCCGGCATCCGCCTTGAAGACATCGATACGTTCTATATGGCAGGTGCCTTCGGTGCACATATACACAAGGAATCCGCGATTAACATCGGCATGTATCCCGACGTTGAGCGCGACCGCATCTGCCCTGTCGGCAATACCTCGCTCAAAGGCGCATCAAAGCTTCTCCTGAACAAGGATCTTCTGACGGATATCGATCGCATTCTGGATCTCATGTCATACGTGCAGTTCGGCGCGGTCGATAATTTTGTGGAGATGATGCAGGCGGCTTCCGCCCTCCCGCACACGGACGGAAGAAGATATCCGAGCGTCATGAAAAAGTTAAGGGAGAGGGAAGCTCACAGGGAACTGCAGAACAACTGAATATATGAACACCATCCGAAGCTGCAGAACGACCCGTCCATGAAACAGGTCGTTCTGTGCTTCAGATCATTCTATTTTCCGTCTATTCCACCTCACGCAGTAACCGGTCTATTTTCTCCTGCTTATCATAGGGCAGGTAGGTGAAAGGCCCGTTCAGCATCTGACGTAACGTAAAAAGTTCTTTTTCAAACGGAATTGCCTTATATTCTGAATAGAAGTACTCATCGAGAATCGCCTTTGTCTTCGGATTCTCATTCAAATCACTCATCAGTGAATCCAGACTGTAGATCTTACGATATGGTTTTGTCGGCCGATAAGTAAACGAATACGTTCCGGCGAGAACGATAAGCACCACATCACTATCCTCCTGTCTGATGCCGATAATACCATCCATGTCTGAAGCAATATTCTGAATCTCATCAACACAAGCATCCGGAAGATGTATTTCTGCCTCTGTATTAAACGGAACCTCTGCCTCAATGGTAAGTTTCCCCTGCCGCAACTGGTACCCACTGCGGATGAGCCCCGAGGCGGAACGCAAAGATCCTTCTGCCTGCGGTATCGAATAATCCGGCTTCGGAGCAAGCTTGAACCTTCTATAACCAGCGTATTTTTCATCCGGATTGATACCGATCATATTCCGGAACATCCACTCCACCACTGAGCCATAGGAATAATGATTCAGGGAATTCATTTCCGTTCCGCTGATCCTGCCATCCGGCAGCACGGAATTCCAACGCTCCCAGATCGTGGTAGCCCCCATCAGAACCTCATACAGCCATCCGGGAAATCCCTCTTCCAAAAGCAGGTGATACGCATAATTATTCATGCCATTTTCTGACAGCACACGCATGAGATATGGTGTCCCGACAAAACCGGTTTCCAGATGATAACGATTGCGGGCAAGTTTATTCAGAAGCCCCGCACGCACTTTATCAACCGCATGTTCCGGCGTCAGTCCCATATAGAGGACAACTACATATGCCGTCATTGTATCCACGCAGAGCCGTCCTGTCGGTGAAAAATATTCCCGGATGAAAGCGTCCCGGATTTCATTGGCCAATGTCGAATACTTCCCTGCGTCCTCCTCATATCCCAGGATTTCGGCTGTTTTCGCAACAATTCTTGTCGAGTAGTAATAATACGCAGAGGAGATCAGAAACGGATCCGTTCCTCCAAAGACTCCGCCTTCGACATTTCCGTCCAGTGCAAGCCAGTCTCCATAATGAAAACCGCTCTGCCAGAGCCGTCGGGCGCCGTCGGCGTCATCCTGACTCTTCATGTAATCGACCCACCCGCGCATACTTGAAAATTGTCTTCGCAGAATACCTTTGTCCCCGAAATGAAGATATACATTCCAGGGAATGATGGTTGCAGCTTCTCCCCAGGCAGTGGAAATTGTACCGGTATAGCCTGCCGTAGGAACAACATCCGGCACTGCCCCGTTCAGTCGTTCCTGTTCACAGGCCAGATCATACCCGTATTTTGTGTAAAATGCATAGGTATCCATATTGAAGCATGCTGTACCTGAGAAAATCTGCGCGTCACCAGTCCATCCATATCTTTCATCCCGCTGCGGGCAATCGGTGGGAACATCCAGGAAATTTCCCCGCATACCCCATCTTGTATTTTCAAAGAGCTTGTTGACCAGAGGATTTGATGTTTTGATCTGGCTGAGTTCCTCCATCTCGGAATAAATCACGAGTCCGCGAAAATCATCCGGATCCGGCTCACCCGGCCATCCTGTGATTTTTACATAACGGAATCCATAAAATGTAAAATGCTGCCGTACCGTACGCTCCGTGCCATCGGATACATAAGTAAATTCAGCCAGCGCTGTACGCAGATTGTCGCGATAAAAATTACCTTCCTGTAAAATCTCTCCAAACTGGAACCGAATCCGCGTTCCCGCCGGGGCAGCACAGTGGAAGCCGAGCCATCCAACCATATTTTGTCCCATGTCCAGCACCGTTTCCCCGGCGGGGGTATGAATTAATGCGACAGGACGGATTTTTTTCTGAATGATTATCCTTGGATCGAGACGGGGCCTGAGTTTTGATTTATCAAGGTCAATTTTTCTGGTATTCAGCACCTCACTGCGATCGATCCCGGGCTCATATACTTCACCGGGATAGATTCCACTTTCAATTACAGGACTCCTGTGTGCTTTCCAGTTGTCATCTGTACAGATGATATCTTCTGAACCGTCTTCATAAAAAAGCTTCAGCTCAGCGATGCACGCAAGACGGTCGCCATACACTTCATGATTCTTTCTAAGACCATACCAGCCTTTATACCACCCGTCGCCAAGCATGATTTCAATCCGGTTATGTCCCTGCCGGAGATCCGGGATCATCGTCTGATAGGGAATCCAGGCATCATAATCACAGAAACCGGGCATCAGACATTCTTCTCCCAGTTTTTCCTCATTGATATATACTTCATAGAGGCCGAGCCCCGTCAGATAAAGACGAGCTTTCGCGAGAGGTTTTGTAATTTCAACATCTCGAAAAACACATACCTGAAGGCTTTTATCCGCATCCGGGGTGATCCACTCTGCCTTCCACGGTCCCCTCATCACAGTTTCGAACCAGGCAGTTTCACTTTCTGCAGAATCCCCGTTGTCAGCGTTCACAAACGCCTTCCAGTAATAGCGGTTCTCCGGTTCCAGGGAAACCGGAAGTTCATAGGCTAAGCTGCTAAGATCCTCCCGATAACCACTATCATACAGAATGTTCCTGAAATCCGGGTCTGCTGCAAGCAGCACGCGCGCATTCTTCTGTTTCTTTCCGGAAGTATCCTCGGTCACAAATGACACCGTCGGATGATCGAGCTCGTATCCGATCGGGTTCACCAGATGGTTTACCTTCATATGTGTGATTTTCATAAGTTCCTCCTCTATCTCGACCTTATATCAGCATGGATGGACCGGACCGCAATGCGCTGGTATGCAGATAAGACACAGCTGAAATACAGCTCAAAAGACTGGACTGTAGCGGATAATAATACAATAATCATAAACCGGATGATATCACATGGAAATATCATATTCGTAATTACATCTCCATAGATTCTGTCAGAAATCATGGCTCAGCGCCTTGTCGATCGCCGCCTTCCATCCCCTGTATCTGTGAACTCTTTCGCTTTCTTCCATCTTTCTCTGATATGATGTCGTCCGGATGTGATCAAAGATCGATTTCTCCGGATAGACTCCGCAGGAGATTCCCGCCAGGTAGGCGGCTCCCATGCCGGACAATTCCTGCAGGCCGGGAACCAGCACGCAGGTATCTGCCAGGTCCGCCTGAAACTGCATCAGATAGCGGTTTCCTGTCGGACCGCCGTCTACATGGAGCGTCCGCACAGGATCTCCGGTCTCTTCGCGCATTATCTCAATCAGATCGGTGATCTGGTAGGCAATGCTTTCCAGACATGCCTTTACCACTTCTTTGCGCCCGGTAGTGCGCGTAATACCCGTCAGAAGTCCGGTCGCCTCCGGGTCCCAGTAAGGGGCTCCAAGACCTGTAAACGCAGGTACAAAATAAGCACGATCCCTTGGATTTGCCGCTGACGCAAGCGCTTCCGTTTCTGATGCGGATGAAATCATTTTCATCTGATCCTTCAGCCAGGAGATCGATGCTCCGGTATAATTCAGATTTCCCTCCAGCACATACTCGACCTGGCCACCGATTCCCCATGCAAGAGAAGTCACCAGTCCATGCTGACTTCGGTAACGGGTTTCACCGGTATTCATCATTACGGAGCTTCCGGTCCCATAGGTTGCCTTCAGTTCTCCTTTCTTCCGGCAGTTCTGTCCGAACAGCGCCGCATGGCTGTCCCCGAGCACCCCGTGGATGGGTATTTTCTTTGGCAGAGCTCCATCCAAGTCGGTCATGCCGAACATTGAATCCGACATAACCACCTGTGGCATGGCACTTTCCGGAATTCCGAAGATTTCCAGCAGCTCTTCATCCCAGCTCAGTGTTTCCAGATTAAACAGCTGTGTTCTCGAGGCATTCGAGCAATCAGTCTTGTGTTCTGCTCCTCCTGTCAGATTATATACCAGCCAGCTGTCAATCGTACCCACTGCCAGGTTATCTTCCCGCGCAAGCCTGTATGCCTCCGGAACGTTTTCCATGATCCACTCAAGCTTCGCGGCGGGAAAATACGGAGACAGAGGCAGTCCCGTCTTCTGACGGATTTGTTCTGCTTCTCCCATCCTCTCATGCCGCGCGCAGATCTCTGCTGCCCGTGCACACTGCCATACAATCGCGTTGCAGACGGGTTTTCCCGTCTTCCTGTTCCATGCGAGAGCTGTCTCTCTCTGATTTGAAATGCCTAAGGCTGCGATTTCTTCCGGCAGAATCCCGGCCTTCTCAATAACATCCCTGCAAACCGCACAGGTGTTTTGGAAAATTTCCTCCGGATTATGCTCTACCCAGCCTTTTTCATTGATAATCTGCGCATGCGGCCGGTCCGCACGCGCAGAAAGTTCTCCTGATTCATCAAAAAGCAGTCCCTTGGTACCCTGTGTACTCTGATCGACTGCGAGAATATATCTGCCCATACCTGCACTCCGATACTCCGATTATTGTTTCAGCATTTCACGCGCTGTTTTTGCAATGCCCTCCCCGGTAAGCCCGTAATACGCAAAAACCTGTGCGGAGGTTCCTGTAATCACTGGGGCATCCGGAAGCGCCATCGTAACCGTTTTCCGTGGGCAGTTTTCCCCGACCACCTGCGCCACCATAGAACCGAGACCGCCGAAGGGTGAGTGTTCTTCAACAGAAATCACTACCTTTGCGTTTCGTGCTGCTTCAATAATTGCCTTTTTATCCAGTGGCTTCACACAATACATATCCAGAACGGTTGCATGAATGCCTTCTGCTTCCAGAAGTTCTGCCGCGTCCACAGCCGGACGCACCATCTCCCCGCATGCAATGATCGCAACATCGCTTCCTTTTCGGATCCAGGTTGCACGATCCATCGTGAAGGGACAATTCTCTGCTGTGTAAACATCTTCGACCGGGTTACGTCCCACGCGGATGTAGGCACACTTGTTGTCCCGCAGAAGAGCCTTCACCAGCTTACCTGTCTGATGCCTGTCACTTGGCAGGTATACCCGCATATTCGGGATGGCGCTCATCGCCGCTATATCCTGTGCTGAATGATGGCTCATCCCAAGTGCCCCGTAGCTGACACCTCCTGAGATACCAATCAGCTTTACATTCGTATCGGAATAGGCGCAGTCTACCTTGCACTGTTCATAGCTTCTCGTCGTCAGGAAGGATGCCGGAGATGCTGCAAAAGGCTTTTTCCCCATTTTCGCAAGACCTGCCGCAATTCCCACCAGATCCTGTTCCGCAATTCCTGCTTCTACCGACTGACTGGGATAAGCCTCAAAGAAAGGCGTCATCGAGGCAGAGCCCCTGGAATCGCTGCAGAGCACCACAATGTCTTTATCTGTTTTTGCTTCTTCCATCAGTACGTCACAGATGACCTTGCGATTTGCTATTTTATTCATTTGCCAGCGCCTCCTTCCTTTCTTCAAGATCTTTCATGATTGACGCATACTCAGTCTCCGTCGGCAGATGATGATGCCACCCCGCCTTATTTTCCATGACTGGTGAGCCTTTTCCTTTTATTGTATTTGCAATGATACATGTCGGACAGCCCTTTGTCTGCCTTGCTTTCTCAAACGCCCCGTCCAGCGCATCGATATCATTCCCGTCTGCCGTCAGTACCTTCCAGCCGAAGGATTCCACCTTCTTCTTCAGATCCTCGAGTGCCATGACATCCTCTGTGCCGCCTGAAATCTGGAGCCGGTTCCGGTCGACGATCCACACGAGATTGTCCAGTCCGTACATCGCGCCGGACATCGCGCCTTCCCAGTTTGATCCCTCAGCGAGCTCTCCGTCTCCGGTCACTACATATACACGGTTTGGTTTTTTGTCCATCTTCACCGCAAGCGCCATGCCCACCGCCACCGGAAGACCATGGCCGAGAGATCCGGAATTCATTTCAATTCCCGGAAGCTTGTTGTTCGGATGACCGATATATTTCGATCCGAATTTGGAGAACTCGCGGGTTACCTCCTCCAGCTTGAGAAAGCCTTTTTCACAAAGAACCGCATAATAAGCTTCCATGGAATGTCCTTTGCTTAAGATGAAAAGGTCCCGGTCCGGATCCTCCGGATTTTCCGGGGAAATATTCATCTGACGGAAATACAGGTCCGTCAGAATCTCCATGACAGACATGTCGCCCCCGATGTGCCCGCCTCCGCCTGCCATGATGATGTTTACGCAGTCCTCTCTCAGCTTGTAGGATAGATACTTCAGATTTTTCACGATTATTCTCCTCTCAGATATGCTTTCACATCTTCTTCAATGGGATCATAAAAATCCGGCTGAATCCCCAGATATTTGCATGCCTCATAAAGGACCGGCACTACATCCTCGTGAATGGCGACGCAGTGATGAATGTATGGTCCTTCGACCAGCTTTGCCTCGAGTCTCTTCAGATTCTCTACCTCAACCCAGAGATAGGTTCCCTTTGTATACGGGCCGTCGATTCCCCTGGCATGACCGAGCAACAGAGAGTATTCTCCGTTGTCCCCGTCAAATCTGGTAAGCGTCAGATTGCCATGCTTCGCCTCCGCCGAAACGGCTCCGTTATATGGAAAGGCCACAGGAACGCAGATCGACGGTTTTTCCTTTGCCACAGAAATCGGCCATGGACCGCAGTGCTGAAGAAGCTCTCCGTTCTCATTGTCCGGATGTCTCACGGTCCAGTCCGCGAAGAGTCCCCTCTTCTCATTTAAGGTGGCAGCCTCTGCCATCACCTGTGTGATCGCTCCGTGAATATCGGTCTCACAGACGACCGGAAGTCCTTCCTCATTCAGAAGGGAATTGGCCGCGCAGGGCATGATGCCGATCTCCCCTTGAAGCGCATTCCAGCACTGAATCGCGATGGCGCTGCATCCGTACAGATCTGCAAGGTTCTTCATAGCGGTCTTCAGCGCAGCGACATTCTCCAGTAATTCCGGCTTGATCTGGCAGTTCATATTCTCCTGACAGTAACGGATGACCTCCTGAACCTTCTCTGCCTCTTCCGCCTTAACCCGATTCAGCTCCGCGGTGAGCTCCGGAAGCGGAACCGGTGCCAGCTGAATATTAAACTTCTCAAGCAATTCTCCCTCATTGCACATGGTGGACCAGAAATCGAACGGGCGCGGCCCCAGCTGCAGAATCCGGAGATTTCGGAATTTCTTCACCACATTGCAGACCTTCAGAAAATCAGTGATCCCCCGTGCGAACTCCGGGTCGTCAAGCCTGCAGTTTGTCATATAGGTAAACGGCACCCGGAATCTTCGCAGTACCTTCCCCGTCGCGAAAAGGCCGCACTGAGAATCACGAAGCCGCATTCCGTCCGGCTCCGGCCGTTCATCTCTCGGTCCCCAGAGCAAAACCGGAACATTTAATTCCTTTGCCAGTCTGGCGCACTCATATTCGGTTCCGAAATTCGCATGTGGGAGAAAAAGGCCGTCAACCTTCTCCTTTTTAAATTTTTCAGCGATCCGGATACGGTCGCTCTCCTGATACAGAAGTCCCTCCTCGTTGATATCTGTGATATCTGTAAATGAAATGTTCAGTTCCTTCAGCTTCTGCCTGGTTAAGTTCGCGAACTTAACCGCGTCCGGCGCACTGAATATAGACCGCCTCGTCGGCGCAAAGCCAATTTTAATCGTCTCCATGGAATCCTCCCTTACACAATATTTCCACTATATACTGCAATTTCTTAATCAAAATTATAGACGTGCATCAGCTGAATCAACACATATTATTAAGTGAATTTTACTAAATTATCGGCTTAATTTTCCGGAGATCTTTCAGTATCCAGAGAAATGCATTACAATATCAGGAGGATGGTTCTGTATGTACCTGCAAACCACTGGTTTTTGGATTGCATTTCTATGCGATGAAAATTTCAGCTTCTGCAATCACCTTGTGTTTGTGTACAGCCAGCCTTTCTGAATTTTTGCTTCACAGATCATTTACAGTATTTACAGGAGAATGAGGGATGTCCGTCACCGCAAAGGAACTTGCCAGACAGCTTGGTGTAAGCCCCGCAGCTGTATCAATGGCTTTGAACAATAAACCGGGAGTCAGCACCGCGACAAGAGCGCGGATTGTCCGTGCCGCAGAGGCTGCCGGCTATGATTTTTCCAGACAATCTGCAAAGACCGCCGGTCATGGCGATATCTGCTGCGTCATTTACCGGGCGAATAATGCGATTCTGAATTATTCGCCGATCTTTACGGAGCTGACCGATGGAATCGAACAGGGATGCCGCGATAATGGCTACCATCTTCGTACTCTTCAGCTGTATGAACAGACCGATGACTTTGCGCGGATTGCGGAGGAGCTCCGCGGCTCCGGCTGTTCGGGGATTATTCTGCTCGGCACGGAAATCTCGTCAGAAGTCTGCCGGAAGTTTCTTCATCTGAATATCCCGATGGTTCTCCTGGACTCTTACTTTGAAACCATCGACTGCAGCAGTATTCTGATCAACAATGCGCAGGGAGCTTACCTTGCGACGAATTATCTGATTGACAACTACCACTGCCAGCCAGGCCACCTGAAGTCTTCCTATTCTATTCAAAATTTTTTTGAGAGAGATGTAGGATTTAAAAGGGCTGTTCGAGAGCACGGAATGTCTGTCGGCAATTCCGTTATTCATGAATTGTCCCCCACCATTGAAGGGGCGATGCGTGATATGCTGGATCTGATTGACACCCACGCAGCTCTTGCCGGCTGTTATTTTGCCGATAACGATCTGATCGCCATCGGCGTGATAAAGGCGCTGCAGGCTCGTCATATCAGGGTTCCCGAGGACATTCCGGTCATCGGTTTTGATAATATACACGAGGGACAGATTGTGGAGCCCGCGCTGACCACGATCGATATTCCCCGGCTGTTCATGGGGCAGACCGCCGTCCGGCAGCTGATCCGGCAGATCGGCTATCCGGTTCCGCACACCGTGAAAACGGAGATTTCGACCAGCATCGTCTCCCGCGATTCCGCCTGAGGGGTTTCCTTGAACAGCAGCCGGATCATCAATTATTGTTGGGATTTCTTTTTTATTCTGTTGCAGATTCATTTCGCCTATCCTATACTTAGAACCAGCAACAAAGGTATTTTTCAAAAGAGAATCATTTACAGAGGCAGGAGCCGTAGTTATGAAAGAATTTCCAAGAAGGGTTCTGATGGCAGTAATCGGCGTGTGTGTCGCCGGTCTGTCCGTCGGGATGTTTGTTTATTCAGATATGGGAGTGGATCCTTTTCAGGTTTTTGCGCACGGCACGTGGAATGCCGTGCGACGGGCAGTGCCGCTTGACTTCGGCACCTATTATGCTATTCTGAACGCCATTCTTCTGGTTGTCATTTTCTTCTGGAACCGGAGAAAAATCGGCATAGGAACCGTAATCAACCTTTTTCTTGTCGGTTATTTTGCGGAATTTATGGAATTCCTTCTGAACAAGATGAATCCCGACCCGAACCTGGCCCTCAGAATCATCTCACTGATCCTGGGCGTCGTTATCATGTGCTTTGCCTCGGCCGTGTACTTTACCGCCGATCTCGGAGTTTCCACCTACGACGCAGTTGCCATTACTCTTTCTGAGCGCCACACCGGGTGGAAGTTCAAATACATCCGGATTCTGACGGACCTGATCTGCGTTGTGATCGGCGGCCTTCTGGGCGGCGTGATCGGAATCGGAACGCTGGTCACCGCTTTCTTCATGGGACCCCTGATTGCTTTCTTTAACAAGAAGGTGGCAGAACCTATGCGCTACGGTTCCAGATAATAATGAAGACTTTCAGAATCTCTCCTGTTTTATTTCGGATCAAGTCATGGATGCCAGGCAAAGATCTTCAATGTTTTGAGGATTGCTCCACGATTTTTATTTCTTGTCCGCAATACTTTTATACGCCTCATGCTTCCGGGAACGTATCTCAACGTATCACTGCTGCATACCTTCCCACCTGGTCATAGATCGAGGCAAAACGGACAGCATTTCTCACAACGTTTCCGGATATGGAATCGCTTACATCCACCTCTCCCTTCCGACGGTTATACCCCTTAAGTACCATGCAGTGTTCCTCCCGATACCAGGGATACCTTTTCTCTAAATACTGGTACAGCTGATCCATGGAAGAACCGGTGATATCATAAGCGCGAAGTCTGCTTTTCTTCTCTTTCAAAAACTTATTTGCAGTTACGACAATCCCGGGCGGATAGATTCCCGCGCCATTTGAATCATGTGAGTTTCCAACAAAATTAATAGCAATATTTGTTCCGTACGGCATATAATGATCTGCGATTATTGTTTTGCTCAGGGAAAATCCATGGTATTTCAGAAGATTCGTGAGCGCCACGGATTCACATCCGGTCGGCAGTTCCGGGTTCTGCATAACACAGGGAACATTCAGATGTACCTGATCTTTAATATATGCATTTGCCATACTGCCAGGAGCTGAGCTTCCCTTTATCCGCATTCGGATCTGCAAAACCTCAATCCGGTAAGCGCACCCGGTTGAACCGGCATCAGCTCCATTTTTTGTCCAGCCGAGCCATCCAAGCTTCTGAACATGAACGCGGTAATAAATAGAGTATTTGTCCGCTCTTCTGCACCGATATATCTCCTCATTTCCCTGATCTGTCATCTGCTCAGATTTTACCCCTCTGCATTACGGACTTCATTTTCCGGAAAAACGAAACAATCGTATCGAATGGCCTTTCCGGTCAGTGAATACCCCGGCTTCATACCGGCCAGATTTGGTCCCTTCAGGGGTCTCTTCACTACCACCTTAAAGGGACGGGCACCGACTGCCGCCTTCAGGAGTACCTCTTCATCCTGACAGGGCATCTCCAGTTGATGGAGCAGCTGAAACTTTTTCTTGACCAGGGCGCTCTTCTGTCTCTCCGGGAACATCGGATCCAGATAGATGACATCCGGAAAATCCTTCAGGTTCTTCAGAGCCTCTATGCTGTCTCCCTCATGCAGGTGCATCCTGCATATGATCTCTGTCAGCGCCGGATTTTTCCCCGCACGCTCCAGACAATCTGCCAGAAGTGCTGCAATCACCGGATTCTGCTCATACATCTCCACTTCAAATCCCGCGGCAGCAAGAAGAAGGGAATCCTCTCCCATGCCTGCGGTTGCATCCAGAATCACCGGGTGTCTGCCCGGCCCCCTGTTCATGTCCTTCATTCTCGCAGCCTTCACCAGAAGTTCATGCGTAAGATTGTCATACCGAAGGCGGGGCAGCATATCCGAAAAATCTCCCCGCATCTGAATTTTCCCGTCAGTCAATGTTAGACCCTTCTCATCATATCTGAGATAAAGCTCATTCTTCTCCCTCTTGTGTTCCTCTTTGAGCTTTTCCTTTTTATCCTCCTGGCGTTCAGCTCTGTATTCGTCCTTATGCCTGGCTTCCAGCCCGCCTTTCTTATGCTTGTCGTTCAGCCTGCCTTTTTGCTTGTCTTCCAGCCTGCCTTTTTGCTTGTCTTCGTACCTGTCTTTATGTCCGTCTCTGTTTTCCGCTTTTCGCGCCTCTCCGTTTATTTCTCCCCGGATATCCGCCTTCAGCCCCAGGGTCTTCAGATGCTCCAGTAGCTCTTGGCTTTTCTCTTCGAAGGCAGGCCCTGTATCCAGAATATAAATTTTCGCCGCCATCTTAATCCTCTGATAGTCCAAGCATCCGTATTGTACGGTTCTTCAGCGCTCTCGCTGCACCTTCCACATCCTCTTTTGAAAAAATAGCGGAGATGACCGATATTCCGACAATTCCGGAGCCGGCCAATTCCATGACATTTTCTTCCTTAATCCCCCCGATTGCGACAACCGGGATCGAAACCGCCCTGCAAATGGCACGCAAGGCATCCATACTCACTTCTGAAGCATCCGCCTTGGAGTCTGTCGGGAACACCGCGCCGACCCCGAGGTAATCCGCTCCGCGGCTCTCCGCCAGGAGTGCTTCCTCCACGGTCTGCGTGGAAACACCGATGATACGATCCTTCCCAAGTCTGCTGCGCACCAGACCGGTTTCCATGTCACTCTGTCCGACATGCACCCCGTCCGCTCCGATTTCCAGCGCCAGCTGCACATCATCATCAATGACAAAAGGCACCTTATACCTCCTGCAGAGTGCCTTGATCTCTGCCGCCTCCTTCAGGAAAGCATCGTGCTCCAGTTTCATGTCATCCTTCTCCCGAAGCTGTATAAAGGTTGCGCCGCCTCTCAGCGCCCGCTCAACATCATCCGCCAGACGGCGTCCGTTCAGCCAGTGCCGGTCTGTCACCGCATACAGCTGAAGTGCCTTCTTCAGTTCCTCCTGATTCCCATTCCCCATTTTTCAGACTCCTGTCCGTCGCGCGTAAAACGCGACAAATGAAATTATTGATTGCACGCTGAATCGCTTCAAACTATAATCAAAAATAATACTTATTGACAACTGCATGAGGTTTTCAGATATATGATTGACGCAAATCTTCAGAAATATCTCTCTTTTGTAAAAACCGTTGAGCTTGGCAGCTTTTCAAAAGCCGCGGAATCTCTCGGTTATTCACAGTCCGGCATCAGCCGGATGATTTCGGATCTTGAAAAAGACTGGAAAATCACGCTTCTTGAGCGCGACCGCAGCGGTGTGAGCCTGACCTCCGACGGCACACGGCTTCTTCCCTTTGCGCAAAGTCTCTGCCGGGAATATTACCGCCTTCAGGAGGAGGTGGATGATCTGAACGGAATACAGACTGGCCTGATAAGGATTGGTACCTTTTCCAGCGTCGCAACCCAGTGGCTTCCCCGGATCATCCGACAGTTTCAGGTAGATTATCCAAACATTGAATATGAGATGCTCCTCGGTGATTATTCGGAAACGGAAAAATGGATCGATGAGCGCCGGGTCGACTGTGGATTCCTCATCCTCCCCACCCGTCCGGAATTCGACACCCTGGAGCTGGCGAAAGACCCCCTGATGGCTGTGCTGCCAAAAGGACATCCGCTCGCCGGACTGGATGCCTTTCCGGTAAAAGAGCTGGAAAAAGAACCCTTCATGCTTCTGGAGAAGGGAGGGAAGTCCGAGATCACGGATATTCTGAAGCGCTATGATCTCCACCCGGAGATCCGCTTCACCACCTGGGACGATTATGCAATCATGGCTATGATTGAGCAAGGCCTCGGGATCGCGATCCTTCCGGGGCTGATCCTGAAACGGATCCCATACGATGTCGTCATAAAACCGCTGGATCCGCCCGCTTTTCGGACGATCGGCATCGCTCTCAAGGACAGCCGCACCGCATCCGCCGCGATGAAGAAATTCCTCCAGTATCTGAAATACCGCAGCGAATAAATGCGCGCTTCCGCCGCTTTGTCGATCCGTGACGTTTTCTTCTCAGGTGCTGCGCATTTCTGCTCTGCCGGACTGTGTTCATCCTGCTGCGTCAATTCGGAACGTTTTCTTCTCAGTCCTCAAGTCCCGTGGCTTCGTCAAGCCCCAGCATGATGTTCATATTCTGAACGGCAGCTCCGGAAGCACCCTTTCCGAGATTATCGAAAAGCGCAGTCACTGAAGTCTGTTCCTCGTGTCCGCATACGACAATTTCCAGGCGATTGGTTCCCGCCAGCTTGTTGGCGTAGAGCTTGCTGTCATTCTGGCCAAACGGAACTACAGATACAAAGTGCTCATCCCGGTAGTACTCCTGCAGTCGTTCGCAGATCTCCTCCGCAGACGGTTTTCCGGGAAGAAGGCGGTTTTGAAGCATAATCGTCCCTGCCATTCCCTTGTAATAATCGTCAACCACCGGCATGAACACCGGTGGGTAGAGAAGGCCGGTCATCTTCTGCATCTCCGGCACGTGCTTATGCCGCAGATTCAGGCCATAGATCCCGGGTGAATCCAAAAGCCCGCTGCGGTTCTCCGCCTCATATTCCGCAATCATTTTTTTGCCCCCGCCGGAATATCCGGTCAGGGAATAGCAGGTGACCGGATAGTCCGCAGGCAGTATTCCCATCCTTACAAGCGGAGCCGTCGCTGCGATCAGCCCTGTGGCATGACAGCCCGGATTCGCCACTCTCCTGCTGGTCCGGATCGCCTCTCTTTGTTCCTTTGAGAGCTCTGGAAACCCATATGTCCAGCCTTCCGCAACCCGATGTGCTGTAGAAGCATCAATCACACGAACCTCCGGGTTTTCAATCAGAGAAACTGCTTCCACAGCGCCCGCATCCGGCAGACACAGGAACACAATGTCCGCCGCATTCAGGAATTTCTTTCTCTCATCCATATCATGTCTCTTGTCTTCATCTATTCTCAGAAGCTCAAGATCATCCCTCGCTCCGATTCTGTCGTAGATCTGAAGTCCCGTTGTTCCGCTCTGTCCGTCAATATATACCTTTGTCTTCATCTGTATTGTTCCTGTCCTTCTTCTTTCCGAATCTTTTCTGCCTGAGTTTGCCCTATCCGGCTCTGCCTCTGCTGACTGCGTCCGATCATATTTCGTTTCTTCTGCTGCCGCGTCCGATCACATTTTGTTTCTTCTGCTGCCGCGTCCGGTCACACTGTTCAGAGAATTCCGAAATCCTTCATCGCAGCCCTCAGTGAAGCCTGATGCTCCTCTGTCATCTCTGTGAGCGGAAGTCTCGGTTTTCCGGCATCGAAGCCCATCATGTTCAGGGCTGCCTTTACCGGAATTGGATTCACCTCACAAAACAGCGCACGGATCAGCGCAAGAGAACCAAGCTGCATCTTTGCCGCTCCCGAAAAATCTCCATCCAGACACTTCTGGCACATATCATGGGTGAACTGCGGCGCTACGTTCGACAGAACCGAGATTACGCCGGAACCGCCCAGTGACATGATCGGAACGATCTGATCGTCGTTGCCTGAGTACAGATCCAGAACACCGTCGCAAAGTTCCAGCGTTCTCGCCGTCTGACTGATGTTCCCGCAGGCATCCTTCAGTGCCACAATGTTCTTCACATGCTTCCCGATATACGCCGCGGTTTCCGGCTGAATATTCGTACCGGTTCTTGATGGCACGTTGTACATGATGCACGGAATATTGACAGCTTCCGCAATTGCCGTATAACTCGCAATCAGGCCATCCTGCGTCGCCTTATTGTAATACGGAGTTACAAGCAGAAGGCCGTCCGCTCCACGCTTCTCCGCCTCCCTCGACATCATGATCGCGTGAGCGGTGTTGTTTGAACCTGTCCCGGCGATCACAGGAACCCGTCCCTTCGTGATTTCGACGCAGAACCTGATCGCCTCCAGATGTTCGTCATCGTCCAGCGTTGATGCCTCTCCGGATGTTCCTACCGCGATGATCGCATCCGTATGATTCCGGATCTGATACTCAATCATCTTCTCCATCGCGTCAAAATTAATCGATCCATCCTCCTTCATCGGTGTCGCCATCGCAACACCCGCGCCCTTGAATATAGCCATGCCTATTCCCTCCTGTTTCCCACAATCTGTATGTTTTATCTGAAAAATGATCCGTTGACTGTATTCTCAGTATACATCAATAACTATAACCGGTAAATACAGACAAACTCAAATGAAGTCGGTCTCAGATGAAGACAAATCTAAATATAGATGTCTCAAATAAAGACAGACCCCTATTAGGCGAGACTCAAATAATGGCAAAGTCAGATAATGACAGTCTCACATAATGACAGACTCACATAATGACAGAATCACGAATCGGATTTTCCAAAGCTGTCCACGAGCTCCTGCAGCTCGAAATATCTTTCCATCCGTTCCTCCAGCTTTGCATCGACCGCTTCCTTCTCCTTTGACAGATCGGAGAGCTTCGTATACATCGTCGCTGACTCCGCCATCTGCTCCTCGAGTTCCCGGCTCTTCTGCTCCAGCTGATCGATTTCTTCCTCAATATGATCATATTCCTGCTGATCACGGTAGGAAAGCCTGGTCCGCTTTCTTGCCTTCTTCTGCTCTTCCTTCTGTGCCGCATAGAGCTCTGCGCCGGATCGTTCCTCAGCGGCGCTCCCGTCCGCCTTTCCGTCACACGCTCCACTTCTCTCTTCCGCTGCACCCGCAGTGTTTTTTGCAGCTCCTGAAGGAATCCCCTGTGTTTCCATATGCTCCAGATATTCGGTATATGCGCCCTCACTTCGGATCAGATTCCCGTTCCCCGAAAAAGCAAAGATCCTGGTCACCACGCGGTCCAGAAAATAGCGGTCATGCGACACGACGATCAGAATGCCGGCAAAACGATCCAGATAATCCTCGAGAATACGCAGCGTCTGTATATCCAGATCATTGGTCGGCTCGTCAAGGATCAGTACATTCGGAGCTTCCATCAGCACCTTCAGCAGATAGAGACGCCGCTTCTCTCCTCCGGATAATTTGCCGATCAGAGAGTACTGCATTTCGCTGTCGAACAGAAACTGCTCGCACATGCCGCTCGCGGATACCAGCCCGTCCGTGGTCCGGATAAATTCAGCGGTGTCCTTAATATAATCGATCACCCGCTCGTTCGGATCAAGCTGTTCATTTTCCTGGCTGAAGCAGCCGATCTTAACGGTCTGCCCGATCTCCACCACACCGGAGTCCGGTAGGAGCTTTCCGTCTATGATCTTCAGAAGCGTGGATTTTCCGCAACCGTTCGGACCGATGATGCCGATCCGGTCAGTCTTGCCAAAGTTGTAGGAAAAATCATGAATCAGCTCTTTCTGTCCGTAGCCTTTGCTGACGTGCTTGAGCTCAATCGTCTTGCCTCCGAGCCTGGACGGAAGGGAATTCAGCTTTACCTGCCTCTCCTCCACGATTTTCTCCCGGTCTCTGAGCGCCTCGAACCTCTGAATATGCGCCTTCTGTTTTGTCGATCTCGCTCTCGCTCCGCGCATGATCCACGCAAGATCCTTGCGATACAGGGCGGCCGCCTTTCGCTCCGCCGCAACGGCAAAGTTCATTCTTTCCTGTTTCAGCTCCAGATAACCGGAATATCCCGCCTGATAGCGGTAAGTCTTTCCCCGGTCCACCTCAAGGATCTGATTTGTGACCTGATCCAGAAAATAGCGGTCATGGGTAACCATCAGAATTGCCCCGCGAAAATTCTGCAGATAATTCTGCAGCCACTCGATCATCTCATGGTCGAGATGGTTTGTGGGCTCGTCCAGAATCAGGAGATCACACGGCGTCAGGATCGCGGCGACAAGCGCCGCCCTTTTCTTCTGTCCCCCGGACAGGATCTCCGGACGGCAATCGGGATCAGGAATCCCGAAATCCATAAGTCTCGCGCGCACCTCTCCCTCTGTGTCCCAGTGATCTGCCTTCCCGCTGACCGCCTCCGCCACATTCTCCAGAAGTGTTCTGCTGTTATCGAAAACCGGGTTCTGCGGAAGATAAGAAATCCGGACGGTATTTCCCTTGACCACCTTTCCTGAATCCGGCTCCAGACGGCCTGCCGCAATCGCCAGCAGCGTCGATTTTCCTGTCCCGTTCACCCCGATCACTCCGATCTTGTCGGTGTCGCTGATTCCCTCGGTCACATCATCCAGAAGGACCCGTGATACAAAAGAAATGCTGATGTGCTCCAGATTCAAAATGTTCATTGTCTCTCTCCTGCGTCCGGGAAAGAAAGAAGAGCTGCGGCATCCGTTTTTATGCAGCAGCTCTGTTTCTTCCCTTGAATTGCAATTCTCAGCTTATACACCTTGTGGCACAAGATATCGTGCGGACGTTATTCTTCCGTCACAGCATCATCTTTGACGATGATCGTTCCCGCGTGGCCCTCGTAACCGTCTCGGGCTTTCGCGATCGATGTGATCACCGCGCGTTCTCCGCCGCTCTTCAGGAAATCAACTGCTGCCTGAATCTTCGGCAGCATTGTTCCGTATTCAAATTCCCCGGCACGGATATACTCCTCCGCCTGGGAAACGGAAATCCTTCCAATCGGCTGTTCATGGTCGGTTCCGTGACCGATCTTCGCATTCTCGACGCTGGTCAGAATCAGCAGCTCATCGGCCCGGAGCTTCTCGGCAAGCTTCTCGCTGACAAGATCCTTCTCGATAACAGCGCTGGCTCCTTTGAGCTCCGGTCCCTGTTCCAGAACCGGGATTCCGCCGCCGCCTCCTGCGATAACAACCTGTCCGGCGTCCAGCAGAAGCTGAATCGTCTCCAATTCAATGATATCCTGTGGCTTTGGAGAAGCGATAATCCTCCGATATCCCTCTTCCGTCTTCGTGACGTAATTACCCTTTTCTTCCTCTGCCTTTGCTTCCTCCTCCGTGAGAATCCTTCCGATTACCTTACTCGGCTCATAGAGATTCTCATCATAGGGATCCACGGTAACCTGGGTGATGATCGTCGCAACCGGCTTGTAGATTCCTCTCCTCAGCAGCTCCGCGCGCAGAGAATTCTGAATATCATATCCGATATATCCCTGGCTCATGGCAGAGCAGACAGACATCGGAGCTCCGACGTAGTCGCTGTGAGCCTTTGTGAATTCATTCATCGCCGTATGAATCATTCCGACCTGAGAACCGTTGCTGTGGGTGATTACCACGCCTGCTCCGGCCTGCACCAGATCCGCAATGGATTTTACCGCATTCTCAACGCCCTTCTTTTGATCCGCGAAGGTTTTCCCAAGCGCCCTGTGGCCGAGCGCCACTACAACCTTTTTTCTCTGCATGAACCAGCTCCTCCTTTATGCTTTTGCTTCTCTTCTCAGAAGTCAAACTTTCCGGCAAACCACTGATCAAGCTCGTCAATCTTTACACGAACCTGTTCCATGGTGTCACGGTCACGGATGGTAACCGCCTGGTCATTCTCGGAATCGAAATCGTAGGTGATGCAGTACGGAGTTCCGATCTCATCCTGACGGCGATATCTCTTTCCAATCGCTCCGCGGTCATCGTAATCGCAGTTGTACTTGTCTGCCAGCTTATCAAATACCTTCTCTGCTGCGTCATTTAATTTCTTGGACAGCGGAAGAACCGCAATCTTCACCGGAGCAAGTGCCGGATGGAAATGCATAACTGTGCGGACATCATTCTTCTCCGCATCCAGAACCTCTTCATCGTATGCTGAGCACAGGAACGCCAGAACGACACGGTCCGCTCCCAGAGACGGCTCAATAACATACGGAATGTATTTGGTCTTCTTCACATCATCAAAATAGGTAAGATCCTGACCGGAAACCTCCTGATGGCGGCTGAGGTCATAGTCTGTCCGGTCAGCGATTCCCCAGAGTTCTCCCCATCCGAACGGGAACAGGAACTCAATATCGGTCGTCGCCTTGCTGTAGAAGCTGAGCTCCTCCTTGGCATGATCACGAAGTCTCAGCTCATCGTCCTTCAGTCCGAGATCATTGAGCCATTTATGGCAGAAGCTTCTCCAGTAATCGAACCACTCCAGATCGGTGTCCGGCTCGCAGAAGAACTCCAGCTCCATCTGTTCAAACTCACGGGTACGGAAGGTGAAATTGCCAGGCGTAATCTCGTTACGGAAGGATTTTCCGATCTGACCGATGCCGAAAGGAATTTTCTTGCGGGAGGTTCTCTGTACATTCTTGAAGTTCACAAAAATGCCCTGTGCGGTCTCCGGACGCAGATATACGGTATTCTTCGCGTCCTCGGTTACGCCCTGGAATGTTTTGAACATCAGGTTGAACTGACGGATATCAGTGAAGTTATGCTTGCCACAGCTCGGGCACGGAATTTCATGCTCCTTGATGAAGTCCATCATTTTCTCATTGGACCAGCCGTCACAGCTGTTATTCTCCAGTTCAATGCCCTTCTCCTGGCAGAAATCCTCGATCAGCTTGTCCGCCCGGAAACGCTCATGGCACTCCTTGCAGTCCATGAGCGGATCGGAGAAGCTTCCCAGATGTCCGGATGCCACCCACGTCTGCGGGTTCATCAGAATTGCGCAGTCTACGCCTACATTCAGCTTATTGTCCTGAACGAACTTCTTCCACCAGGCTCTCTTGACATTATTTTTAAACTCAACACCCAGCGGGCCGTAATCCCATGTATTAGCGAGACCTCCGTAAATTTCGGAGCCCGGGTATATAAATCCGCGGTTCTTTGCCACTGCGATGATCTTGTCCATTGTCTTTTCCATCCTGATCCATCTCCTTTTCCTCTTGTCCGCCGGCTCTTCCCGGGCACAAAATTATTGCGTCCTGCCGTGCGGCTTGCAGTACAGCACGCCATGCGCGTCTGTTCTGATCTGGTGAATAATATCTGTTTATACTAATCCGGTGAATATCTATTTATATATGATGTATGCATATCGGTCGGAAACTGTCACAAACCGGGATATTTCCCTGTCCTCGTTCTCTCCGGATTTTCCTGTATCTGTGATCAGATTCGTCCCTGCGTCCTGTTCTGATGAAGACACCGCTCCCTGACTTTTCGACGCAGAAGAGGTCTTCTCTCCCGCGCTCCCCTGTGACCCGGATGAAGAAACCGTTCCGCTACCGGAGCTTCCTGACGACACGTCTTCGTCACCTTCATCCTGAGACAATACGGTGTTGACCGTCGCGGACAGCCGTCCCGTGATCGACACATTATCCGTCGCATACAGAATCTTGTCCGGAAGTCTCACCATGACCGGTTCGGAAAAGATCACAACCTTCCACTCCTTTGCTCTCGATGCCAGAACGTCCGGATCCGCGGGATTTCCATTCCGGTCAAGGAAGTTCTGATCCATAGAATAGCCGGCCTTTTCCGCCTCCGCAAGCGTTCCAAGGAATGCCCCGACGTGATTGAAGCTGCTGTAATCCTCCATGGAGGCGTATGTCATTTTGATCGTAACCGAGCTGTCGTCCACACTGCAGGATTCCATCCGGACAGCCTTCTCATCCGACGAATGATAATCAGCGACAGCATTTTCAATATACTGCTTTAAATCATCCTCCGTATAATCCTCGTCTCCCTTTGCCTCCACGATATTCTCCGTGACAGTCCCCGTTTCATTCACGGAAACGGTTGTGTTTTCGTTGCTGTTCGGCAGAGAACAGCCCGCCAGGGAAAATACCGCGGACGCCGCAAGGATACCGACTGCCAGGCGTAACCCTCTGCCGGTCCTTCTCATTTCCGTCAGCTCCTTCCGTGTCTGTCCGGGGCAAAAACCGGATTTATTTCTTCAGGCTGCTCTTGCGGTAAATAATATCGTCTCTTCCCGGTCCATTCGAAACCATGGTGATCGGATAACCGATCTGGCTCTCGATGAAATTCACATAATCCTGTGCTTCCTGCGGAAGGTCCTCAAAGCGGCGGATTCCGCGGATATCGGATTTCCAGCCCTTGAATACCTTGTATACCGGCTTGCATCTCTTCAGGTCCTTTGTCACAGGGAATTCCGTGATTTCCTTTCCGTCGAGTTCATAAGCAACACATACCGGAATCTCATCGAGATATCCAAGATCATCCAGCACGGTAAACGCAACATCTGTGCAGCCCTGCAGCCTGCATCCGTATTTTGAGGCGACGCAGTCATACCAGCCCACACGTCTCGGACGTCCTGTGGTCGCTCCATATTCGCCGCCGTCTCCGCCGTGATTTCGCAGAGCTGTCGCCTCGTCTCCGAAGATCTCCGATACGAATTCCCCGGCGCCGACCGCAGAAGAATATGCCTTTGACACAACGACAATCTGTTTGATCTCATACGGAGGAATTCCCGCTCCGATCGCTCCGTATCCGGCAAGCGGGGAAGAGGAGGTAACCATCGGATAAATGCCGTGATCCGGATCCTTCATCGTTCCGAGCTGACCCTCGAGAAGAATGGTCTTTCCTTCCCGGATCGCACCGTCCAGATAGAGGGACACATTTCCGAGATAAGGCTTCACCTTCTCCCGTCTCTCCTTAATCCACTGAAGCAGTCCCTTACGGTCAATCGGGTCGGTGTGATAGAGGTTCTCCAGAAGAACATCCTTCTGATCCGCGATCCGGTTGATCTTCTCCATCAGAACGTCGTCATCCTGGTAAAATTCATTGATCTGCCATCCGATCTTGGCAAACTTATCCGAATAGAAAGGCGCAATTCCGGATTTGGTGGATCCGAAGGATTTACCCGCAAGCCGCGCCTCTTCCAGAGAATCAAACTTCACATGATACGGCATCATAACCTGAACACGATCAGAAACCATGAGCTGCGGCGTCGGCACTCCCTTTGATGTGATGTCCGAGAGCTCACTGAGAAATTTGTCGATATCAAAGGCCATGCCGTTTCCGATGATATTCATGATATTCTGGTGAAACACCCCTGACGGCATCGTGTGGAGCGCAAACTTTCCATACTCATTTACGATTGTGTGACCGGCATTGGCTCCGCCCTGAAAACGGATGACCACATCCGCCTCATTGGCCAGAGTATCGGTGATCTTGCCTTTTCCTTCGTCTCCCCAGTTCGCTCCTACAACTGCTTTTACCATTCTAGGTCCTCCTTATTCTTCGTCTGCATTGGCAATATGCAGACAATCCAGCAGATACATTTCCATGCCCCAAGGTCAGGGCATCGCAAACAGATACATTTCCATGCCCCAAAGCCGGGGCATCACAATATGTTCAAGTACGGATCGTCCGTGCGCGCGTTTCTCATACGCGGCGATCCTGTCTTTGTTTCTTCGGTACTTGTGCCCTATGTCAGACGTTGATCTCCGCCTTCATACCGAGCAGATCCTTTCTCTCCTTCAGAATCGGATAAACCACCTCGTTCAGATATTTGTCTACCTGATATGGCGCGCGTCCCACGTACTTCTTCGGGTCCATAGACTTCTGCAGATCCTCAAGGGACAGATGGAAGGTCGGATCCTTCGCGATTCTCTCCAGCAGATCGTTATCCTTTCCCTCCACCTTGACCGTCTTTCCGGCCTCCATGGAAAGCTCACGGATCCTCTCATGAAGCTCCTGACGATCTCCGCCGGCCTTCGTCGCATCCATCATGATGTTTTCCGTCGCCATAAACGGAAGCTCAGCCATCAGATGCTTCTCGATAACCTTCGGGTAAACGACGAGTCCGTCCACCACATTCATCATCAGATCCAGAATACCGTCCGTCGCCAGAAATCCCTCGGCAATGGAGATTCTCTTATTGGCAGAATCATCGAGCGTTCTCTCAAACCACTGTTCCGCAGACGTCATTGCCGGGTTCAGCGCATCAATCATCACATATCTCGACAGAGACGCGATTCTCTCATCTCTCATCGGATTTCTCTTATAGGCCATGGCGGATGATCCGATCTGGCTCTTCTCGAATGGCTCCTCAACCTCTTTCAGGTGCTGCAGAAGGCGAATGTCATTGGAGAACTTGTGCGCGCTTGCCGCGATGCCCGCCAGAACATTGCACACCCTGGTATCGACCTTTCTCGAGTAGGTCTGTCCGGATACCGGATAGCAGGAAGTGAAGCCCATCTTCTCCGCGATCATCGGGTCCAGCCTGTCACACTTCTCCTGATCACCGTTGAACAGCTCCAGGAAGCTTGCCTGCGTACCTGTAGTTCCCTTGGAGCCCAGAAGCTTCAGGGTGCTCTGTACGTATTCCAGATCCTCCAGATCCATCACAAACTCATTGAGCCACAGGGTGGCACGCTTGCCGAGCGTGGTCGGCTGTGCCGGCTGAAAATGTGTAAATGCGAGGCACGGCTGATTTTTCTCCTTGTCCGCAAACTTCGCAAGCTCATTGATTACGTTGACAAGCTTTCTGCGGATCAGCTTCAGCGCCTCACTCATAATGATGATATCTGTATTGTCACCGACGTAACAGGAGGTTGCGCCGAGGTGAATGATTCCCTTCGCTTTCGGGCACTGAACACCGTAGGCATATACATGAGACATTACATCGTGACGCACTTCCTTCTCGCGCGCTCTTGCCACATCATAATTGATGTCCGTGACATGCTCCTTCATCTCATCGATCTGTTCCTGGGTAATCGGAAGTCCGAGCTCTTTCTCTGTCTCTGCCAGAGCAATCCACAGTCTTCTCCAGGTCGAGAACTTGAAATCCTGGGAAAAAATGTACTGCATCTCTTTGCTTGCATAACGCTCGGAAAGCGGGCTGCTGTAACGGTCTGTTGTGCTCATAAGATTCTGCTTCCTTCCTGTCACTTCCGCGTGACTGTAAGTGATTCCTTTATTTCTGCTGCTTTCATCAACGCCATCAGGAACATATCCCTCACGGCATTTCTCTTTGAAAAGCAACAGCGCAACCGGCGCCGGAAATTCCGGGCACAATTGCGCTATAATTATAAAGCATTCATAATTTAAAAGCAACCTGCCAGACCCTGAAATATGCGTGCCTGTACAGATGCACAGATGCCTGCACAGATCCCATACCGTGCGGCATCCTCCGGATCCGTTCTGGTGCTGTTACTGCGGATTGCTATATCCGGCAAGGAACTGCTTTGTTCTCTCGTGCGCGGGATGCTCAAACACATCTTCCGGTGTTCCCTTTTCCAGGATAATGCCGTTATCCATGAAAATCACCTGATCCGCCACATCATGGGCGAATTTCATCTCATGTGTCACAATGATCATCGTCGTATGGTTATCTGCCAGCTCGCGGATTACCCGGAGCACCTCTCCGGTAAGCTCCGGATCAAGCGCCGATGTCGGCTCATCGAAGCAGAGAATATCCGGTTGAAGAGCAAGTGCTCTCGCAATCGCCACCCTCTGCTGCTGTCCTCCGGAAAGCTGATGCGGATAGTTGTCGCTTCGGTTGGACAGTCCCATCTGTTCCAGAAGTTCCCTCGCCCTCGCCTCAATCTCTCCGTTGTCAGTCCTGTGATGCGCCTGCGCATCCAGCTTGGGCGCAAGCATAATATTCTCCAGTGCTGTGTACTGCGGAAACAGATTGAAGGACTGAAACACCAGGCCGAAATGAAGCCTTTTCTTCCGGATTTCCTCTTCCGATGCCTTTTTTCTGTTCTCTCCGTCAAACAGAATCTCATCACGGATCTGTATCCTGCCTCTGTCCGGTTTTTCAAGGAAATTCAGGCAGCGCAGCAATGTGGTTTTACCGCTTCCGGAAGAACCGATGATTGACAGCGCCTGCCCCTTCTCCATCGAAAAACTGATGTCCCGGAGAACCTCGGTGTCCCCGAAGCTTTTCTGTATATTGCTAACCTCCAGTAGAGCCATCTTCTCCTACTCCTTTACTGATATTTGTCCTTATACGCCTGCAGGCTCACCAGACTCCTGCACACATCGCCGGTCACCGCTCCATTCCCGGCCGGCAAACACAAAGCCACTATATTCGCACTCTGTCAGCGGAAACTACTGTATTCCCGCTCTGCCAACAGAAACTACTGCATTCCCGCTCTGCCAGCGGAGACTACTTTATTCCCGCTCTGCCAGCGGAATCTGCTGTATTGCTGGCCTGTCAGCGGAAATAGCTGAGTCTTTTCTCTATATAATGGAAGAGCCATGTCAGCAGTGCGCTGAAAATCAAATAGAATGCTCCGGTATAAAACAGCGGCCAGATGATTCCCGCGCTTTTAATGTATGCCTGCCCTGCCCAGATTACTTCATAGACCGCGATAACCCTCGCCAGAGAAGTATCCTTGACCAGTGTGATGATCTCATTGGATATCGGCGGAACAATCCGCTTCACAACCTGCAGAAGTACAATTTTTCGGAAAATCTGTCCCCTGGTCATTCCGAGCACTTCACCGGCCTCATACTGACCGACCGGGATTGCCTGAATCCCGCCCCTGTAAATCACGGAAAAATAGCAGGCATAGTTGATGACAAAGGCAACGAGCGCCGCGATAAATCTTCCTCCGTCTCCGGCTCCCCAGATGTTTTTCTGCATAATAATTCCGGGGCCATAATATATAATCAGAAGCTGCAGCAGAAGCGGAGTTCCGCGGACGATCCAGATCAGGAAATTAATTGGTATGTTGATCACTTTTACCTTGCTCATGGATCCGAAACTGATGAACAGTCCGAGCGGAAGCGAAAAAACCAGTGTCAGCGCGAACAGCTTCAGCGTCATGAGGAAGCCCTCGAGCAGGGATAATGTAACTTCAGCAAACATAAATATGCCCTCGAATTCTTTTATACACTCAAAACTGTCACACAAACCGGCGCCGCTCCGCCGGTCAATACCGGCGGCAGACGCCCCTGTTCATGTGACAGTCCGATAAACCTTCATGCCCCACTGTCAGCGGGGCAGTCATCACTTATATGGAACCGGATCTGTTCCGGATCATTTCTGCTCCACAAGAGCATCCTGTACGCCGTATTTCTCGGCGATTGTCTTCATTGTTCCGTCCTGGTAGAGCTTCACAAATTCTTGGTTGATATAATCAGCCAGATCAGAGCCCTTGCGGCATCCGACGCCATACTCCTCGGTTGTAAGTTCAACCGTATGGGTCAGCTTCTCATAGCTGGTTCCCTTTCCGATCATCGCACCCGCCATCAGCAGATCAATAATGCTGGCATCAGAGGTTCCTGCGGATACCTCCATCAGGGTATCTGCCTGCGATGACATGGAAGTGTAATTCAGCTTGTTCTCCTTTGCCGCTTCCTCACCCGCAGAACCGGCCTCAACCGCAAAGGAAAGATCCTTCAGGGAATCAACGGTCTGGTACTTATCCGCCTTGTCCTCCGGAACAACCACAACCTGCGCATTGTTCAGGTATGCGTTCGTGCAGGCCATTGACTTTGTGACCTCATCGGTAAGCGTCATGCCATTCCAGACTACATCGATGCTCTTGTTGTCAAGCTCCAGGATCTTGTTGTCCCAGTCAATCTCGACGAACTTTACCTCAACGCCAAGATCCTTTCCGACTTCACGGGCAAGGTCCGCGTCAAAGCCGATCCACTCATCTGATCCGTCTTCCTTATAATCCATCGGCGCAAAATCGGTAATTCCTACAATAAGGCTTCCCTTGTTCTTGATATAATCCACATCACTCCCGGACGATGATCCGGATGCGCTGGATGAAGCAGCTGTCACTGCCTGCGAAGAAGCCGCCGCGGATGCCCCTGTATCCGAAGCCGTGCTTCCGCATCCTGCCATAGCCAGTACCATAGAAGCAGCCAGTACACCGCTGATGATTTTCTTTTTCATATGTAATTCTCCCTTTCCTGATCCGCGGCTATCATAACCGTGTCGTATCAACACGTTCTAACTTTACCACGATAAAATCACTTGCGCACGGCTATGGTATCATAGGCAGGAAATCGGTGTCAAGAAAAACCTGAAAAATCCCCGGCAGGCTTATGCCCCGCCGGGGATTAACCATATGCAGTGAAACACCATGCTCCGAGTTCTCTTACGCAGCCTGGTCCCTGATCTGTGCAATGAAGTAAGGAATCGCGACGAAAAGGATTCCGCCGATCATATTGCCGATTGTGACCGTGATCAGATTATAGAAATATCCTCCGATGGTGACCGCCTGTCCCGCCGGATCCAAAAGCGCTACCGTGAGCTGTGTCATATTTGCGATGCTGTGCTCGAATCCGCAGGTAACAAACGCGAACAGGCACCACCAGACCATAATCAGCTTCGCTGCTTCATTCTTTAATTTCACGCCGCACCAGGTTGCGAGGCAGACAAGAATATTGCAGAGGATACCACGCATCAGCAGCTGCACAAACGGAGCGCTCATCTTTGCCGCCGCACCTGTGGCAAGAAATGTAGAAACCGCCTCCGTATTCATTCCGGAAAAATGGAACAGAAGAGCGAGTACAATCGCGCCAAGAAGATTGCCGATCCAGCAGACAACCCACACCTTGCAGGCATCGCCGATTCCTATTTTCTTCTTAAGCACACCGCTCATCATTACCAGATTGTTTCCGGTAAAAAGCTCGGCGCCAGCCATAACTACAAGACTCAGAGCTACTCCGAAGGATACGCCCATGACGATCTTCGTATAAGGAGCTCCGTTCAGAAGCCCTCCCTCCACATTTGTGAGCAGGTTTCCAAATCCGATATACATTCCCGCAAGTGCGCTCAGCAGCAGATAACCCAGCGGGTTCTTCTGAAGCAGATTTCTTTTCGCGACTGCGCCATTCGATAAAGCATCATATTCCTGACCAAACATCCAGCAATCTCCTCCTCTAAATAGTTGATGAAATATTGAAGCCGTTTCACTCAGAACATCCTTTTTCATGTTCCATCTATACTTTATCTGAATTCACAGAATTTTGCATCTTTTTCTTGCGAGTTTTCTGCACAAAGTTCTGCGCGTGTTTTCCAACCCGCTCCCTAAATATTTGTGCTTAAATGCACAATTTCTTAGTATAAACGCGATAAACTCTTGGTGATATATGACAGAGCATCTCATAATTGAAGCTGGCCGCGGGATCCGCGATCTCCTCTATCGGGATATAACCCTCTCCGTCATGTCCGACCAGTGTGACAATGTCCTCCACCCTGACATCCGGAATATCCGTCACATCGACCATCATCTGATCCATACACACGCGCCCGAGAATCGGTGCGGACTTTCCGTGAATCAGAACTCTGCCCTTAGAGGAAAGTGCTCTCGGGTATCCGTCGGCGTATCCCACTGATACGGTCGCAATTCTGGTTACCGGACGGCTGGTAACATAAGTTGCTCCATAGCTGACTCCCATACCAGGTCCGACATCCTTCACATGAATGACATGCGCCCTCCACGCAAGCGCAGGAATCAGATCGAGTCTGTCCTTTCTTACTTCCTCCGACGGATAGATTCCATACGTGATAATTCCTGAACGCACCATCTCAAAACGGTGCGGATCGTCCGGCTCGTACTCCATAATCGCGGCGCTGTTGCAGACGTGCCGGATCGGAATGCTGACCCCTCTCTCTGCGAGCATTGAGAGCATTGCGTCATACTTCCCGAACTGTTCCTCACAGTATGTTTTATCTGTCATATCCGCGCAGGACAGATGCGTAAATAGACCTTCGATCTCCACGTTCGGGAGCTCGGATATCCTCAGTATCTCATCCGCGGCCTCCTCTGTGACCTGAAATCCGATCCTTGTCATTCCCGTGTCAAGCGCGATATGAATCCGTGCCTTTTTCCCTTCCCGAACCGCATCCTCATTCAGCTTCCGGGCATCTTCATAATTATATATGCTTGGGCGTATGTCCCATGCAATCATCTCACTGTACTGTCTCGGTGAGGTATATCCCAGAATCAGCACAGGACGCACAATATTATGCTCCCGCAGCTCCACTCCTTCCTCAAGTGTCGCGACAGCAAAAAAGTCCGCAATATCCTCAAGCGACTCTGCGACCCGCACGGCACCGTGTCCGTAAGCATCGGCCTTAACCACCGCCAGGATCTTCGTCCCCGGCAGAATCCGTTTCCTGGCTTCCTCAACATTGTGATGAATAGCCGGGAGAGAAACCTCCGCATACGTTCTCAGATACTTATCCATGACTGTTCCTTCTTTCGGTTACTTTAATCTCTTTCCGCAATTACCCTGCATTTCTCTTGTTATTTCGCTTGCTTCTTTTTTACTTCTTTTTTTTGCATTATTGCTTCTTGCTGTTACTTCTTCTTTTTGTTGCTTCTTCTTTTTGTTGCTTCTTTTTTTGCCGCTTTCTTCTCTACTTTTTCTCAGGGTTTTTCGGCTTGCGGATCGCCGAGTATACATTTTTCACATTCTTCAGAACCACGTGCGTCCTTGTGTCCTTGATTCCCGGAAGCTCCATGATCTTTCGGTGGATCTGGTCAAGCTCCTCCGGTGAGTTGCACGCGATCTTGAGAAGCAGATCCATACTTCCTGTCACATAGTAGCAGGAAACAACGCTGTCCATCTCCTGGATTGCATCCGCGAAACCGTCATAATACATCGGTTTTTCAAGAGCGACCTCCATTAAAGCCGTCATCAGATTTCCGACCTGCTTCTCATCGACGATGATCGTATATTTATCGATCACATGGTTCTCCTCCAGCTTGTGGATACGCTCGATCACAGCAGAAACAGACAGATGAATCTGCTTGGAAATATTGGACGCGGTCTCTCTTGCATTTTCCTGCAGCGCCTTTAAGATCTTATAGTCAATCTGATCCATATAACATTGCCTCGCATCATATTTTTGCAGAAATCCAAAATTATTCTGCAAAAATAAAGTATACACGATAAATTTTCATGTGCAAGCAGAAAATATCACTTCATTCCAGCCCTTGCCACCGCTTTCGGCACGGCAAAGGGCAGAGAATACCGGCGTGCTCAGACTTCAGGCGTTCCTTCTGCTTGTCAGAAACTGCACCGCCGCACCGGCCGCAAACAGGACCGCAATGACCAGCTTCTGAAGATCCGGGTTCCCCGAAAGGTTCGTTTTCATCAGCGCAAGCGCATGTACGGATACGGCGGCTCCTGCCCCGGCGGTAATAAAGATCACGGCCGGCCGTGAGAACTTCACTGCCAGCACACCTGCCAGCACAAATCCACCGGCCATCAGAATATACAGCACTACTTTCCACGCGCGTCCCTCAGGAAACGGAATCATACCGATCACAGATGCCGCCAGAAGGCCACAGAAAATGAATACTCCGGACAGATAAATTCTGTACGCAAAAAAGCACAGCAGAAATCCGCAGACAACGCCGATCAGCCATGGTGCATACCGCGGTTCGGAAATGAATTTCGAGGAGATCGTCCTGCCCAGGTACAGGCCGAGAAGAAATCCCGTCACAGAGATCCAGAACCGAAGCAGCCTGAAGCCGAAGAAACATTGAAGAATCCCCAGGATCAGGCTGCCGACGGCCAGGGCTTCCGTGAGCCCTGACATAATTTCAGAGATCGGACCGGTCATCAGATATGCTCTCCGGCCTTAAACACATACCCGCATTTCTCGCACTTGGAGTCTGCCGCGAGAATACTCTCCTTCGTGAAAACCTCTACGGTCTCGCCGCATACCGGGCACTTGACCTCCTGTAATACAGGTGTCTTCTTAGCTCCTTCACATCCGTCCAATACTGCCATATAGATCTCCTTTCTCCGTGTAACACAAATCCGAACGCCAAACGTTACGTCTCTATCTTAATACAAATACAAAAAAAGTGAAAGCAGATGACGTACAAATCTCAAAACAATAAAAAAAACCGGAAACCTTTGATCTGGTTTCCGGTATAATCAGCGCGAGACGGGATTCGAACCCGCGACCCCAACCTTGGCAAGGTTGTACTCCACCCCTGAGCCACTCGCGCATATTCAATTAAGAACAGAAATGAATGATATTCCTCTGTTCAAGCAGGTGATGGGAATCGAACCCACGTATCCAGCTTGGAAGGCTGGTGTTCTACCATTGAACTACACCTGCATCGCTATGGTTTTGACGGATCAGATCCGATCTGTCTTTCCGTGTCAACGTGTTAGATTATATAACACAGTTTCCAGGCTGTCAATCACTTTTTGAAATTTCACTTCACCTTTTCCACTTCACTTTTTGAAATTTTCCGCCTCATGAACTGTATGTAAAAACGCGCAGGAACCTCATGGACAGATTCCTGCCGCGGGATTAAGATAGAGAGATATGGAGAACTCCAGCCGCGGCTTCACCTGTTCTTTTCTGTTTCCATGGCAGGCGGAACGGCGATGACCCCCCGGCTGCAGATACGGCTCCACCTGTTCTGCACTGCAGCAAAGTCCATCTACGTAATATTTCGAACGGGAGGAATATGAAAAATGATTGATTTCAACAATATACATGGTTTTATCTCCGATATGGACGGCGTAATCTATCACGGAAACGAGATCCTGCCGGGCGTACCGGAATTTCTCAACTGGCTGAAGGACAATGACAAGAAATTTCTCTTTCTGACCAACAACTCCAATCTGACACCGAAGGGTCTGCAGCAAAAAATGGCCCGCATGGGTCTTGAAGTCGGCGAGGAGCACTTCTATACCAGCGCGCAGGCGACTGCAGCTTTTCTTCAGGATCAGGCGCCCGGCTGCTCCGCCTATGTGATCGGCGAAGCCGGTCTTCTGAACGCTCTGTACGACGCCGGCATCGTGATGAATGATGTGGATCCCGATTATGTGGTCGTCGGTGAAGGACGCAATTATTCCCTTGATTCTCTGACCAAGGCCTGCAACCTGGTTCTCGGCGGCGCCAAGCTGATCGGGGCATGCGCCGACGTCAGCGGTCCCATTGAGAATGGAATTGCTCCTGCCTGCGGCGCACTTATTTCACCGATTGAAATTGCTACGGGTGTCAAGGCGTATTTCTGCGGCAAGCCGAATCCCCTGATGATGCGCACCGGTCTGCGCATGCTGAACTGTCATTCCGCGGATGCCGTCATGATCGGTGACCGCATGGATACCGATATCATCTCCGGCCTGGAGAGCGGTATGTCCACCGTTCTGGTTCTTTCCGGCATTTCCACCCCGGACACGCTCCGGATGTACGGTTATCGTCCGTCCGCGGTTCTCAGCGGAGTCGGAGACATTCCCGCCCGCGCAGCAGCTTCGGCAGAGCACAGCACTCCGGATGCGCCTTCGGCCACCTGACACGTCATGTCAGTCTCATGAATGCGATTTTTTCCGTAATCTTATTCCGTAACACGCGCAGACAACACAGCTGCTCTTCTCAGATCACGAAATTATTCACCGTCTGTTCGCTCCAGTTCAGGAGGTCCTCAAGGGTATACTTGTCCACGACACTCCTGATCGCTTCATCCAGTTCTTTCCAGATCCGCAGTGTCACACAACTGTCTGCGCGCGGACAGTCATTACGATCTGTCGACAGACACTCCACCGGTGAGAGACTTCCCTCCGTCAGGCGGAGAATATCACCTACCACATATTCCTCCGGTCTCTTCGTCAGCCGGTAGCCGCCCTGCGGGCCGCGGATGCTGCGCAGATAGTTCGCGCGCACCAATACAGATACGATCTGTTCCAGATATTTCAGCGAGATATCCTGTCTGGCGGAAATATCCTTGATTCTCACCGGTTCTCCCGTATCATGCTGTGCAATATCCAGCATCATGCGCAGAGCGTATCTTCCCTTTGTAGATATTTTCATTTCATTCCCTCCATCATACCAGGCACACCTGACAGTCCATCGTCTGATTCAGCGGTGCACAGCCCCGACTCAACTGTCTGCTCGTCGTCCACACAGCAGCAGCCGTTCACATCTTCTGCCTGCGCTGCCTGCACCGCCCGGCTGCTCTTCGTGTAAGCAGCCGCGCCTCACTTCCTATTCGAGTAACGAGATAAAACACGCTGTGCGAGTTTTATCTCGCTATCGCGACGCTCGCCGCACACGAATACTTCGCATTCGGCTGCGGCTCACTGTTCGCGTAAGTAAAAATGTCAGCCGCAACAGCTCCGGCTGACATTCTTTCTTCTGCGTTTGCTTTTTCCTTACTGCTTTACAGCCTGAAATGCCTCTTCAAGATCTGCAATGATATCATCGATATGCTCTGTACCGATGGACAGGCGGATCGTATTCTTCTTGATGCCCTGATCTGCAAGCTCTTCGTCGTTATCTTCAGAATGAGTGGTGGATGCCGGATGAATAACCAGAGATTTTACATCCGCTACATTCGCCAGGAGACTGAACAGCTTCAGATGATCGATGAAATCCTTGGCATGTCTCTCATCGCCCTTCAGATCAAAGGTGAAAATCGAGCCGCCGCCGTTCGGAAGATACTTCTTGTAAAGTGCCTGCTGTGCGGGATCCTTGGATGCAGCCGGATGGCTGATGGATTCCACTTCCGGTTTTGTCTGCAGATATTCAATAACCTTCTTTGTGTTCTCAACCTGACGCTCCACACGAAGGCTCAGCGTCTCAAGGCCCTGCAGGAAAATCCATGCGTGGAACGGTGAAAGCGTAGCTCCCTCATCACGAAGGATAATTGCGCGGATATAAGTCGCAATTGTCGCCGGAGCCGTATCCTTGGCAAAGGTGAGACCATGATAGGACTGGTTCGGAGTGGACAGCCACGGCCACTTTGGAGAATTATAGTCAAATTTTCCTGCGTCGATGATAACGCCGCCGATGGTGGTTCCATGTCCTCCGATGAACTTTGTCGCGGAATGAACAACGATATCAGCGCCATACTCGATCGGACGAATCAGATAAGGTGTTGCAAAAGTATTATCAATGATCAGCGGAAGGCCATGCTTATGAGCAATATTTGCCCATGCCTCAATATCCACTACTTCGCCGTTCGGATTTCCGAGCGTCTCGATGTAGAGCGCCTTGGTGTTTTCTTTGATTGCCGCTTCCGCAGCCTTCAGATCAAAGGGATCTACAAATGTAGTGGTAACACCATAATCAACAAATGTGTGTGCAAGGAAGTTATAGGTGCCGCCGTAAATATTCTTCGCGGAGACAATGTGATCGCCCGCCTTTGCGACTGCCTGGAATGCGTATGTCACAGCAGCTGCGCCGGATGCAACGGCAAGTGCCGCAACTCCGCCCTCAAGAGCTGCAATACGTCTCTCAAAAATATCCTCTGTCGGGTTTGTCAGTCTTCCGTAGATATTGCCGGCGTCCTTCAGCGCAAATCTTGCCTCTGCATGATCACTGTTGCGGAATACAAAGGACGATGTCTGATAAATCGGAACTGCTCTGGAATCAGTGTAAGGATCTGCCTGCTCCTGTCCTACATGAAGGGCAAGTGTCTCGAAGTGAAGCTTTCTATCTGCTAATTCGCTCATATTTTTTCTCCTGTCATTCAGATTGATCGGTAAAATCTCCGTGTCTCAAATTCTGCACCGCCGGCTGTCGCACATTCCATCTCTGCACTCCTGCCGCCGGCTGTCGCACATTTCATCGCTGCACTCCTGCCGCCGGCTGTCACACATTCTATCTCTGCGCTCATGCCGCCGGCTGTCGTGTTTTTCTCGTCTGCGTTATATTTCTTAATTAATTCTCAAACAGTGCGGTTGAATAATATCTGTCACCACTGTCCGGGAGAAGCGCTACGATTGTCTTGCCCTTGGCTTCCGGACGTTTTGCTACCTGAAGAGCTGCCCAGAGTGCCGCGCCGGAAGAAATTCCAACCAGAATTCCCTCCTTATGTGCCAGTTCCTTTGCGGTCTGGAAGGGAACCTCGTTATCGACAGTGATAACCTCGTCATAAACCTTCTGATCCAGAATGCTCGGAACAAATCCCGCGCCGATACCCTGAATCTTATGCGGTCCGCCATGGCCCTCCGTAAGAACCGGTGATGTTGTCGGCTCGATGGCGATCACTTTAACGTCGGGCTTCTGCTCCTTAAGATATTTGCCTGTTCCGGTAAGGGTTCCGCCTGTTCCGATGCCTGCCAGGAAGTAGTCTACCTCTCCGTCGGTATCGTTCCAGATCTCCGGGCCGGTCGTCTCATAATGAGCCTTCGGGTTCGCCGGATTGTCAAACTGTCCGGTAAGAACCGCTCCCGGTGTTGCTTCCACAATCTCTTTTGCCTTTGCGATTGCACCGGTCATGCCCTTGCTTCCGTCTGTAAGAACAAGCTGTGCGCCGTATGCTTTCAGGATATTGCGTCGCTCGACGCTCATGGTCTCCGGCATTGTCAGGATAACCTTATAGCCCTTTGAAGCAGCTACGGACGCAAGACCGATTCCGGTGTTTCCGGAGGTCGGCTCTACGATGGTCCCGCCCGGCTGAAGCTTTCCGGACTTCTCGGCATCCTCGATCATATATTTTGCGATTCTGTCCTTGACGCTTCCCGCCGGGTTGAAGTACTCAAGCTTTACCAGCAGTCTCGCGTCGAGGTTGTACTCCTTTTCAAAGCTTGTAAGCTCTACCAGCGGTGTCTTGCCGATCAGTTCTGTTGCGTTCTTGTAAATATTAGCCATTTCAAATCTCCTTTTCTTCCTCTGCCGAGGATCTCATGATTGTTCCGTTTGTGTTCCTTCTGTGATAAGTTCTGCTCATCCGTCATTACTGGAAGCCCTGCATCACTTAACCGTTGTCTCACCGGCTTTGTCTGCCGTTCACTTCTCTGTTCTCTTCTGCTGTATTATTCTGTCGACCGGAGGCAACAACATCGCATGTCTCCGTTCACAGCCGGAAGGTTGTTCAACTGGTGATTCATATCTTTGTTACCTCCTATATCTCGTATTTCCTAGCTGATATATAGGATTATAGGGATTAATGTCCTGTTTGTCAATAGGAAATTAGAAGTTTTAAAAAAAATATGCCGGAGCAGGCGTGTCTCCCTGACATACGTCTGCTCCGGCTGTAACTTCTCTCATTATATACTCTCACAGCTGTATTTTTTCAATTGGCAAACTATACTCTTGTAAAAATCTCACCCTGGATTTTATATTCTCATCTCCGGCGGATGCGCCCGGCCGGATTATAAAAAGTCTTCCTCCCCTTCCGGTCAGGAACCCCGGAAGTCCGGTAAGAAGCGCCGTTTTTCATGGTTTTGTCTGTTTCCGCAGAAAACGGTGCTCCGCCCGCGTCTTCTCCGGAAACCGCACCGGAGACCGGCCCTCCCTGTTCTCCCCCGTCTTCCGGAATATTTTCTCCCGCCAGGCGGAGGATGTCCTCCACTTCATCTTCTGAAATATTCATATACTCCGCCAACTCATCGACATAGACCTTTCTGCCGAGCTGTTCCTTCAGAGCCGTGATACTCCTCTTCAAATCCTCGACTCTTTCCACCATCCGTTCATCCCGTGTATGGATGTCCCGCTGCTCCTCCAGCATCGCCAGAATTCCCTCGCGGACCTCTGTCATAAGCTTCCGCCTCACGTTCTCACGATCCGTCAGCTCAGAGGGATCCAGCCCGTCCAGATACAGAACCAGATTCAGGCTTCCTTCCTGTATCATATCTGAGAGGTGCACACCGGGCTCATACATCTGCTTTGCCGTCTCGACAACCTCCGGAAGAAGGAGCTCCGAGATCCTTCGCTTTGCCGCCGTGCTTCCGTTCTTGCATTCCTCCGCCAGGCGCTCCCATTCTCCGTCCTCTTCCGCGCGAATCCCGCTCAGCTCTTCGGCATAATCCTCCAGCCATGCCTGATCCTCGTCCGTCCAGAGATAGCCGTCATTTTCATCATCGGAAGCCTCCGGCTCCGCCGCTTCATTTGATCCCCCTGTCGCTTCCAATGGCAATTTCCTGTCAATACCTTCCACAATGATTTTCTTTGACAACAGGAAATCATACACCAGGTTCATCTGTTCCGCAGATAGACCGTCCTCCTCAAAAAACTTACTTACATCATTTTTTGCTATATGTCCCCCGAGATCGTTGGCATTCTGAAGAATCCTCTGCAGCTTCTTCCGGAATTCCTCCGGCTTCATGTTTCTATCCTTATCCATTGTAATCACCTGTCAAATCCTGATCTGTATTTTCAGCTGATGATACCTTCTTTTCCTTTACACGAGCATAGCCGATAATCCGGTCCAGCACAACATTTGTCATAACATAGTTATAAACGTTATCCTTCCCGTTTTTGCTGATCAGATCATCAGAAGAAACGCCGTAGAGATCTGCCGCCTTCTGCAGTTCCTTCTGGTAGGCCGGACTATTCTCCGAAAGCTTCTCCGCCTTCACCAGAGCACCCAGCATTAGTTTACTTGCGGCCGCATACTTCCCATTCTGTTCTTTCTGTTTGCTGTAGGTATCCTGGTCGATCCCGGACTGCTCTATATATTCATCCAGCGAGAGACCGTATTTCTCCGCCTCTGACTTGATATTGGCTTCGAATGATTCTTCCCCGTTCTTTACATATTCCTTTGGCAGGAAATGATAGACACTGGCCTGCTGCACCTGATTCCACGCCTCTCCCTGAAGCTCGGACTCTGCTTTTTCCTCTTCCTGCTGTGTCAGAGATTTCCTGACAGACTCCCTGTAATCCGCAACATCAGAGATCGAATTATTTGTATAATCCTTTACCCAGTCATCCGTCAGCTCCGGTATCCTTTTGATGGCATTTACCGTAACAGTAAAAACGACATCCTTTCCGGCAAGATCGGAGGAATAGTAATTATCTGGAAAACGAAGCTTCAGATCCTTCGTTTCTCCTTTCTTCATTCCTACCACGCCGTCTTCAAATCCCTCAATAAAGCTTCCGGATCCGAGGGTAAGGTCATAGCTGTCACTGGATCCGCCATCGAAAGCCTTCCCGTCAATTTTCCCCTCATAGGCAATATCTACGGTATCTCCCAATGCCGCTGCTGCGTTCTTGTCTGTCACCTCCTCCGGTGTCATCTGTGATTCAATATAGGAAGTGATATCATGATCTGTCACGGTCTGAATCTCCTTCGTGAGGTTCAGTTTCTTATAATTGCCCAGCGTAATCGCGTCTGCGATCTTGAAATCCCCGTCCCTGACCGGAGCGGCGAGAATCTGATCCGTAAGGCTTCCCGAGGAGGAAGACGCGGATAAAGCCGCCTCTGCTCCGTCAGACCCGGACGAGATCACCGACGTGTCCGATGATGTTTCCTGTGACGTTTCCTGTACAGTGTTTTTTCCGCCAGATGCTCCGCATCCCGCGGCAGACAACGTTACCATGAGGCACATCGCCGTTATTAATATTTTTCTTTTCATAATGATTCATCCTGTAAAACTGCGCCCGCAGAGTATTGTCCTTTGTCTGTAGCCGATGTTGTCTTCCACTGGCGAAGTATCCGATCTGTGATGCCCTGCATCCAGGGCACGTTTATCTGTTTCATATTCACGGCAGACTCTTGTCCTGCTGCCGGAAAACGGCTCATGCACCGGGCACTGCACTCTGCTCCATACTCACTACAGTCTCTTGCCCTGCTGCCGGAAAACCGCTCATGCACCGGACACTGCCCCTATTGCAGATTCATAACAGTCTGGTAGACGTCGGCAGTATAAATCGTATGCATCCCGATTCGTACATAATCCTTCCCCGTCTGAATCCATGTCAGCTCCTGATCATTTTCTGTCATAAAATACCGGAAACCCAGGCTCTTCAGATATTCGTACCGCGAATCACCGTCTGAATAACCGCTCCAGCTTCCGATATCTCCCCCATGAGGAAGAACCAGAATGTCAGTATTCCCGAGAAGGCTTCCGATCTTCTCCTCCCAGTTGTCCGCATCCGCCTTTATCAGTTCATAATCACCGGCATAGCTGATATCCGCATAAGTACCGCTTGCCAGGCACCAGCCTTCATTCCGTAGCGCCTTGATCAAAGAAGAAAGCGTTTCCTTATTCTGTTCCACCTGTGTTTCTGTGATTTCAGAAGTCACGCCTCCTGCACTTCCCGGGTTGTCCGCATTCTCAGTACTGTCCGCAGAGACGCTTTCTGTCCCCGATGATTCCTCCGAATCATCTCCGACGTTTCCCGGCTGAATCAGATTTGTCCCGGAGCCGTCAGTTCCTGAGAAAGCGCCTGATTCCATACTTTCTGTTCCTGTACCTTCTGTTCCAGCGTCTGCACTTCCCGTGCTGCCTGTTCCGGTATCTCCCGTATCGGATCCGGAATAACGCGCTTCGTTTTCCTGCACCTCACGGACCGCGTCCGCGCTCAGCTTTCCTGCCTGACTTCCGCTCACCTCAAGAGCATATCCGAACATCCCGTTCTGCCCGGTCACAGCGATGACACCGCGGGCATCTTGACTGGAAAAATCAGGGTGTTCCCTGATAAAAGCGTCAAGGCAGGTGATGACATCGACATCTCCCGTCTGAACCTTCCCGTCCGAATCGGTATAGGTATTTGTCAGACTTCCATCCTCCTTCTGCGTCAGGCTGTCTGCATGTCCGTCATAACCCGGCGTATAACCGGCACCTGTTTCCGTGATGGTCAGTGGTTTTTTCCCGATAGGAACCGATACCTTTCCTTCCTTCATCGTGCCGTCTCCGCTGTCGGCAATGCTTTCAGGATCGACCAGGACATAGTTTCGGCGATACAAATCCTGAAGGATCTCCTTGAACTCCGTAACCGTCAGAACAGAAACTCCGTCGGTTCCCGACGACGAACTCTCTGCAATGCTTTCATCCGCAGAATCTGCATCCTCTGTGCCGTCCTCCTGATCTGCTGTGCCGTTCTGATCCGATGTGTCATTGTCTTCTGACGTCCCGCCCGGATCCGAGCTGTCATCCTGATCCGCTGCACGGTTCTGATCTGATGTTTCGTCCTGATCCGCCGATCCGGACTGCGATGTCCCGGAAGTTGCAGCCTCATCCAGCGTCAGAACCGGAAACGTAAGATTCAGCACCTCGGATCCCGGATAGGTATCCATTGTCTGGGCCGTCGCTTTCGCCGCGGCAGCATCCGATTCTGTCTTAGCCTTGTCCCGCCTGTATTTTCCGACAACAGCCATCACGCCGGCAAAGCCCAGTACAGCTGCCACGATACACAGAAAAATCCGAACCATTCGGATGATTCTGCGGCGTTTACGACGCCTGCGCGCCATCTCCTGCCGCCTTCGTCTCCTTCGTGCTCTCTCTCTTGCCAGCCGCTCCTCATCCTGTTCCGGTTTCTGCTCATCACCTGTTCTCAGTTCCTGCATACCGGAATTCTTTCCGTCAGCTTTTCTGCTGTCTCCGCTTGAATTTCTCCGCCTGTTCTTGTTATCAGTCAACGGATACCCCCTGCAGGCATCTCTCTTCCTGCGAATACATCTCGTAAATTAACCTCATCATACCTTGCCGGACTGGCCGACCGTGTGAATATCGAGATAAAACACGCTGCGCGAGTTTTATCTCGATATCGCGACGCTCGCCGCACACGAATACTTCGCATTCGGCTGCGGCTCACTGTTCGCGTAAATCATAACGCAAATATGCGTTCTTCGCAATATCCGCGCTCCGGAACACCTCCTCACGCGCTGATGGCAGCGCTCTTTATCCGCTGTCTTCGCCTTGTCTGCCGGAAAACAACTGGCTGTTTACACGCACAGCTGAAAGCGCGCAAGATCCGCCGTCTCCTCCCTGCTTTCCGGATAATAATCCGGCGGATATGTCATACAGATCCGACAAAGATTTCGGACGCACCATGAATGGTTCCGATTGCCTTTTGCCCGCAGGAATGCTAGAATAGGATAGATATTTTCAACATAAAGGTAGGAGGTATGAGGACATGCGCTGGTGGGTAGTTCTGATCATCGTAATTGCGATCGCCGCCGCTGTGATTGCCATCCTGTATTTTCTGGGTAAACGCGCCGAGAAGAAGCAGGCGGAACAGCAGGAGCAGATCGATGCGCAAAAGCAAAATGTCACAATGCTGGTTATTGACAAGAAAAAGGTAAAACTGAAGGATGCCGGTTTTCCGGATATTGTCCTGCAGCAGACCCCGAAAATGCTCCGCGGTCGTAAATTTCCTGTCGTAAAGGCCAGAGTCAATACCGGAAGAGGTGCCATGGTTTCTTCTTTCATCTGCGACAAGAACGTATTTGACGTCATTCCCCTGAAGAAGGAAGTCAAGGCTACGATTTCCGGCCTGTACATAACAGATGTCCGCGCAATTCGCGGCAAGCTTGATAATGCCGGCAAGAAAAAGAAAGAAAGCAAAATGGAACAGCTGCTCCGCAAGGGACGCGGCGAGGAGTAACGTTTTCGCATCTTCCCAATCTGATCCGCATTCAGCGGTCATTATGAAAAGAGGTCAGAATTCTGAGATTCTGACCTCTTTCTCTTTGTTATGCATTATGCAGGCCTTAAGCCTGATCCTATTATAAAACGTTTTTCGCGTTTTCACCGTTCACTCTGGCTGTCAGTCAGATGGAACTCCCCGCCGTGTCTTGACTCAATGCGAATCTCAACCTCACAGTCCGCGGTTACATCGTCTTCCACGGTAAGCGCGTAGCCCACTCGGTAATCGATGCGGTTTTCCTCTTCCTCCAGCCGGAACGATGTTGCGGCGATCTGCAGATTCATCATCCCGAAAGGTGTATGATAGGACGCACATGTTCTCTTCTCCTTCTCAAAGAGCATTTCTACCTCGATCGTCCCGCTTCTGCGGACGAGAAGCCTGTCCTCTGTAAATTTCAGGACACTGTGCGTCTTTCCGGATAACCCTTCCTCAACCTCATCAAACACGACATAATGCTGACCGTTCTTATGGTAGTACACTCCGGGCATCATAATCTCCACCGGTTTGTTCTCATCGTCTGACCGGACATATTGAAAACCCTTTAATGAGACAATGACATTTTTATCCATTTTCTGTACCGGTTACATATGACAGATGTTCGAGGAATCGGACGGTCCCTTAATCGACGTAAAGTTCTTCTTCGCCTTCTCCGGATCATCGAAAATCTCATCCATCGTATGCCATCCGAGGACGGCACACTTTACACGGGCAGGCATGTGTGAAATATCCTGAAGAACGCCGGCCTCCTCGAGCTCGTCTCTTTCCTCATCCGTAATTTTTCCTTTGATCATTCGAAGGAAAATGTCAGAGAGATGTCTTGCCTCCTCAATAGTTTTTCCGATGATCAGATCCAGCATCATATCCGCGGAAGCCTGTGAGATGGCACAGCCATCTCCGACATACGCCCCGTCTGTAATTTTTCCGTCTTTAATCTTCAGCTTCAGGACGATATCATCCCCACAGCTCGGGTTCACACCCTCCAGTTCATAATCCGCGTCCTCAAGCTCATGCTTGTGCGCCGGGTGAAGATTATGATCGGTCAGAATCTCATTATAAAATGTATTATTCTGCATAGCCCATTTCCTTCCTCACCGAATTCAAAGCATCGATCAGTCTGTCTGCCTCTTCCTCCGTATTGTAGAAGCAGAAGCTGGCTCTCGTGGTGGACGGGATGCCAAGGAACTTCAGAAGCGGCTGCGCGCAGTGGTGGCCTGCCCGGACATCCACATGAAGACTGTCCAGAATTGCCGCAATGTCATGAGGATGAACTCCCTCGACCTTGAAGGTGATGATGCCGTGATGGTTCTTCGGATCCTCCGACCCGAGAATTGTAATATACGGATTTTCTCTCATCCGTTCCATGGTGTATCGGGTCAGGTATTCCTCCCGCTCCATGATGCGGTCAAACCCGATCCTGTTGTAGTAATCGATCGCCGCGTGAAGGCCGACAGCGCCTCCGGCGTTTACGGTTCCTGCCTCGAACTTGTGCGGCAGCTCCGCGTAGGTCGCGCCCTCGCGGGTGACGTACTCGATCATCTCTCCTCCGAACAGGAAGGGTTGCATCTTCTCCAGAATCTCCTTCCTGCCGTACAGCACGCCGATTCCCATCGGCGCAAGCATCTTGTGACCGGAGAATGCCAGAAAATCGACATCCAGGTCCTGCACGTCCACCGGAATGTGGGGCACGCTCTGTGCGCCGTCACATACAAACACCGCTCCCTGCTCGTGAGCGATGGACGCAAATGTCTTCACATCGTTTCTGCAGCCGAGCACATTGGAAATCTGCGTCATGCACACGAGTCTGGTCCTTGGCGTCAGAGCCTTGCGGAACATCTCCTCCGTGATGGTGCCGTCCTCTAAAGGTTCCAGATATCTCAGAACCGCGCCGGTTCTTCTTGCGGCCTGCTGCCACGGAAGCATATCACTGTGATGTTCCATAACGGTGATCAGTATCTCGTCTCCAGCGCTCAGATGATCCTCCGTCCACGCATAGCCGATCAGATTCAGACTCTCCGTCGCGTTTCTGGTAAAAATAATTTCTTCCGTACTCTTCGCGTTGATGAACGAGCGGACCGCCTCCCGCGCATCCTCGTATTCCCTGGTTGCCTCTACGCTCAGTGCATACAGTCCTCTGAGCGGATTTGCGTTTGATTTCCGATAGTACTCTGTAACCGCATCCAGAACAGCCTGTGGTTTCTGGGTTGTCGCCGCATTATCCAGATATGCCTCACCGGGATTCAGAAGCGGAAAATCCCTGCGGATCCGCTCATCCTCCTCCCTGCGTTCAGTCTTCGTCATTCTCCAGGCCTCCTCCCAGAAACTCATTGATGTCCTCTTTTGTCTTCTCATCCGGGATCATCCGCACCGTGGCGTCAATTCTGGCCTTGGCCATCATTTCATAAATTTCTTCTCTGTCCAGTCCTCTCGACTCGAGATAGAACATGAGGCTCTCATCCAGTCTTCCGATCGTGGCTCCGTGATTTCCAACCACGTCCTCCTCTGTACACAGGATCAGCGGTATCGTCTGGTTTCTGACGCCCTCATCCATCAGAAGAACATCCTCTTTCTCATTTCCGACCGCGCCCACAGCGCCCCGCTTGAGATCGATCGTGGCACGCAGAATCTTCGAGGCCTTGTCGCGCAGAACACCGTTGACATTAATCTCGCACTCAGTCTTTCTGGCGATGTGATTTGCGAAGTAGTTCATGTCGAGATGACCGTTCCCAGCGACCTGATAGGCGATATCTGTCTTCAGGCTGCTATGGTAACCGGCCAGATCGATCTGGTAGCCCTGATAGACTTCTTTTCCGGAAAGCACGAGGTGAATAACCTCAACCCTTGCGTTGTCTCCTGTTTTTCCTCCGAGATCATTGATAAAGCTGAAATTCTGACCGACCCGGACGATCTGCACCAGGCGGAGAACTGAATTCTCGCCGGCAGAAAATTTTGTCTGAACCGCCGCGGCACCGGAAGCGTCCGGAACAGCGGTATAGTCCATCACAACGGTGAGTTCGCTGTTCTTCTCGGCCACAAGGTTCACCGCGTTCACCCTTCTGTCACCGTCCTGATAGGTATACTTCAGGCGAAGAGGCTCCACCGTCTTCGTGCCCGCCGGCGCGGCATACACCTGTACGCCCTGCGCGGATGCTTCTACTGCCTCTGTAAATGCCTTTCCCGCTCCGGTTGGCTGCTCCGGAAACAGACTTTTCTCTGACTCACGGGTCTGTATACCCTCCGGAACCTCCGCGTCAGCCACAGCCGCGCCGGAAAATTTTGTTCCGACACTTGCCTCATTCATATTCAGCCAGTACCAGGTAATAGCCGGCAGCCGGTTGATTTTAATATTTCCGTTTTCTCCCATATCTGCCTCCTTAACCTATACTGCCCTTCATCTCGAGACGGATCAGATTATTCATCTCAACCGCGTACTCAAGAGGAAGCTCTTTGCCTACATTGTCCGCGAATCCGCTGACGATCAGCGCGCGGGCATCCTCCTCGGACAGTCCTCTGCTCATCAGATAGAACACCGCGTCATCGCTGATACGGCCGATCTTTGCCTCATGTCCGATATCTGCCTGCTGTGTCCGGATATCCATTGCCGGAATCGTATCTGATCTGGACTCGGCATCAAGCATCAGAGACTGGCAGGACACCGATGACTTACTGTTCTTCGCCTGACTGTTGACCACAACGGAGCTGCGGAAGGTGCTGATACCTCCGTCCTTCGAGATGGATCTGGTGCTGACATAGGAGGAAGTATCCGGTGCGCTGTGCACCATCTTGCATCCGGTGTCAAGATTCTGTCCCTTTCCCGCAAAGGTCACGCCTGTGAATTCCGCCCGTGCGCCTCTTCCGGCCAGAATGCTCATCGGATACAGATAGGATACGTGTGAGCCGAAGGAACCGGAAATCCATTCTACCTTTCCGCCCTCTTCAACCCGCGCACGCTTTGTGTTCAGGTTGTACATGTTCTTTGACCAGTTCTCGATCGTGGAGTAGCGAAGTGTCGAATTTCTTCCTACGTAAAGCTCGACGCAGCCCGCGTGGAGGTTTGCCACATTATACTTCGGAGCCGAGCAGCCCTCGATGAAATGCAGGTATGCATCGTCATCCACGATGATCAGCGTATGCTCAAACTGTCCCGCGCCCTTGGCGTTCAGACGGAAGTAGGACTGCAGCGGAATGTCCACATGAACCCCCTTCGGAACGTACACAAAGGATCCGCCCGACCATACGGCACCGTGAAGAGCCGCGAATTTATGATCGGTCGGAGGTACCAGCTTCATGAAATGGCTCCGGATCATATCCGCGTATTCTCCGCGGAGCGCACTTTCAATATCCGTGTAGATGACGCCCTGTGCCGCCACCTCGTCCTTTACGTTGTGATATACAAGCTCGGAATCATACTGCGCGCCCACGCCCGCAAGAGATTTTCTCTCCGCCTGCGGAATTCCGAGACGTTCAAATGTGTCCTTGATCTCATCCGGAACATCGTTCCAGTCTTTTGCCATACGCTTGGAATTCGGACGCACATAAGTAACAATGTTGTCCATATCCAGGCCTTCAATGGACGGTCCCCAGTCCGGAACCTGCTTTTTGTTGTAGATATCCAGAGATTTCAGACGGAACTCCCTCATCCATTCCGGATCATTTTTTTCTTTTGAAATCTCAAGGATAATATCCGGAGTCAGGCCTTCCTCGATTCGGAACTCATCTTTTTCCTCATTTCGGAAGTCGTACATACTCCGGTCTATATCCTCGACGTATGTCTTTTCCTTTGCCATATGATCTCCTTATGCCTCTCCGTTTTCTTCCTTAATGAATCGCTCAAATCCGTTCTCATTGATCTCATCTACGAGTGACGCGTCGCCGTTCTCAACGATCGTGCCGTCTACGAGGACATGTGTGGCATCCACATGAAGCGACTCCAGGATACGAGTGCTGTGTGTGATGATGATCAGCGCTCCGTCTCTGTTCTTCTGATACTCCTCAACTCCCTTGGATACGGTGCGCACGGCGTCGACATCCAGACCGGAATCGGTTTCATCAAGGATCGCAAGAGAAGGATTCAGCATGAGCAGCTGAAGAATCTCTGCCTTTTTCTTCTCGCCGCCGGAGAAGCCAACGTTCAGATCACGCTCCGCGTAGGAGTGGTCCATCTGCAGAACATCCATTGCCGCCGCAATCTTCTTGCGGAAATCCCAGAGACGGATTCTCTCGCCTGTCCGGTTCTCCAACGCGTTGCGGATAAAGTTCGAAAGAGAAATTCCGGGAACCTCAAGCGGGTTCTGGAAGGACATGAACAGGCCGTCCTTTGCTCTCTGATTCACCGGCTCATCCAGAATGCTCTTGCCGTTAAAAATAATATCGCCGCTTTTGACGATGTAGTTCGGATTGCCCATCAGCGCATTTCCGAGTGTGGATTTGCCCGCTCCGTTCGGTCCCATCAGAACGTGGGTCTCTCCCTTTCTCACCTCAAGGTTTAATCCCTTCAGGATATCCTTGTCCTCTACACTGACTGACAGGTCCTTCACCTGTAATAAAATATCTGCCATAACATCCTCCTGATATCACTGTCCGTAAAACATTCCTGCGATCTGCTTGGATCGCAAACTGTACAGGCCGCGAATTTCTTCGTGATACGCACTCGCGCGGCACGCGGCACATAGCATCGCATACCGTGTGAGTCCTCCATCTCCTCGCTTTTCGCGGTTCCTGTAAAATAAACCCTAGTAAAATGCTACACTTTTCAGTCGCTTCATTATATAACACTGTATTTTCAATTGCAAGCGGCATTCTGCAAAACCGGGAAGGATTCCTGTTGCTGTATCACATCTTCGAAAACGCAGACAGGAGCGTCGCACGCAAAACGCGCGTAAGAGACGCAAATCCCAGCGGACAGGGATCCGACACAACGGATCGTCACACGAGAAGCACAACATAAGAGACTCTGGTGCAGAACACGAAGCAATCCCCACCCAATAAAGTATGTGACGCTGTTTACCGTCTCAGAGAAGCGGCGCAACGAACCGGAGAAGCGCGCGCACAGACCGCTGCAGGATCGTCTGCGCACCCTTCCGGTATCGATCCGTCACCTCTTCGGATTCCAGCAGCATCTTCTCAAAATCCGCCTTGATCTCCCCGACAATACTGCTGCGGTGGAACAGAACCCCATCCTCGAAATGAAGATACAGGCTCCGGTAATCCAGATTGATCGTCCCGACTGTGGCCGACCGGTCATCGACGATACTCATCTTTGCGTGACAGAAGCCCGGCGTATACTCATAAATCCGCACACCTCCACGGACCAGTCCCGAATAGTAGGACCTTGTCTCCTGGTAGACCAGTTTCTTGTCCGGGATCCCCGGGGTGATGATTCTCACGTCAACCCCTCTCTTCGCGGCGCCCACCATCTCCCGCCGCATTTCGTCCGTAATAATCAGGTACGGTGTCACAAAATACGCGTAGTTCTTGGCCGACCTGAGCATATTCATGTACACCTCTTCACCGGTCGGCTCATCGTCGAGAGGGCTGTCCGCATAGGGCTGCACATAGCCGTCACTCTCGATCCCGCCGGGAATCTCCGGCAGATATTTCTTCACATCGCAATCCGGGTCGGTGTGACTGAGCAGATCCCACATTTCCAGAAAGATCAGAGAAAAACTGCGCACGGCAGCGCCCTCCAGACGAATTCCGGTATCCTTCCAGAAGCCATACGGTTTTGTTATATGAAAATATTCATTCGCCATATTGTATCCGCCGGTATAGGCAATTTTTCCGTCAATCACCATGATTTTCCTGTGATCCCTGTTGTTGATGAAGATATTGAGCAGCGGGAGCACAGGGTTAAAACGGATACAGTGAATGCCCGCCTGTTCCATTTTCCGGTTAAATTTCCGGTTCAGAAAAGCAATGCTTCCGATATCATCGTAGATCATGCGGATCTCCACGCCCTCCGCGGCTTTCTTCTTCAGAATCCGGAACACTCTTTCAAAGGCGCCCTGCTCTTCAATTGCGAAATATTCCATGAAGATATGATGCTGCGCATTCTCAAGATCCTGAAGCTGTGACTCAAAGGCTTCCGCCGCATCCGGAAAAAACTTCACCCGCGTGTTCTGGTACACCGGAAAACCACAGGTCTTCCACAGATAATTGGAGGCTCCGGCAGCTCTCTGATCCTCTTTTTCCAATGTCTCCAGCGTTTTTCGGCTCTGCTTCAGCTTCCGGAACAGCTCATGATCGATTGCCTCAAACTCACGCCGCATGCGCCGGGTGGAATTTTTTCTTCCCATGATCGCGTAAAAGACAATTCCCGCCATCGGGAAAGCCATTACAACCATCATCCAAAACATCCGATACGACGCGTTCATGTGCCGCGCAAAAATCGTAAGCGTCAGAATCATGGCGCCGAAGGTAATCGTCGTGGAAAGCCACGGCAGCCTGGCCTCCAGACTGGTGATCATTGTAAAAATCCACGCGAACTGTATAACGATCAGGATCACGAAGAAAAACACCCGCACAATACTTGTCTTTGTCCAGCTCTTCTGCTCGACTCTCATCTTCTCACTCAAAGCGCTCCTCCTGTTCTCCCTGCGGATATTTTTTATCTGTTCTTCTCCGGAATAATCTGATGCACGAAGCAGATCCCGAGTCCGGACACGGCAAGATACCGCAGATGCGGCGCCCATCCGTCCGCGATCGCAAGGTAGAGCTCGTGCTCCTCCCGGTCCCCGCTTTCTACCTCTACTGCCCCGTAGCAGATCACATGATGATCCCCGTAGCAGGGATGATTCCGCAGCTGCAGATACAGGATCCGTCCCTCCTTCGCCCATTCCATGAAAAGGCCCTTCCGATACGGAACACATGGCAGGACGGAGCATGACAGGTGATACCTTCTCAGGCAGACCCGGATATAAAGTCCCGTCAGAGCATCACTGGTTCCTCCGAAATGATGAAAAAGATCCATGTTATGATAGATCAGCGTTTTTTCACCGATTCTGCTCACCCGAAGGAAAACGTCCTCCGGCAGAAGAGACTGCCCGGAATCCTGCCAGTTCTGCCCGGAATCCGTAGATCTCCCGTTCATTCTTACAGAATTTCCCCGATTTCTTCCACATAGAGACCATTTATCCAGTGTCAGAATCAGATTTGTAATCGCCACAGGGCCGCAGTGTCTCTGATACCCCTTTCCCAGGGAAGCAAACTGCGAGGTCACGCATACACCAGAAACCGATTCCCACGGTACTGCCTTTTGCACAACGTGAAATCTCTTCTGATACACGGATTCCGCGTGACGGACCGGGTCATCAATCACCTCCGTATTTTTCTTCTTAAATCGCATATTGTCCTCACATTTCTTCAGTTTTTGTAACGAGTTACTATCTATTTTATAACTTCAGACACCTAAAAACAATCCGGCTGCGGGGGATGAGGGTTTACTGTCGCATACCTTACGTTCGCAGAATACAATTCTCACTATTTTTAGATAGTTCACTTACTTTCCGAAAATAATTAATGCGATGGCGGATATGTCATGATATACTAATGATACAGCTGAAGCCGCCATCTCGTAAGAACGCGGGCAGAGACTTCGACAGCCGCCTGCGCGGGCTTTACCCACACTACAATACTGTATAAACCCGGCTGCCGCGCTGCTTCATGCGCTGCATATAAGCAGCCCTGCAGTCATCCATGAAAGGAGTATTTCATATGGCAGTTATCTGGATTATTCTGGCGATTCTCGTTATCTGGCTGATCGCGGCGAACATTCGGATTGTTCCGCAGGCAGAGGCATACGTCATTGAACACCTCGGAAAGTTCAAGACAATCTGGAATGCGGGTCTTCATCTGAAAATGCCTATCGTTGAAAAAATCGCCAAAAAAGTATCCCTGAAGGAACAGGTACTGGACTTTCCGCCGCAGCCAGTCATTACCAAGGACAACGTCACCATGATGATCGACTCGGTTGTCTTCTGTTATGTATTTGATCCGAAGCTATATACCTACGGAATTGAAAATCCGATCTCCGGTCTGCAGAACCTCTCCGCAACGACGCTGCGGAACATCATCGGCGACATGGAACTGGATCAGACGCTCACCTCCCGCGAGACGATCAACGGAAGAATGCAGGCAATTCTCGACGAGGCGACCGATCCCTGGGGCATCAAGGTCACCCGCGTGGAAATCAAGAATATCCAGCCCCCGAAGGAGATCGAAGAGGTCATGACGAAGCAGATGAGGGCAGAACGCGAGCGCCGTCAGACTGTTCTGGAGGCACAGGCGCATCAGGAAGCCGTTGTAAGCCGGGCAGAGGGCGACAAGAAGGCGAAGATTCTGGCCGCTGAAGCGGAACGTGACGCTCAGATCGCTCTGGCCGAGGGGCGCGCAAAATCCATCAAGCTCGTCTATGAGGCGGAGGCTGCAGGTATCAGCGATCTGAACAGGGCAGGCATCAGTGAGAGTGTCCTGAAGCTGAAGGGAATCGAAGCCCTCAAGGACGTCTCCGACGGCAGAGCCACCAAGATCTACATGCCTTCTGACATTGCGAATGTCATCTCCTCTCTCGGCGTAGCCGGGGAGGCACTGGGAATCGGTGATGCGACACCCATCAACCGCAACGCGAAACCGAAGCCGCCAGTTCCGAAGGATCCCTGCATCACGAACGAGACCGGACGGGGCGGACGGGAAGCGGCAGCCGCTTCCGCCGCGATCAATTCTTCTGTTGTCTCTGAAGATCAGCGCTCTGACAACACTGAAATATAACGCACCGCCAACGAGATAAAACACGCTGCGCGAGTTTTATCTCGCTATCGCGACGCTCGCCGCACACGAATACTTCGCATTCGGCTGCGGCTCACTGTTCGCGTAAATAAAAGACCGCCACACCAACTGCAATACAGCCGGTGTGGCGGTCTCTCATATCTGCATCAGAAAATCACTTGTTATTCTTTTCGTGCGCAAGCTCGTCATTCAGAATATCCAGCATATCATACACATCCAGTCCGTGGGTCATGCATGCCTCTTCAAGTGTCTCCATTTCAGAGACACCGCAGCCGATGCAGTGAAGACCGCAGCTGAGCATTACCGGCACCAGAGAAGGATATGCCTGCACAATATCGCCGACAATCATATCCGCGCGGATCAGCTGATCAGAACCTCCAAGCATGGAGTCAATATCCTGCTGAACGGTGCCGATTCCGGAAATGCCGAAATACTTCACCAGCACGTTTGCGACATTCGGGGAAAGGAACGCGGGCAGCGTCGGTCCCAGATGAATGTGCTTGACATCCAGGTAAAGGAGAGCAAGCAGTACGATTACCGCCTTCTGCTCATACCATGCGATGTTGTAGACAATCGGAAGCTGATTCAGATTGTCGTATCCGAACACCTCTTTCAGCTTGAGCGCAATCTGAACCAAGGAGTACGAATCGTTGCACTGTCCAGCATCCAGTACCCTCGGGATCCCGTTGATCTCTCCGAGATCAAGCTTGTTGTATCTGTACTTCGCGCAGCCCGCTGTCAGAATCACCGTATCCTTCGGCAGCGCCTTCGCGAAATCCGTATAGTAGCTTCTGGTCTTCGCGCGGCCGTCGCAGCCGGCCATCACGATAAACTTCTGGATCGCTCCGCTCTTTACCGCGTCCACCACCTTGTCCGCAAGCGCAAATACCTGATTATGCGCGAAGCCTCCGACAATCTCTCCGGTTTCGATCTCCGTCGGTGAAGGCAGTTTCTTAGCCATCTCGATGATCGCGGAAAAATCCTTGTGTCCATTCTCATCCGCGTCGATGTGAACACAGCCCGGATAGCCGGCATTGCCGGTTGTGAACAGACGATCCTTGTAAGAATCCTTCGGCGGAACCAGGCAGTTCGTGGTCAGAAGAACCGGACCGTTGAAGCTCTCGAACTCTTCCTTCTGCTTCCACCACGCGTTTCCGTAGTTGCCGGCAAAATTCTCATATTTCTTGAACGCCGGGTAGTAATGCGCCGGAAGCATTTCGCCGTGTGTGTATACGTCCACGCCGGTTCCCTGCGTCTGCTCCAGAAGCATCTCCAGATCTTTCAGATCATGACCGGAAATCAGAATCGCCGGGTTGCTGCGAACGCCGATATTCACCTTTGTAATCTCCGGATTGCCGTATGTCTCCGTGTTGGCGCGGTCCAGCAGATCCATGCCGCGAACGCCATAGCGTCCGGTCTCCATCACAAGTGCGAGAAGGGTTCCACCGGTGAGCGTATCATCCATGGTCTGTGCCAGCGCCCTCTGTATGAACATATCGATCTCGGTATCTTCCTTTCCAAGTGCGTTCGCGTGACTCACATAAGCGGCAAGTCCCTTCACTCCGTAGGTAATCAGTTCGCGGAAGCTGCGGATATCCTCATCCTTTGTGGCAAGAACTCCGACACCCGCGGCCTTTGCCGCAAATTCCTCGCGAGACCCTCTCCACAGAGAAGCCTCCGGCAGAGCATCCTTCTTGCTCACCTTTGCCAGAAGCTCATCTTCCTTCCTCAGCGTTGCTTCAATTCTGGAGATGATGTCCTCCTTGTCAAAATCCGCATTCGTGATCGTTGCGAAAAGATTGGCCGTCACCATGTGGTTCACATCCGCCGTGATCTCTGCCTTCTCTCTGCGAAGCTGTGTGGCAATTGCAGACAGTCCCTTCGTCACATAGATCAGCAGATCCTGCATCGCAGCAAGATCCGGCTTCTTACCGCACATTCCTACTCTTGTACAGCCCGTGCCGCCCATCGTCTCCTGGCACTGATAACAGAACATCGCGTTATTTTTATCCATCATTATACCTCCTGGGATTAACTTCAACATTAGAATGAGTTCAGTATAACAGAAAAATACAATTTTGCCGTAACAAATCTTACAAAATTTAATTTCTTTCCTGTTTCCGGCTGCACTTCACGCTGATACCGTCCATACAAAGCCCGATCCCATATACCCTGTCTCGTAAAATACCGGTCATCATTCACAGAGATACCGTCCACCCGCAGCTGACACGGACGGTTGGAAGTTGTATTGCGGCGCGGACAGTGGTACAATTAAATTATATAATTATGTAGCAGAAGCTGGAAAAGAAAAGCCTGTAAAGCAGAGGATGAGCGTCAAATTGAAAAAGAATCCCTTATATAAAAGCTTCGGATATGCCTTCCAGGGCATCTGGGCCTGCATCCGCAGAGAGCGCAACATCAAGATTCATCTGGGTTTTATGACGCTTGTCATCATTGCCGGCTGCGTCCTGCACATCAGCATGACTGAATGGATGATCTGCATGATTCTCTTCGCGCAGGTGCTGAGCCTGGAAATTGTCAATACCGCCATCGAAGCCTGTATCGATCTGGTATCCCCGGAGAGACAGCCGCTGGCAAAGCTTGCAAAGGATGCTGCAGCCGGAGCGGTTCTGATATCGGCGATTTTTGCCGCAATCATCGGGCTCCTCATTTTTGTCCCGAAGGTATTTTGATCCTGCGGGTCTGAAAGTCGGAAGCAGCCCAAACCAATATCGTATTTACTCCTCATGAAATTCGGGAATAATATATACACCAATCTTCAACCCTATGAGTGCAGAAAAGGAGGAATCATTATGAGTGACGATTTAAAACTGACGGATACCTTCCGTAAAATCTTTCTCGCGGGTGTGGGAGCTGTAGCTCTCGGCGCGGAGAAATCAAAGGCGGCCATCGACAGCCTCGTCGAAAAGGGAGAGCTTACCGTTGAGCAGGGGAAAGTTCTGAATCAGGAGCTCAAGCACAAGGTAGATGACGCCGTAGCTGATGCAATGGCAAAGGCGAAGGAGAAGACCGCGGCGAAAGCCGATTCCGAGAAACCGTCAGCCGCTCCCAACGGAGACGACTTCTCCGAAATGCTCAACAGCCTGACTCCTGAACAGCTTGCCGCTCTGAAGGAGCAGCTTGCCGCGAAGGATACCTCTGCAGACAAGACCTCTGCAGAAAAAAGCGCTGCAGCCGAAACCCCGGACGACTGAGCCTGCCATCCGGACAGCCTGAATTCCTTGTCCGACCCGCCCCACAGCACGGAGCATTCTGCGGTCTCACCGGCCTCAGCGTTCCGCCTGCGGGGCTCATTTACTGTATAAGTCCAGTCGCAATGTTCTTGGCCCACGGGGAGCTTGCTCACCAGTGGGCAAGAACATTAGCGACGACAACAGGTATGAGCATGGAGCGGTGCGAAGCAACGCGGGAATGCGAATACCTGTTAGCGGCACGGAAGCTGCGAAGCAGCGAAGTGACGCGGGGACTTATACAGTATGTGGCACGCCTTATCGTATGAGGTTTACTGAAAAGTCCAGTCGCAATGTTCTTGGCCCACGGGGAGCTTGCTCACCAGTGGGCAAGAACATTAGCGACGACAACAGGTATGAGCACGAAGTGACGCGTAAGCGGCCAATACTGCCGGCTTTCCTCCTCCGTCACGGCATGCTGATACACCTGTGGTGTCCCTGCGGACCACAGATCTTTACAGAGAATGTGAGAATTTGTCATGAATCATGCAGAAGAGAAAGCGAACAACAATCCTGCTGTTCCCGAAAATCCAGAAAAAAAGCCGGACAGTTCCTCCCGTCTGAAGGAGATCACGCAGATTCTCCTCGAAAATAAGGTCTTCCGCGGCGTCACCCCGGAGAAGCTTCGAATTGTCATCGAGGAACTTGGCCCTACCTATATCAAGCTCGGACAGATTATGTCCCTTCACTCCGATATTCTGCCCAAGGAATACTGCACAGAGCTGATGAAGCTCAATTCTGAAGTGACGCCCATGCCCTTCTCCGACGTCATCTCCGTCATCGAGACCTCCTACGGCGACAGATGGTCCGAGATCTTCGAGAGCATCGACCCTGTCTCTCTTGGCTCCGCGTCCATCGCCCAGGTACACCGCGCGCGTCTGAAAACCGGTGAGAACGTTATCATCAAGGTGCAGCGGAAGGGCATATACGACACCATGTCCCGGGATATCCGGCTTCTCCACCGGGCAGTAAGATTACTGCCTTCCATCGGCGGGCTTAAAAATGTCGTGGATCTCAGTCAGGTTCTCGATGAACTGTGGTCGGTTGCACAGGAGGAAATGAACTTCCTGAAAGAGGCAGACAACATGGAAGAGTTTGCCCGATGCAACAGTGATGTCGCATTCGTCGGCGTACCGACGCTATACCGCAGGTACACAACCTCACAGGTTCTCGTCATGGAATACATTGACGGATTTTCCATCACGGGTACAGAAGCCCTTCAGAAAAACGGCTATGATCTTCACGAAATCGGAGCGAAGCTGGTCGACAACTACATCAAGCAGGTCATTAACGACGGGTTCTTCCATGCGGACCCGCACCCGGGGAATCTGCGAATCAGGGATGGAAAGATCATCTGGATCGACATGGGAATGATGGGACGCCTCAATGAGCGAGAACGCGGTCTGCTCACAGAGGCAGTGAAAGGAATTGCCGATCATGACGTGTCACGCGTGGAGAACGCGGTACTGTCGCTGGCGGATTTCCGAAAGGGAAAGCCCGACAGAGAACAGCTGTACCAGGATCTGCGTGATATCCTTCAGCGCTACGGCGACACGGACATCGCCGGAATAGACATTGCAGATTTCTTCATGGATGTCATGGACGCCATGAAGAAAAACAGAATTACTATGCCGCACGGTCTCACTATGCTGGCAAGAGGGCTGACCCATATGGAAGGTGACCTTGCAGAGATCAGTCCGGACATCAATATGGCAGAAATTGCCTCTCAGCGAATCCAGGCCTCCTATCTGAAAAGCTTTGACTGGAAGGAGGCTCTCAGTCACAGCGGGCAGGACCTTTTCCACGCCGCCAGAGACTCCGCAAAGCTTCCCTCGCTGATGAGCCGCATCATGAAAGAATATCTGAACGGACAGAGCCGTGTCAACCTGGAGCTGAAAACCTCGAAAAATCTTGCCTGGCTTCTGCGGAAGCTCGTCCAGAACATCGTCATCGGCATGTGGGTGGTCGCGCTACTGATCTCATCCAGCATTCTCTGTCTCACGGATATGCACCCGAAGATTCTTGGAATGCCGCTTCTCGGTTTTCTCGGTTATTCCGCTGCGGGCGTCATCGTACTCTTTCTCGTGATCCGGCACTTCGCGACAAAGCCAAAATAACACCGGATAATTCAGCGCACCGTGATCAGAGTGCCTTCTTTTTCTCCTCTGCGAGAAGCTTCATCTCTCTTGCGTTATCCCGCACCGCGCGGGTGATCTCTGCTCCTCCCAGGATGCGTGCCAGCTCCTCCACAGACTCCTCGCTGTTGAGTTCACGGATCCTGGAGATCGTGGACGCATTCTCCACACTTTTGGCGATCTCGAAATGATGGTCCGCCATTGCCGCAATCTGCGCCAGGTGTGTGATGCAGATCACCTGATGATTTCTTCCGATCCTTGCCATCTTCTCCGACACCTTCTGTGCCGTCCTTCCGCTGATTCCGGTGTCAATCTCATCGAAGATCAAAGTCTCTGTGTCGTCCTTGTCCGCCAGAAGCGTCTTGATCGCCAGCATTATTCTTGAAAGCTCACCTCCGGAAACAACAGATGCCAGCGGCTTAACCGGTTCACCCGGATTGGTCGAGATCAGGAATTCTACTGCGTCATATCCTTTTCTGCTGTAGCTGGCGGTCCTGGAAAAACGGATCTCAAATTCTACCGAGAGGAAATTCAGCTCCTTCAGTCCATCCCGGATTCCGGCGGAGAGATCCGCAGCTGCCTTCCGCCTCTCATCGGATAGTGCCCGGCAGTCCTGTTCCAGATTCTTTTGCAGCTCTTCCTTCTTTTTTAAAAGTTCCTGCTTCTGCCGGTCGAAATTTTCCATTTTTTCCAGCTTTTTCTTCTGCTGTTCCTGATATTCCAAAACGTCCGCCGTCGTTTTTCCGTACTTCGCCTTCAGACCGTTAATCAGATCCAGCCTTTTCTCTGTTTCGAAGAACTCCTCCTCGGAAAAGGTAAACTCCGACAGATAATCCGATATCTCCCGGTTAAAATCATTCAGCAGATTATCAATGTCCCCGATGCTCGCGGCAAATCCCGAGAGCGCCTCGTCATATCCGGCCACCTGCGACAGCTCCCGTACCGCACGTCCGGTCATGTCTCCGGCGCCATCCTCATACCCGGTCAGACGGTGTACCTCGCCCAATGACTCCGCGATCTTCTTGCTGTTCGACATCAGCCGGTATTTTTTCTCAAGCTCCTCTTCCTCGCCGGGAACCAGAGCGGCATCCTCAATCTCGCTGATCTCATACTTCAGAAAAGAAAGCTCACGTTCTCTCTCTTTCTCATCAATCTCATACTCCTTCAGCTCCTCGCATACCGCGCGCCACGCCTGATACGAGTCCTCCACCCGTTCGAGAGGCAGGGCAAGAATATCCTGCCCGTACTCATCCAGAATTTCCAGCTGGTTGTCCGGGTACAGAAGCTTCTGATGCTCATGCTGCCCGTGAATGTCCAGAAGAAGGCTGGAAATCTTCCGGATCCTCGCAGCGGTTGTTACTTCTCCGTTCAGGCGGCAGATACTTCTGCCGTCCGTGATTTTCCGTGTAATGATCAGCTGCCCCTCTTCGGTATCAACATCCATATCCTGAAGGCGCTGCAGAATCGTCGGATTCTCAATCTGAAAAACGAGCTCCACAAGACAGGCTCCCGTCCCCTTGCGCAGCATTTCCTTCTGCATCTTGTGGCCGAGTGCCAGATTAATGGAACCGATCAGGATGGATTTTCCGGCTCCCGTCTCGCCGGTAAGAATATTCAGACCCGGGCCGAAGGCAACCTCCGCCTCATCGATCAGAGCCAGATTCCTGACATGAAGCTCTGCAAGCATTCTCTTCTTCCTCCTGTTTACTGCTGAGGTCACGGAAAAATTTTTCCGTCGAGACTCAGAATTTTTCCAGTAACTTCTGAAACTTGTCTTTCACACGCATGGCTTCGTCAACGCTCCTCGTGGCACAGAAAATGGTATTGTCTCCCGCGATACATCCGACGATTTCCTCCCAGCTCATCTCGTCTATGACGGCCGCTGCTGCCATAGCCATTCCGGAGCCCGTGTGAACCACCAGCAGGTTTCCCGCCACGTCGATCGCCGTAACCGCATCCCGAAGCATACGCACGTATCGCCCGGCGGTATCCTTCGCCTGATTCTGGAGAAGCGTATACCGCAGATGGCCATTTTCTCCGGCAACCTTCGTGAGCTTCATATCCCGGATATCTCTCGAGACGGTTGCCTGCGTCACATCGAATCCGTTCTCCTGCAGCCTTCTGGCGAGTTCCTCCTGTGTATCGATCTCATATTCATGGATCAGTCTTAATATCTCCGTCTGTCTCTCAAGCTTCACCTGAATCCTCCATCCGTAAAACGTTTACGGCGCCAGCGCGCCGCCCGTTCGTACAGCTTCCGTTCTTCTCCTCTCCGCGCCCGAAGCTGCCCGCTCCGGCGCGCATCCGCACGCTTTGTGCCGTTTCCGCAGTTTTTCATCCTCAGATGTTACTCATTTTCCGTCTCAGTGTTCCGAGAAAGCTGTCGTTATGTATCTTCGTAATCTTCACATCCCTGTCGGCACGGACGATCACGACGCTGTCTCCGGTAACCATCGGTGCCTTTCGGTCGCCGTCGAAGTAAGCCATCGCATGCTCGATGGTATTGTCCCGTCCAGGTCCGAGCCTTACCGTGATTCTGTTTTCTTCCGGAAGAATAATGCTTCTGGTGTTCAGGGTATGTGCGGCAATCGGAGTCATCAGAAACAGATGAGCCTCCGGCGAAATCAGCGGGCCGCCCACAGACAGGCTGTACCCGGTTGATCCGGTCGGTGTGGAAATGATCATGCCGTCTGCGCGATAGGAATTCAGAAATGCGTCGTTCACATAATTTGTTATTGAAATCACATGCATGGAATTCTCCCGCCCGATCACGATGTCATTCAATGCACTTTCTTCACTGATCACTTTTCCCTCATGATAGACTCTTCCTCGCAGCATCATGCGGGACTCGATCTGATATCTGCCCTCCAGCAGAGCATCCAGGGCCGGGAAAATGGAATTCCGGTCTATTTCCGTCAGGTACCCCAGCGTTCCCAGATTCACCCCGAGGAGCGGAATCTGTCTGTCCACCACGTCGTCCGCAGCCCGGATCAGAGTTCCGTCACCCCCGAGCACGATGATTCCGTCGGTATCCTCCGGAATATCCTCCGGCTCTGTGCTGCGGCGCCCATCCTCCGGAGCTGCGCTGTCAATGTGAACCGCAGCCCTTCCTCCCCGGTTCTCTATATATCTCACAATCGAATCCGTAATACTCCGATCCGGATCCTTGGCAAGGTTCGTGATGATAAAAAAATTCTTCATAGCTGTCATGCGTATCATTTCTCCGCTTTCCTGTCAAGGGCGCTGTGCGCGGCCTCTACGGTCTCACGAATCATATCCTCCGTAATCCGGCTGCTGCCGCTTCCATCGGAATATTTTCTCAGGTATATCAGATATTCGATATTTCCCTCCGGGCCCTTGATCGGGGAATAATCAATCTTCTCCGGCCAGAGCGCAATGCCGGAGGCAAAGGAAACAATCATCCGGATCACCTCCTCGTGCACCGCAGGATCGCGGACGACGCCCTTTTTCCCGACCTTTTCACGTCCCGCCTCAAACTGCGGCTTGATCAGGCACGCAAGCTCTCCCTCCGGCTCCATCAGCGCCTTTACAGCCGGAAGAACCTTGGTCAGCGAAATAAAGGAAACATCCACGGAAACGAACGAAGGCCGCTCCCGGATATCATCCGCCGTCACATAGCGGATGTTTGTCTTCTCCATGACAACGACCCTCGGGTCCTCACGAAGCTTCCAGTCCAGTTGTCCCCGTCCCACATCAACAGAATACACCTTGACCGCTCCGTTCTGAAGCATACAGTCCGTAAAACCTCCGGTGGACGCGCCTACATCCATGCAGACTCTTCCTGAAAGATCCAGTGCAAAGCTCTTCACTGCCTTGTCCAGCTTCAGTCCGCCACGGCTCACGAACGGAAAAAGATCCCGTCCCTTCAGCGTGATCTCCGCTGTCTCCGCAAACGTCATTCCGGCCTTGTCCTCCCTCTGCCCGTCCACAAAGATCTCACCAGCCATGATCAGCACCTTTGCCTTTTCCCGCGAGGGAGCAAGTCCCCTCTCTGTCACCAGTATATCCAGGCGTTTCTTCGCCACGCTTCTTCCTCCCCTCGTCTCCGGTTTCTCCGCTGCCCGATGGCAACAGGACCACAAAGGCCATACCTTACGAACAATAACCAGACTCATACAACTTGCGCGCTGTGCAGCTATTGGGCCGCATAAGCCTCACCTTGCGAACAGTAACCAGCCCGTCCCTTACAGGATTTCACAGATTCTCTGATAGACCGTCTCCGCATCGATGCCGGCCGTCCGCAGCTGCGAATCTCTGCCGGCGTGATGAATGTAAGTATCCGGAATGGCAATGATCTCTACATGCACCGGTTTTTCCTCCGGCAGACTCTTCATCTCGTCGAGGACCTGCTCCCCGAATCCTCCGCATCTGACATTTTCTTCCATCGTCACGAAGAGATCATGGTCACAGGCAAGTTCCCGCAGAAGCTCCCGGTCAAGCGGTTTTACAAAGCGCATATTTACAACCGTCGGGTTCCATCCATCCGCCTCAAGATGCTGCGCAACCGCCACAGCCTCGGCCACCATGGATCCAACGGCGAGAAGCGCGATTTTCTTTCCCTTCCGCAGAACCTCTCCCTTTCCCAGAACAATCTCCTCACGGCATTCCATAAGGCCGCTGTACGCTGCTCCCTTCGGATACCGGATGGCAACCGGTCCATGAAAGGCCACGGCGAACTTCATCATATCGGAAAGCTCCCACTTGTTCTTTGGAGCCATCACGGTCATCCCCGGAAGCATGGTCAGATAGGACAGATCGAATACTCCCTGATGTGTTTTTCCATCCGCACCGACGAGTCCGCCTCTGTCGATCGCAAAAACCACATGCAGGTTCTGCATGCAGACATCATTCATAATCTGGTCAAATCCTCTCTGAAGAAAGGAGGAGTAAACCGCAAAAACGGGAATGAGTCCTCCGAGAGCCAGGCCCGCAGAAAACGTGACCCCATGCTCCTCGGCGATTCCCACATCGAAGAACCGGTCTGGAAAACGATTTGCAAAGCGTTTCAGCCCTGTTCCCTCCTTCATCGCCGCGGTGACCGCCACGACATCCGGATTCCGCTCTCCCATCTTGACCATAACCGTGGAAAAAATATCCGTCCAGGTTACGGCCCCTCTGCTCTCCGGGATTCCGGTCGCTACGTCAAACGCGCCGGTCCCGTGAAATCTGGACGGATGCCGGACAGCCGGAGCGTAGCCATGCCCCTTCTCGGTCTTCACATGCACGATCACCGGACCGTTAATCCGCTTTGCGTCCTCAAAGAGACGAATCATCGCGGATATATTATGACCGTCCACCGGTCCGAGATAAGTAAGTCCCATATTCTCAAAAAGCATTCCCGGAATGACAAGCTGCTTGATGCTGTTCTTCGTCTTCCGGATCCGCTCGATCACTTCATCTCCGCCATGAAGCTTCTCAAGCTTTCCGGCCACCTGTTCCTTCAGATCCGTGTACGCGTGAGACGTTCGGAGCGTCGCGAGATAATCATGCATTCCTCCCACATTTCCGGAAATCGACATGTTGTTGTCATTCAGAACAATAATAAAATTCGTCTTCAGCTGCGCGGCATTGTCAAGCGCCTCATAGGCCATGCCGCCGGTCAGCGCCCCGTCACCGATCACAGATACAACCGTGTACTGCTGTCTTCGCAGATCCCTCGCCCTGGCGTAGCCGAGCGCGGCGGAAATGGAATTCGAGCTGTGTCCCGCGTCCCACGAATCACAGCTGCTCTCCTCCCGTCTCGGAAAACCGGAAAGTCCGCCCTCCTGCCGAAGCGTTGAAAAACGATCCATGCGCCCGGTCAGAATCTTGTGCGTATAAGACTGATGTCCCACATCCCACAGAATTTTATCCTTCGGAAGATTCAGCACATAATGAAGCGCAATCGTCAGCTCAACCGCTCCCAGATTCGACGCAAGATGTCCGCCGGTTCTGCTGACGGACGAAATCATGAACTGACGGATTTCATCCGCCAGCTCCGGGAGCCGGTTCGCCGGAATTTTCTTCACATCATTCGGTTTCTTGATTTTTTCCAGCATAGCCATCCCCCCTCTATATCTCTTCCCGTGTCTGTCCGGCGGAATCGATCGGAATTCACGGTATCCAGCTCGATTCTGACACCTGATCTTTAATTACTTCTGGAAGCCATGCGAATCAGAAACTCCCGGAGAAATTCCTTTTCTCCCGGTATGCTGTCCAGAAGTTTCACCGCGGCATCAGTCAATTCCCTCACGGTCCTTTGTGCGTTGTCCACGCCCTGAAGCGTGACATACGTCGTCTTGTCATTCTTCGTATCGGAACCGACCGGTTTACCCAGCTCCTCCGCAGTACTGGTCACATCCAGAATATCATCCTGAATCTGGAACGCCAGACCGATCCGTCTTCCGATCTCCCTCATCGATTCGGTCTCGTCCTTGCCTGCTCCGGCGAGAACCGCCCCGATCATCAACGGGGCCTCAAGCAGCGCGCCCGTCTTGTGGAGATAAATATAATCCAGCGTCTCCTTCGACAGCGCGCAGGTGCCGTTTTTGTCATTCTCTACGTCCACGCTCTGGCCGCCAAGCATACCGTACAGACCGGTTTCCCGCGCCAGAATCTCAAGCGCTTCCACTACAAGCTGTGCATCCTCCTTCTGCCGGAAAGCCTGGAGGGCTGTCTCGTAGGCATAATTCAGCAAGGCATCCCCCGCCAGAATTCCAATTGCCTCTCCAAACACCGCATGTGTCGTCTTTCTGCCCCGGCGAAGCTCATCATTGTCGACGGCAGGAAGGTCATCATGCACGAGAGAATGCGTGTGGATCATTTCAATGGCAGCCATGAACGGCTCCACAACCGTTTTCCTGCCGCCGAACATCCGATAGCTTTCCATCATCAGAATCGGACGGATCCGTTTACCCCCTGACCGGATACTGTAGTTCATCGCCTCCGCCAGTTTCCCCGGAACTGCGTCCTCCGCCGGAAGGTAACGCTCAAGAACAGCATCCGCCCGATCCCGACGTTTTTTTAATCCCTCGTCAAAATTCACTTAATTCACCATCTTCGCTTATCTGAAGCATTTTCTTCTCAACGGTATCAATTTTCTCCCGACTGGACTTCAGAAGATCCATTCCCTCCTTGTAAACCGCGAACGACTCCTCCAGCGGAATCTCCCGATCCTCCAGTTTCGCGATCAGCTCGTCCAGCCTTTGAAAGGATTCTTCAAGAGTCAGTTCCTTTTTCTCAGCAGATTCCATTCAGACCTCCCTCCTTCTCTTCCTCGTGTCTGTGACGCTGCTGCGGATGACTCCGTCTGTGACCGAAAGCAGCAGCTCGTCTCCCGGCCTGACCTGATCTACGGAAAAAATATTCCTGCCGCTTTCATCCTCAGCATACGAATAACCCTGATTCAGCTTCCGTATCGGAGACAGTCCGTCCAGCTGCCGGATCAGCAGCTCCAGATGATGTCTTCGCTCCGCAGTGATCTGCACAGAACGCTCCCGCAGCAGATGGAGCTGATCATTCCACCGTCTCTTAGTCTCAATGAGAATCCGCTCCTGTCGCTCCGCCAGACGGTCCTCCAGGTCGGCGAGACGCTGTTTCTTCTCCCGCAGCTGATTCGCCGGACTCAGATACCGAACCTTTGCCCGGTCTGCCTCCAGCCGGTCGCGCGCAGCGGAAACGCTCCTCTCCATGCCGGTGAGCATCCTGCCTCGGTACATTTCCATCCTGTGGAGAATCTCACGTACATCGGCCACCGCAAGCTCTGCGGCGGCGGACGGAGTCGGAGCGCGCAGATCCGCGACATAATCCGTGATTGTGGTATCTGTCTCATGACCGACAGCGGAGATGATCGGTGTCTGACAGTCAAAGACTGCCCGCGCGACCTCTCTCTCATTGAAAGCCCACAGATCCTCAATGGATCCGCCGCCACGTCCGACGATGATACAGTCCACCCCGAGCCGGTCCAGTGTCTCGATTCCCCGCACAATGCTCGGAACCGCACCCTCGCCCTGTACGAGAGCAGGATACAGAATCAGCTGAATATACGGATTTCTGCGGAGCGATATATTCCGGATGTCCTGTATGGCAGCACCGGTCGGCGCTGTTACAATCCCGAGCGTGCGGACGTACTTCGGGATCGGACGCTTGTATTCCGGCGCAAACATCCCCATATCCTCCAGTTCCTGCTTCAGCTTCAGAAACTGCTCGTAGAGAAGTCCGGCTCCCTCCAGCTCAATCTTCTTGGCATAGAGCTGATATTTTCCGTCTCTTGTATAGACCTCAACCGGCCCTGTCACAACGACGCGGTCCCCATCCTTCATCAGAAATCCCAGACCGCCCCTCCGGTCGCCCGAAAACATAACACACGATATGGCGGACTGCGCGTCCTTCAGTGTAAAATAAATATGGCCGGAGCGGTGATATTTGCAGTTGCTGATCTCACCCTTCACCGATATCATGCGCAGCGCAAAATCCTGCGCAAACATATTCCGGATGTATGCATTCACCTGTCCGACCGAATATATATTATGATTCAATACAGATCATTCCTTCTCTTCCCGCGCGATCTGTCCGAGAACGCCATTCACAAAGGAGCCGGATTCCTCTCCTCCGTAATGCTTCGCGATCTCCACCGCCTCATCAATTGCCACTCCGGTCGGGATATCCGCATCATACAGAATCTCATATACCGCGAGCCGCAGGACACTGAGATCCACCTTCGCCATGCGGGAAGTCTTCCAGTTCCTGGACGCCTCGTTCAGCTTCCCGTCAATCTCCGGAAGCTTTTCGAGTATCCGGGAAAGCTTTTCCCGGATGTATTTCTCGTCCTCCATCGTAACATCCTCGGCATTGGCAAAAGCGGGATTGTTTTCCCTCTCTTCCTCCCTGCTCTCATAGGAAGCGTAGGGAATCTCAACGAGCCCTCCCCGCATCTCATCCAGATACAGTGTTACCTGATCATTCATCTCCTCTTTATCGGCAAACTGCTTCATAAAAAGAAGGCGAAAAATTGTCTCTCTCAGCTGGGTACGTATCATTCTCTCAATATCTCCCGATCTTATTATTGTCTCACAAACTGCACAGGCAGCCAGCCTTCCCCGCGCTTACCTGTTTCTCACCCTGCACAGGCAGCCAGCCTTCGCCGCGCTTATTTATTTCTCGACCTGCACATCGGCGACGCTCACGTTCACATCCGCAACCTCGAAGCCGGTCATCGTCTCCAGTGCGTTCTTCACTCTTTCCTGAACCTTCTTCGTCGTCTCCGGAATATTATATCCGAATCGCATAATGATAATGATGCTCACACGGATCACCTTGTCCTGAAGTTCAATCCGTACGCCCTTGGCAAGGGCACGCGCGCCTGCCCGGGACGCCTTTGCGTGGGTGATGCCTCCTCCGAGACATGCAACGCCGTCATTCTCCGTCGCCGCGAGCGCAGCGATCGTTGCGATGACCTCATCCGCAATCTGAACGGTTCCGATGGTGTGATCGTCATAAATCATGTATGTATTCTGCTTTTCCTTAGATCCCTTCTGTGACATAACTTCCTCCTTCATCGCTTGCGCTTTGCCGTCTGCCGCGTATCCCGGATGCCTGTCTCCTTCGGATTACCGATTTTGCTCTAATTATACCAAACGCCGCCGTCTTTGTGAACTCTTCCCGAAAAATCGTCCCGGATAAGTCCCTGACCTTGTTACTGTTCACGTTTCTTTGCGCGGCAGGCCAACATGACGGCCTCATCGGACGCCTGCGTCGGATTCTTCTCGACGGCTCCGTCAGTTCCGCGAGAACTCGGTCAGCACAAGGCCCTCGTTCCGGTCCAGAACCATCCCGACCGACCAGGAATTGACAAAGAGCAGCAAAGGCTGTCCCTTCATATCCTCCACCTTCTTCATGTCGGACGTTCCGACGATATGGTCCAGATCCACATCGTGCCAGTTCTCGATCCAGCGGATATATTCATATGGAAGCATTTCAAGCCGGATGTCCACGTTATACTCATTTTCAATCCGGAACTTGAGCACATCAAACTGAAGGACGCCGACGACGCCCACGATGATCTCCTCCATTCCGCCGTGAATCTCCTGGAATACCTGAATCGCTCCTTCCTGTGCAATCTGACGGATTCCCTTCACAAACTGCTTCCTCTTCATCGAGTCAATCAGTGTAACCCTTGCGAAATGTTCCGGCGCAAAGGTCGGAATTCCCTCAAAACGGAATTTCTTGCCCGGCGCGCACACCGTATCTCCGATTGAGAAGATACCCGGATCAAAAACGCCGATGATATCGCCCGCATACGCCTCATTCACCACATGCCGGTCATCCGCCATCATCTGCTGCGGCTGCAAAAGTCTCATCTTCTTGTCGCCCTGCACATAATAGACCTCACGATCCGCCTCAAAACGCCCGGAGCAGATGCGCATGAAGGCAAGCCGGTCCCTGTGATTCTTGTTCATGTTTGCCTGAATCTTGAACACAAAGGCGGAAAAGTCCTCCTGCATCGGATCGATGAGACCCTCATCGGACATTCTTGCCAGCGGAGGCATTGTCATTTTCAGGAAGTGCTGCAGGAACGTTTCCACTCCAAAGTTAGTCAGCGCTGATCCAAAGAATACCGGGGACAGCTTTCCCGCCGTCACCTTCTCCTGATCGAATTCCTCGGCCGCTCCGTTCAGAAGCTCCATCTCCTCCTCCAGCTGTTCCTTCTGATCCTCTGTGATAACATCCAGAAGATGCGGATCATCAAGAGAAATCTCCTCTTCCTTACCTTCCTTCGTTCCCTTCATCGTATCTGAGAACGTCAGAACCTTGTTTGTATCGCGGTCATACACACCGCGGAAGCTCTTTCCGGAACCGATCGGCCAGTTAACCGGACATGTCGGAATGCCCAGCTCCTTCTCAATCTCATCGATCAGATCAAAGGTGTCCCTTGCGTCCCGGTCCATCTTGTTGATAAAGGTAAAAATCGGAATATGCCGCATGGCGCATACCTTGAACAGTTTTCTCGTCTGCGGCTCCACACCCTTGCCCCCGTCAATCACCATCACCGCGGAATCCGCAGCCATCAGCGTACGGTAGGTATCCTCAGAGAAGTCCTGGTGTCCCGGTGTGTCCAGCAGGTTTATGCAGTAGCCCTCATAATTAAACTGAAGAACGGAAGACGTGACGGAAATTCCTCTCTGCTTCTCAATCTCCATCCAGTCAGATACCGCATGTCTTGCCGTCGCCTTTCCCTTGACAGAGCCTGCAAGATTAATGGCGCCGCCGTACAGCAGAAATTTCTCAGTCAGTGTCGTTTTACCTGCATCCGGGTGGGAAATAATCGCAAAGGTACGTCTCTTTTGAATTTCTTTTCTATAATCAGCCACGTTCTATACTCCTAATCCGATCGCAGAGCCCTTGACCGGAACATTGTCACGCTATCCGGGGCGCACCTGTCCGGTACGCCGTTCATTCTCTGCACTGCTTTGACAACTTCTATTTAAACCTTATAAATATAGCACAGAGAAAGTTTTTCCGTCAATGGTTGAAAGAATCGGCGATCCCGCCGAATGATGGTTCAAAAAACAATGATCATGCTTATTTGACAACCTGCACTTCTCTGATTATCCTGAATGTAAGCACACCGATTGCTCTGATGAAGCGGCTGTCTTCCTTCCTGAAGATAACGCCCGCTGCAGATATGAAAGAGGGGGATCCCGATATGGCAGAAAACAAGAAGATACAGAACACCATTGAACAGTACAAAAAGCACAGCAACTATGAGCGTTTCACGGAATCAGGCAGGAAACTCTTTCAGGGTTTCGACCAGGAAAAAATCATCCGGCACTATCACCTTGACGCAGATGACTCCATGATTTCTTTCCGTTATCTTTCCTTTCCCGCCCGTATTCTCAGACACACCTGTGAGGTTCAGATTGATTCGCCATGCCCTTCAATGATTTCTTCCGAGGCTGCGTCCCCTTCTGAAACCGGCTACCGTAAAGCCTCACCGGGGATTGCCATGACGGTCTATGAGATGCTCACCTACTCTCTTGACGGTGAGATGCCGATTCCTTCCGGTGAGTGGGCATCCGTTTCCAGGCTTGGAGGCATCATCGGCGCGTATCATGCCACCTCACTCGTCTCGAATTCAGACAAGTCTCTGTTCGCGGGGAAAAGCGATGCTTTACGAAAAGCCTGCCTGGCTATTCATGGTACGCCTGCTCCCGGAAACGCAGATGTAAGCTTCATCCTTCCCGTATTCGACAACTTCCCGGTCTGGTTTCAGTTCTGGGATGGGGATGAAGAATTTCCGGTGAATTACCAGTTTCTTCTGCCGCAGAACGCTCTCCAGTTTATCCGCTATGAGACGGTCTGGTATCTGATTGGTACCATCCACGACTGCCTCGAGGATTTTATTAACATGCCTGATGTGTTAAAGGGCCACCGCTTTTCTCCGTTCGAAACACCGAATAAATGAGATCACCGGTTCCTCCGTCCACGATCTGCCCCTGCAGGCCGTGGATCAGGAAGAACCGGTGATCTTCTGTTCTGTCCGGTGACGTATATGCTGTCGTCTCCTTATGCATACCATTTATACAAATCTGCTGACAGATTCAGTTGTTTTGCGCCTGATACGCTGTCTATCATTTATGCGGCAGTTCCGGCCTCTCCTGTCATTGTGCCGTCTCCTGCGCCAGTATCTGTCGAACCGGTTCCGGCAGCACCTGTGCCCCCGTTGTCCCCGGTACCTGGATTCCCGGTTCCAGCACCGCTGTTGTCCGTATTTCCGGAATTGTCCACTGCCCCGTTTCCGGTTCCCGAATCTGTAGTCCCCGGATCTGTTGTCCCCGGATTCGTTCCAGAATTCGTCGCACCGGGATTCGTACCTGATCCGTCTCCCGCATCTCCGTCTCCGGCATATTCCTGACCGTTGTATCCGCCAGCCGTTCCGCCGCTGTAATCATTCTGCCCATATGTACCCGAGCCGCCGGTTCCGTTTTCTTCCTCGTAATATGAATCCTGGGAGCTGTCATAACTGCCCGAATACGCGTTCCCGCTGTCCGTATTGTACGAATAGGTGCTGCCTCCGTCTGTTGTATTGCCGGACGAACCGCTGCCGGAGGGTGTTGTTGTGTCAGAGCTCGTCGAAACTTCCGCCTTTTTTGCAGCCTCCTTCAAAGATTCACTGATCTTCTTATTGTACAGGTAATGCTGAAGATAAGCGCTGTTAATCTCAAGATCAGGAACCAGCACAGACATGCCGCTGATCGTCTGAGAAGTGTAGCCGCCATCCACCGGAATACGGTAGCTCTTTGAATTCAGCTTGATGTCACCGCTGAATACAGTCTTTACATATTTCAGGATTTCCTTGTTGCTCAGATCTGTCTCAAAATACGGGATCAGATCACTGACCATGCTGAGGATCTTCGTCACACTTGATTTCTTGGCTTTTTTGAATACCGCGGTCAGAAGCTTTCTCTGCCGCTCCGTTCTCTCCCAGTCAGAGTTTCCGACATATCTCATCCGGCTGTAGGTGAGTGCCTGCTCCGGTGTCAGCGAATTCACCCCAGCTGTAAGTCCCCATGCTTTTGACACAGAAGCATTATCCTCTGCCGAGCCGAGTCCTTCGTTTGCATTCATATAATTTGCTTCGTCCTCGGTGAGTTCTATATCGAGGTCGCCGATCTTCGTCATAGTCTCAAGGAAACCGTCAAAATCCACAACAACATTGCCGTCAATGGTAATTCCGAAGTCCTCCTTGATCACCTGATCGAGAAGGCTCATTCCGCCGAACACATACGCGGCATTGATCCGGTTCGCTGAATATCCGGGAATCGGCACATACATGTCACGCATCAGCGATACCATCGTGATCTTATTGGTTTTCGTATTAATCGACGCGATAATCATCGTGTCAGAACGCGTTCTTGTTTTCTGATTCGAGCGTTTATCCTGTCCGATCAGCAGGATGTTCTTGACATCATCACTGTCCATGACATCGATATTACCGGCATTAAAGTCGACGTCATCCGCATTCATCGTATCGCTTCCCGCGCTGGAATCCACCTCAAAGGTCTCATCGCTCCTTGCCACATATGCCTCATTGGACTTGTCAACTCTCTTGATACTGTTTAGTGTTCCTTCCAGGAACAGGAAGAAAATAATCGCAATTGCCGCGAGTACAGCAATGACCAGGATTAAGATCGTCAGAGCAGTTTTCTTTCGTTTTTTTCTGTTTGCCCTTTTCCCGGAACGGCTGCGCCTCATCTCGTCATTCTGTCTTCTTCCGGAACTTCTGTACTCCCGGCCATCATCCGCTCTTCTCCCCGAACTTCTGTACTCCCGGCCGTCATCCGTTTTTCTTCCGGAACTTCTGTACTCCCGGCCGTCATCCGTTCTTCTCCCGGACCTCTTGTACTCCTGATCGTCGTCTGACTCTCTGCTCATAAATTTTCTTCCTCTTAAAATATCTATTATCCCTGATCCATGCTCCGCGTGCACTCTCCGGGTCTTCTGACCCGCATATGTGCACAATAGCAGAATTTATTTTTTCCGTCAAGCAGCGAGATAAAACATGCTGCGCGATTTTTATCTCGCTATCGCGACGCTCGCCGCACACGAATACTTCGCATTCGGCTGCGGCTCACTGTTCGCGTAAAAAAGGCCGCCGCATTGCGGCAGCCCTAAAAGCTCTGCGGAGCCTGTCTCAGCTGAGATGCCAGATGTCTTTATACTGTATAAGCTCTTCGAAAACGCAGACAGGATCGTCGCACGCAAAGCGCGCGTAAGAGACTGTATGCGATTTCGAAGGCAACAGGTATGAGCGTGAAGCCGTGTGAAACACGGCGAAAACGCGAATACCTGTAGGATTGCGGGAGTGCGAAGCACGGAGCAATCCGTAGCTTATACAGTTTGTAGCACGACTTATCGTATGAAGTTTACCGTGCAGTGGTCCGGCCGTCAGCTGAGATGCCAGATGTCTTTATTATACTGAGCGATGGTCCGGTCGGAGGAGAAGAATCCTGCCTTCGCGATATTCACAAGCTCCTTCTTGTACCAGCTCTTGCGGTCATTGAAGTCATCGAACATTTTCTCCTTCGTGCGGATATAATCCTCAACATCGAGAAGAGTCATGAACCAGTCCTTGGAAATCAGCTCATGGTGAAGTCTCTCAAGGCTTACCGGATCGCCGACACTCTTCACCTCACTTCCAATGATAAAGTCAACCAGTCTGTGAATCAGAGGCACGTTGTCGTAATAGTCCTTTGCCTTGTAGCCTTCCGTCTCATACAGCTTCACAACCTCTTCCGATTTCTTTCCGAAGATGTAGATGTTGTCATCTCCGACAAGATCATGAATCTCTACATTGGCGCCGTCCTCGGTTCCGAGGGTGATGGCTCCGTTCAGCATGAACTTCATATTGCCTGTACCGGAAGCCTCCTTGGAAGCAAGAGAGATCTGCTCAGAGATATCCGCAGCCGGGATGATTTTCTCCGCCTTGGTAATGTTGTAGTTCTCAATCATAACCACCTTCAGGTACGGACTTACCTCCGGATCCTTTGTCGTCAGCTCCTGCAGACAGAGAATCAGGTGTATGATATCCTTTGCGATGGTGTAGGCCGGAGCTGCCTTGGCGCCGAAGATCATTGTGATCGGCCGCTTCGGGAGATTGCCCTTCTTGATCTCAAGATATTTATAGATCGCGTACAGCGCATTCATCTGCTGACGCTTATACTCGTGCAGACGCTTTACCTGTACATCAAAGATTGAGTCCACATCCAGAACGAGGTTCTGTGTCTCATACAGATACTCAGCCGCTTTTTTCTTGTTGTGATGACGGATTCTGCCGATCTCATTGAGCACCTTCTCATCATCATGATATTTCATCAGCTTCTCCAGCTCCATTGCATCCTTCCGGAATCCGGGGCCGATCAGGGACTCGATATAGGCAGTGAGCTCCGGGTTGGAGGCGATGAACCAGCGGCGGAAGGTAATACCGTTTGTCTTGTTGTTAAATTTCTCCGGATAAAGCTTATAGAAATTCTTCAGCTCGGATTCCTCGAGTATCTTCGTGTGAAGAGAAGCGACACCGTTGACCGAATGTCCGTAATGGATATCCATCGATGCCATATGAACCAGATTGTTCTTGTCGATGATGTAGGTTGTCTCATCCTTCACCGTTGCCCTGACTCTCTTGTCCAGCTCCCGAATGATCGGAAGAAGATGCGGTACCGCTTCCTCCAGATAATCAATCGGCCATTTTTCAAGAGCTTCCGCGAGGATTGTGTGATTGGTGTATGCGCAGGTCTTTGTGACTACCGCGATTGCCTCATCCATGGACAGGCCGCGCGCGGTCAGAAGACGGATCAGCTCCGGAATCACCATAGACGGGTGGGTATCATTAATCTGTACAGCAACATACTCGTCGAGTTTGTGAAGGTCTACTCCCCTTTCGTCCGCTTCCTTCAGAATCAGCTGCGCGGCATTGCTTACCATAAAGTACTGCTGATATACACGCAGAATTCTTCCGTCCCGGTCGCTGTCGTCCGGATACAGGAACAGGGTGAGATTTCTCTGGATATCTCTCTTATCAAAATTGATGCTGTCCGGCTGAACCATGCCGTCATCGACCGAATCCAGATCAAACAGATGCAGCCGGTTGCATTTTCCGGTCTCATATCCTGGAATATCAATGTCATACATCGTAGATTTCAGAGTAAATCTGCCGAACGGCACCTCGAAGGATTCCGGGCGGCGCTCCAGCCAGCTGTCCTTGCGAATCCAGGGATTAATCACCTCATGCTGCTTGTTGTTCAGAAATTCCTGACGGAACAGTCCGTAATGATAGTTCAGACCCACTCCGTCTCCGCACAGATTCAGCGTAGCGATTGAATCCAGAAAACATGCGGCAAGACGGCCGAGACCGCCGTTTCCGAGTGACGGCTCATTCTCAAGTCCCTCGATATCTGCAACACAGAGCTTGTATTTCTTAAGGATGGCATTCACCTTGTCATAGAGTCCAAGGTTGATCAGGTTATTGGAAAGCAGCTTTCCGATCAGGAACTCGGCGGAGATGTAGTAGAGCTTCTTTTTGCCTTCTACTTTCGGACGTCCCTCCATCTCCTCTTTCGTGATCTGCATCAGAGCCTCAAAAATTTCCTCTTTTGTACAATCCCTCAGTCCTCTTCCGAAACGGACCGTCAGAATTTTCTCGATTCTCTCCTCCATAACAGCATCTGTCGTATCTACGCTTTTCTCTTCCATTGTTCCCATGCTTTGATTCTCCTTATTTTCTCTCACATGTTGTTGTCTCAAAGTATAACTTCTGTCTAAAGTTCAGTCGCAATGTTCCTGTGTCCTCATTTCGTGGCACAGCTGTTTATGCTTTCCGTTTCCTTTGTACTATCTTTTGGATTAACTTTCGTACGGTCTTGCGTCCGGTCGTTTCGTTTGTCCCGTTCTCTTGCCGGGAGTCTGTCACTGATCTCCGTCAGTTCCCGGATTCTTTCTGCCGTGTGCACATCGAACTGTCCCGGGACAAGCCTCCACTTCCAGTTGTCCCCAAGTGTAGACGGCTCATTGATTCTTGCCTCATCGCCAAGTCCAAGATAATCCTGAACGGGAATAATCGCCAGATTCGCGACACTCATCAGCGCAAGCCTGACAAAATCCTCCTCCGGAACAACTCTGTGTCCGAGATACTTCTTTGCAAAGGCTCTCCCCTTTCGGTTCAGATTGCGGAACCATCCCACAATCGTCTCGTTATCATGAGTGCCTGTATATACCACACAGTTCTGCTCGTAGTGATCCGGGAGATAACCATTATCCGGACTGCCGTCAAAGGCAAATCCCAGAACCTTCATCCCGGGATATCCGGTTTCCTTTACCATTTCTACGACATCATCCGTCAGGAAGCCCAGATCCTCAGCGATGTAATTCTGATCTCCGAGCTCAGATTGGATCGCATGAAACAGATCTATGCCGGGGCCCTTCTCCCAATGACCATTTCTGGCATTCGGCGCACCGAAGGGAATCGAATAGTACCCCGCAAATCCACGGAAATGATCGATTCTGACCGAATCATAAAGCTCCGCGCATCTCTTCATTCTGCGGATCCACCAGCGGTATCCTGTCTTTTTGTGGTAATCCCAATCATACAGCGGATTCCCCCATAGCTGTCCGTCAGCGGAAAATGCATCCGGCGGACATCCCGCGACCCCGGAAGGTTTACCGTCACTGCCGAACTGGAAGAGCTCCCGGCCTGCCCAGCAGTCCGCGCTGTCCATTGCCACATAGATCGGAATGTCTCCGATAATGCCGATTTTCTTCCCGTTCGCATAATCCTTCAATGTCTTCCACTGCTTCGCGAATTCTAACTGCAGGAAGCAGTAGTATTTTACCTCTGTCTGGAGCTCACTCTCCGCCGCCTTTAACGCCTCAGGATCTCTGTCCTTCAGCTCCGCTGGCCAGCGGCTCCATTCCTCTCCGCCGCGGATGTTCTTGATTGCCATGTACAGAGCATAATCCGCAAGCCAGTCCCGATTCTTCTCACAGAAAGCCTCCAGTTCATCCTGCCCCTGTGATTCACGCTCAAACCGGTCGAAGGCCTTCTTCAGGACCTTGAAGCGGCTGAAGTAGATTTTCTCATAATCTACATATTCGGGGTTCTGACCGCAGTCCGCCTCTTCGCATTCCTCAGTGGTAAGAAGTCCCTCCTCTCTCAGCTTATCCAGCGAAATATAGTAGGGGTTCCCGGCGAAGGTGGAAAAGGACTGATACGGAGAATCCCCGTATCCGGTCGGACCCAGTGGCAGGACCTGCCACCAGCTCTGCCCGGCCTCCTCTAGCCGGTCCACAAATTCAAACGCTTCATCCGAAAAACCGCCGATTCCATATCGGGTCGGCAGGGATGAAACCGGAAGCAAAATACCACTTGTTCTCATTTTCACCTCGTTCTCCTGTACTTCCCGTGCAATTCCGTCTCAACCCGCCCCTTAGAGCAGGTTTCTCACGGAGTCCGCCTCGGAAAGCTCCGCATCATAGATGAGATGCTTCTTTGTTGTATCGCCCATGATCTGGGCTCTCAGCAGTTCCACACTGGACTTTACCATCTTCTGAACCGGCTGCACCACGGTGGTGAGTGACGGATACAAATACCGTGAAAGCTCGATTCCGTCAAATCCAACCACGGAAATATCCCGGGGTATCTTCCTGCCGGAATCATAAATGGCCTTGTAAGCCCCGGTAGCCATCCGGTCCGAGATCACAAAAACCGCGGTGAAATCCGTGCCGGACTCCAGCAGCTTCTTCATGGTCGCGTACCCGTTTGCCTCTGTATACTCGGGAATGCTGTCATCCAGATAGCGGATCAGTTCCGGATCCATCTCGATTCCACTCTCATTGATCGCCCTGCGATAGCCGGATTCACGCAGAAAGGCTACCGTGTGATCATGCTTCTTGCCTGCGATAATCGCGATTCTGCGGTGGCCCATCCGGATCAGATACTTCACAACCTTGTAAGCCTCTTTCTCATCATCAATGGACACCGAAGAGACATTCATGTTCGTCATATTTACACTCACGGCACTTGCGACAGAACACAATACAAAGGGAACCTGTATATTCCCGAGCACTGCCTCGGGATAATCGAGTCTTCCGCCGAGAAAGATCATACCTTTAAGTCTTTTTTCCTTCGCGATTTCCTCCGCCTCGTACCCCTCATCAATTTCCTCAGGCATCGAGTGCAGGAGGAATTCATAATTATATTTCTCCAGTTCCTGCTGGAAGTAAGGATACATCCCCTGGAAAAAGGGATTGTTCATACCCTTGCTCATCAGTGCAATCGTATTTGACTCTGCCATCTTCAGGTTTCTGGCGCTGTTGTTCGGCACATACCCGAACTGCTTAGCGACCTGCAGCACACGTTCCTGCGTCTGGCTGTTAATGCCATGGTCATTATTGATTGCCCTTGACACAGTACTGATGCTTACATTGCAGATTCTTGCAATATCCTTAATTGTTAACCCCGCCAACTTCTCAACTTCTCCTCAAATGTCTCTTCTGCAGTCATCATATCTGCTGATTTACAAAAATATGCAGTACGACGCAATCTGCAGTATAGCTCGTCTGTCACACAATGCACAATATGAATGCTTTCGGAAAAAGCCTCTTCGTGCATGTGTTTTCTGATAGGAAACGTTTCCAATCAGTGCTCTGAAAAAACCCGCATCCGTCTGTCTGACGACGCGGGTTCTGTCCACATTAAATAATGGCTTATTTGCTTATCAATGTCAAGGTCATTCCATGTTAAACTAGTCTTCAGATTCTGCCGTATATACTGCAGATCTTATCAATTCTGTCGGAAAGCTGCTCCGTTATCTGTCCTTCCTTCAATCTCCACACCCAGTTTGTACCGGTCGTGCTCGGATGATTGATCCGGGCAGAATTGTCCAGCCCAAGCCAGTCCTGTATCGGTACCACACAGAGATCCGCTACACTGCTCTCAACCAGACGAATGGTTCGGTCCACAATCTCCCGGTCATCCTCTGTATCCGTTCCCAGATAATCCTTCAGCTCCTGCCTCTCCTCGGGCATAATGTTTCCGAGCCAGCCCAGCAGTGTTTCATTGTCGTGCGTTCCCGTATACACAACACAGTTGCTGTTGTAATTGTACGGGTAATACGCAGCTCTGCCGCTGGAATCTCTCGAATCGAAAGCAAATTCGATCACCTTCATATTCGGGTATCCGGTTTCCTTTACCATTTTCTTCACGGTATCTGTAATGTAGCCGAGGTCCTCCGCGATAATCCGGATATCACCATTTTTTTCCCGGATCGTATCAAACAGATCTGTATTCGGTCCCTTGCACCAGTGCCCTCCGATTGCGTTCGGGCTTCCCGCCTTGATGGAGTAATACTCATCAAAGCCTCTGAAGTGATCGATCCGGATCACATCATACAGCTGCGCGCATTTTGTAATTCTCTTCAGCCACCAGGCATATCCGGTCTTCTTGTGATACTCCCAGTCATACAGAGGATTGCCCCAAAGCTGTCCATCTGCAGAAAAACCGTCGGGCGGGCATCCGGCTACACTGGTCGGCAGATGGTTCTCATCTGTCTGAAAGAGTTCCGGGTGTGCCCAGAAATCCGCGCTGTCCGGTGATACATAGATCGGAATATCACCGATAATCCGGATACCGTTCTCGTTTGCATATTTTTTCAGTTTTGTCCATTCCCGGTTGAACTCGTATTGAATATATTCATAGTACAGAATCTCATCCGCAAGTTCCTGCCTCGCCTTTTCCATGGCAGCGGGTCTCCGGAAGCGGATGTCCGCATCCCACTCGGAAAAACTTCTTCCCCCGAAGTGGTCCTTCTCTGCCATAAAAAGAGCGTAATCTTCAATCCAGTACCCGTTCTCGGACAGAAATTCCGCAAAATCCGGACGCTCCTGCCCCTTCCAGTTCTGAAATGCCTTTCTCAGGACTGTATATCGCGTGTTGTAAAGCCATCCGTAATCTACACGGTCCTCCCTTGCGTCCTCTTCCGGCTCCGGGATATCCTCTTTCCGGATCAGCCCCTGTCTCTCGAGTTCCTCCGGACTGATAAAATAGGGATTCCCTGCAAAGGTAGAAAAGGACTGGTAGGGGGAATCTCCAAATCCCGTCGGTCCAACCGGCAGAATCTGCCAGTATTTTTGTCCTGCTTTTTTCAGAAAATCCACGAACCTGTACGCTTCCTCCGAGAAGCACCCGATTCCGTATTTTCCGGGAAGACTGAAGATCGGCATCAGTATTCCGCTAGCCCTCATTATTTTCTTCCTTTCCTCAGGCCCGGAACAGCCGGGCCCGTTCTTTAGATTTATTCATCAGCCTTTAACGGCGCCGGCAACGACACCCTCGATAATATACTTCTGCACTGCCATGTAGAAGATGACAATCGGGATGATTGCAAGAACGAGAACCGCCATCATAGCGCCCCAGTCAACCTGACCGTGAGACTGCTTCAGATACTGAACGGCGATCTGGATCGTCTTGTACTTGTTGACATTCAGTACCAGAGAAGGCAGAAGGTAGTCGTTCCAGATCCACATCGCGTCCAGAATGGAAACCGTGATCAGCGTCGGCTTCATAACCGGGAGGATAACCTGGAAATAGCACTGTACCGGTGTGGCGCCGTCGATCATTGCCGCTTCCTCCAGCTCAATCGGGATCTGCTTTACAAATCCGGTGAACATGAAGATCGCTAGTCCCGCTCCGAATCCCAGATAAACAATACAGATACCGACCGGGTTCGAGAGATGAAGAATGTTCGCGAACTTGGAAAGCGTAAACATAACCATCTGGAAAGGCACGATCATAGAGAACATGCACAGAAGATATACCGTTTTTGTCGCCACGTTCTTTACACGGATGATGTACCATGCAGTCATGGAACACAGAAGCACGATCAGTGCAACAGAAACCACGGTAATAAATACCGAGTATCCGAAGCAGCGGAAGAAATCCGTCTTCTTGACTGCCGTTGCATAGTTGGTGAGTCCTACAAAGGTCTTGTGGATTCCCGCGCGCCATCTGTCAAAGCCCTGTGACAGCGCTACATTACTGATTCCGAAAGGATTCTTGAAGATGTATGCTTTTCTCTTAAACGAGTTCAGCACAACGATAAGGATCGGCAGAATCCAGAAGAAGGAAAGTACCGAGAAGAACACAGTCAGTGCTGTGCCGTGCTTCGATTTTCTGGCGGCAGACACTTCATTCTCTTTTGTTTTCTTGACTTTCATTGTATTTGCCTGTGCCATTATGCTTCTACCTCCTTACGCGTTGTCAGCTTATTCTGAACGAGTGCGATGATCGCAACCAGAATAAAGAAGATAACTGCCTTTGCCTGTCCTACGCCCTGCCATCCGGTGGTTCCGTACATGGTATCGTAAATGTTCAGCGCAAGCAGCTGTGACATCTTGCCGGGATTACCTCCGGTCAAAGCAAAGTTCTGATCGAAAAGCTTGAATCCGTTCGTCAGTGTAAGGAAGGTACAGGTCGCGATGGTCGGACGAAGCATCGGAATGATGACACCCTTCATCAGCTGCCAGTTATTGGCTCCGTCGATTTTCGCAGCCTCGAGAAGATCCGCCGAAATATTCTGAAGACCTGCGACATAGATGATCATCATATATCCGATCTGCTGCCAGCAAACGACAACGACCAGGCCCCAGAACGCTGTCCACTGCGTGGATACAATCGTCTTGGAATATTTTGCGAGAATCGCGTTGAAGATCATCAACCAGATGTAGGAAAGGATGATGCCTCCGATCAGATTCGGAAGGAAGAACGAGGTACGGAAAATATTAGTACCTCTGATTCCCTTTGTGAGCGCAAGCGCGATAAAAAACGCGACAACGTTGATAATCAGTACCGTAACTACCGTGAACAGGCAGGTGTACCACAGCGAATGGATGAATGTGGTATCCAGTTTTCCGCTGACGAAGAAGATTCTGGTGTAATTGCGCAGCCCCACCAGCTTCCAGTCCGTAACTGTCGTGAATTTACAGAAGGAAAGAAATACGCCATATACGAATGGTACGATAAATCCGATCACGAATGCCGCCATTGTGGGAAGCACGAAAAGCGGCCAGTATTTTTTTAATGGTTTTGACATAGAAAGCCTCACTTTAGAACAAAGACAGTTTCAATAAGCACACTCACTGATTTTTCAGGCGAGCAAAAGGGCTGTCGCGATGATCATTTTTGTTTTTCATCCGGCAGCCCCTTTATTTTTCTGCTAAGGTGTCATCACTTTATTTATGATGGCATATTCTTCATATGTCTGCGTGCCACCTGATTATCTGCTGTTTTAATCATCCCCCGAAGGATTATTCAGAAGCGGATTCCTGCTGAAGTTTCCACTGATTTGCCCATCCGTCTACAAATGCGGTCTTAACTGCATCCCAGTCGCCGGTTCCGTCTGTGTAAGCGGTAAGCGCAGATACAACATCAGCTCTCCAGTCATCTACGTTCGGTGTGGAGTTGAATGCCCATGCAACGGACTTCTTGCCCTCATCATTGAGTTTCTGTGCTACAGCGCTGAACTCGTTGGTCGGTGCGTAGTCTCCGGTAAATGTATCAAACGGGCAGGAAAGACCCATTGTTGAGTTCAGAGCCTCGCGTCCCTCGTCAGAGGTGATAACCCAGTTCAGGAAATCAAGAGAAGCCTTGATGTCAGCATCAGATGCCTTGCTGTTGACTGCCCAGTGGTTCTCGGTACCTACGCAGAGGCCCTCATTCTTGTCGTCAACGCCGAAGTAGATCGGGATCATGGTAAGATCATCATCTGCTGTGAGATAACCGTTTGTTCCGTCAGCATCCTTCAGTGCGCTGTACTCCCAGTCGCCGTTCTGGTAGAAGACTGCCTCTTCCATACCGAACTCCTGCTCAGCGTTGTAGGTGCCGCCTGCAAGTGTCTTCGGATCAGCACCGGAATCAGATACATACATGTCCCATACCTTCTTGTAGTTGTCCAGGTATGTTCCCTTGATGGTAGCCTCTCCTGCTGTCGGATCCTCAAGTCCGTCGTCTACGAACTCGTAGTACAGCGGCATATTCGCAAGGTGTCCGGAGAATCTCCAGGATGAGGAGTCATCCAGTCCTGCGGAGGTGAATGCTCCGGTCAGATCATATCCGCCTGCCTTGTTGATCTCGTCCAGACGGCTCTGGATATCGTCAGCAACCTCTTTCAGCTTGTCAAAGCTGTCGATGTCATCGATAGAGGAGATCTTTGCGTTGTCAAGACTGCAGTATGTGTCAAGGATTGTCTTGTTGACGATGATTCCGTATGCCTCATAGCAGTTCGCGATACCTGCAATCTTTCCGTTGTATACAACATCCAGGCTGTGATCGCTGTCATGCTTGTACAGCTCGCTATCCTTCAGATCATATGTGTAATCATCCCATGTCTGTGCGTCTGTGGAAGATCCGATGTTGAAGATTGTCGGTGCTTCGGACTTTGCCATCTCGGACTGAAGTGTGGTCGCGTACTGTCCGTCAGCGGCGGTAAGTACATTTACCTCAACTCCGGTCTGCTCGGTGTAGGTCTTTGCAAGATCCTGCCAGGCATCATCTGTCTCCGGCTTGAAGTTCAGCATGTATACCTTGCCGTCTCCGGATGCAGTTGAAGCTGTTGCGCTGCTTGATGCAACATCCTCGGTGGTTCCGGCAGAAGCCGAAGCAACGCTGCTGTCTGCTGCACTGCTGGAAGAAGCAGCAGAGCTTGTTGAAGATGTTGAAGATCCGCAGGCAGCGAACATGGAAGCTGCCATTGCTGTTCCGAGTACAAGACTGAGAACTTTCTTTTTCATGTGTTTATCCTCCTTTGATTTACACATTTTAGCTGCAGGAATCTATTTTCCCACGAGCTTTTCCTTACCTTTAGATAACGTTTTCGAACTTTTCCTCTCCATGAATCAAAACTGCGTCCAACCCTTTATTTTAAAGGATTGTATCATATTCGGATTTCATTGGAAACGTTTTCTATGTTTAGAGAATAGCACCTGTTGGAAACGTTTTCAATAGCAAATCAACTTTTCGTTAATACTCTCAAATCGAGGCACCTCTTTTTGTGCACCTTTACTGTATAAGCTCTTCGAAAACGCAGACAGGATCGTCGCACGCGAAGCGCGCGTAAGAGACTGTATGCGATTTCGAAGGCAACAGGTATGAGCGTGAAGCCGTGTGAAACACGGCGAAAATGCGAATACCTGTAGGATTGCGGGAGTGCGAAGCACGGTGCAATCCGTAGCTTATACAGTATGTGGCACGATGTATCGTATGGCCGTTTACTGTATAAGTCCAGTCGCAATGTTCTTGGCCCACAGGGAGCTTGCTCACCAGTGGGCAAGAACATTAGCGACGACAACAGGTATGAGCACGAAGTGACGCGCAAGCGGCACAAAGCACAGCAATAATCGTGATTTTATCTGTTTTTCACAGGTAAACTGCTGTAAAATAACAGAGTATGGCACCGGAATGAACCCGGTGCAAAAAGTATCAGGTATTTCTGAAAGGTGGGTTTATTTATGAACGATTGGGTGAAAGATTTCGGCAGAACAGCTAAGGGACAGCAGGCGACGCTGTACACCATACACGCCGGGAGATACACGGCGTCAATATCGGATTACGGCGCTGCTCTTGTATCCTTTGCTGTAAAAGATGATGATGGGACTCCTGTAGATATCGTCCTCGGATATGACCATGCTTCTGATTATGAGAAGAGCGATGCCTGCTTCGGTGCAACCGTCGGGAGAAATGCCAACCGGATCGGCGGCGCACAGTTTGTACTGAACGGTACGACATACCACCTGGCAAAAAACGACGGCGAGAACAATCTGCACAGCGGTCCTGATTTCTACTATAAAAGAATGTGGAAGACGCAGGGCATCGCAACCGATGGAGCTTCTATTTCTCTGACACTTGACACTCCTGACGGAGATCAGGGATATCCGGGCGCTTTTTCCGTAACTGTGACCTATCAGCTTGACAAAGACGGCTGCCTTTCCATCCATTATGAAGGAATTTCTGATCAGGACACCCTCTGCAACATGACAAATCATTCTTATTTTAATCTGAACGGCGAGGGAAACGGAGACATTCTGGATCACAATCTGAAGTTGTTCTCAGACAAAATCACTGAGATCGACTCCGGAACCATTCCGACAGGCAGACTCCTTGATGTAGATGGAACCCCCTTTGATTTCCGGAACGGAAAATCTATCGGAGCCGATATCGAGGCAGATGATGAACAGCTGCGCTTCGGTAACGGTTATGACCACAACTTTGTCTTTGCCATGGACAAGGGCGAGACGCGGAAAATGGCAGAGGTCTTCTCCTCCGTCACCGGCCTTCAGCTGGATGTATACTCCGATCTTCCCGGCATGCAGCTCTACACGGCAAATTATGTCACGCGCCACACAGCAAAGTCCGGACATATCTACGACCGAAGATGCGGATTTGCACTCGAAACACAGTATTTTCCGAACAGCATCAACATCGACGGCTTCGCAAGTCCCATTCTCCCGGCCGGCCAGAAATATGAGTCCACAACAACCTATAAGCTCAGCTTCCGCAAATGATGATTGCTTCGGACTGCCCAGTGGGAGATAGGATACGTTTTCCGGTGTTATCCCGCTGCCCCATCCGCTATCGAAACGAGATGAAACACGCTGCGCGAGTTTTATCTCGCTATCGCGACGCTCGCCGCACACGAATACTTCGCATTCGGCTGCGGCTCACTGTTCGCGTAAAAAAGGGCCTGCCGCACTAACACAATATGCTTAGTGCGGCGGCCCTCTTTTTAAACCTCTTTTTCTTAAACCTCTTTTTCAACCATTTTCCGAAACCGCTTTCCGGTCCATCTCAGCAAAAAATCCTGTTCATTCAACATATCCCCGACATCAATGAAGTGAACGCTCAGTCATGCCTTTGGAACGGGATTGGTAACGGTGACCATATGATCGTACCATTTTCCCTTTTTGCCAATCAGCGCAACGGGAAATTCCTTGTCAAGTGCCGGAACGGGAATATCAAATCCATACACATCCTCTGTCGTTCCGTCACTGTATGTGACCGTATCTACGGTCGGCTGAAGAAGCTCCGCGCCATCCTTCTGCGCATCCTCCTTTGTTCCGGCAAACAGGTTCACAATATTTTCGGAAGTCAGGCTTACATGGATGACCATTTTTCCATCCTTCACTGTCAGGGTTCCCTTCCCATCATTTGCCTCATTCACTTTAAACATCGGACTGTCGGATGTGAATTCAGCCGTATAGGTTCCGTCGGCCGGCACCTCTGCTCCCGCAGAAGCTGTTGAAGACGTTGAAACACTACCGGCAACGGTCTCCAATGACTGTCCGGCAGCATCGGATGAAGATGTGCTTAAGTCCGCGGACGATGCAGCGGAGACAACAGATGAAGCCGTGTTCTCTTCCGACTCTGACTGTGTCTCGGTCTGCGCTGCAGAAGATGTCCCCGAAGCAGAATTGCCCGTTCCGGTCCCGCACCCGGTCAGAAGCGATGCTCCCATAACTGCTGCACATAAGATTGCTGCTGTTCTCTGTTTCATTTTATTTCCCTCCTGTCATAAAAAAGAGCCATACACTCCTGTGTCTGAAACCCTATCGTCATGTATTCAAAGACATACATTCATGTATCTGAAGACATACACTTATATATCTGAAACCATACCCTTATGTATCTGAAACCATGTTCTTATGTATCTGAAACCCTGTACTTCACACATTTTCCACTTTCATATGCCGCATCGAGAATCTCCTGCATTCTCCGGTTTCCCGGACCGATTGTCACGCCGGCATCGATGATCCTGGCACAGCTTTTTACAGCCTCCAGCGTCTCGCCGACAGCGCGGTCCGAAATTTCATGAAACGGCTTTTCGGTGATCACCTGCGAGGCCAGAAGACGCGCCAGACGGTAATCGACATCATTTGTGTACAGAATTCCTGCCGCAAAGGGCATCTTCTCTTTCTGCAGCCTTCGATACACCGGTATCCCCGTTCCACAGGATGACAGTACCAGTACTTCCGGATTTCCCTCGACCTTCGGAAGCTCGATACTTCCAAACATCGGATCGAAAAAGCCGTTGTCAATTTCATACAGCTCACGGATCGTATCCTCGTGAAAAATGCTCTCCGGCGTTCCGCTCCGGAAGATCTTATCACCGTGAACACAGATAATCCGGTCAGAAATCTTCATCGCCAGATCGATCTCATGCAGCGACATCACAACCGTTATATTCTTCTGCTTCGCCATATCCCGGAGAATTGACAGAAGCTTCAGCTTATGTTTAATATCCAGAAAGCTCGTCGGTTCATCCAGGATGATGATATCCGGTTCCTGGCAGATCGCCCTTGCGAGCAGTACCCGCTGCTTCTGCCCGTCACTGATCGCGTTAAAGTCGCGGTTTCCAATCTCCTGTGCCTGAACCGCCTTCATCGCATCATCGACCTTCCGCTCATCCTCTTCCGTCAGTCGTCCCAACCGCCCCGTATAAGGATATCTTCCGGTCGCGACCACATCGTGACAGGTCATAAGCTCCGGATGCAGACGGTCCGTCAGGACAACAGCCATACGCGAAGACAATTCTCGGAACGAATAATCCGACAAATTCTTCAGATCAAAAACGACCTCTCCCTCCACAAGAGAAAGCTGTCTCGTGATGCTTTTCAATATTGTAGATTTTCCCGCTCCGTTCGGCCCGATCAGTGTAACAATCTCACCGCGCCGGATTCCGATCTCAATATCGCGGATCACAGGCTTCCCGTTATACCCGACCGACAGACCCTCCAGGTGGAGATAATATTTTTCCTCGCTCTGTACCTTCTCCATTTATCTTCTTCCCTTCTGCCGCCGTATCAGCATAAAGATCACGACCGGTGCTCCGAAAATCGAGGTCACCGTGCTGATTTCCAGTTCAGTCGGCGCAAATGCAACCCTTGCGATCAGATCACAGACCATGCAGAAGACGGCGCCTCCAAGAAAGGTGGCCGGGATGACCACGACCGGATTTGCCGTGTTCAGCGCACGCTTGATCAGGAAGGGCACCGCGATTCCCACGAAAGAAATCGGACCGGCAAATGCCGTCACCGTTGCAGAGAGGATGCTGGACAGCAGGATGAGGGCCACACGGAACTGCTTTACATTAACCCCCATGCTCTGCGCGTAGGCCTCGCCAAGCTGAAAGGCACCAATCGGCTTCGCGAGAAGGAATACCAGAGCAGACGCAGCTCCGATGATGATTCCGCCCACCAGGACATTGTCCCAGGTCATACCCGAAAAACTTCCCTGAGACCAGTTGTGAAGATTGGCGATATCCGAATCACTGGCAAATGTAACGAGGAGATTCGTCAGCGCAGTACAGATATACCCGATCATGATTCCTGCAACCAGCAGTGCCGACATATTCCGCACGCTCCGGGAAACCAGCAGGATAAAGCCGGTTGACACAAGAGACCCCGCGAACGCGGCAAGGATCATGGCCCAGGAGGACACCGCTCCGTGCCTGGCCACCACAAGAATCATGAGAAACGCGACAATCAGTTTTGCGCCGGAAGATATTCCGAGCACAAAAGGACCTGCAATCGGATTCTCGAAAAATGTCTGCAGCAGAAATCCGGACAGGGAGAGCGCCCCTCCGAGAATAGCCGCCATCAGAATCCGCGGCAAACGGATCTTCCAGATGATATTCATATCATCTCTTGACCCGCTTCGGAGAAAAACAGCTTTCAAAATCTTATCAATCGAAATATCAACGTTACCGGTATTGATATTGATTACGGTCACGACCAGAAACGCAGCTGCCAGAACGGCAAAGACCGCTGTGTATCGCATTCTCCTTTTCAGATTCTCAGCGTGATAGCTGCTGATTTCATTATCACCCATCATTCGTAAGCATGCCTTTCAACTTCAATGATCTTATACAACAAATCACCCTATACATCGTGCTACACACTGTATAAGCTACGGATTGCTCCGTGCTTCGCACTCCCGCAATCCTACAGGTGACCGACTTCGTCGGTCTGTCGCGGCGTTCGCCCCACCGCTTCACACTTTGTGTGAGCGGATGTGGCTCACTGCCCGCGCATATTCGGATTTCGCGCGTTCGCGCTTCATCCTCATACCTGTTGCCTTCGAAATCGCATACAGTCTCTTACACACGCTTCGCGCGTGACGATCCTGTCTGCGTTTTCGAAGAGCTTATACAGTAAAAGGACGAATGCCGAAGCATTCGTCCTGAATAATTAACCTGTCTCAATCGGTTCAGCCGGCAATCCGGCAGCCTCCAGGTCATCAGAATCTGCTTTCTTCGGAAGCATATCTACAAACCTCTCAGCAGTTCTCCTGGCTGACAGCTCAAGCACCGGTTCCTGTCTTCTCATGCTCTAGGACACAATGACATAACGGAATGGTTTGCTGCTCACAGTGACCGGATCGCTCAGGAATTTCACCTGATTCTCTATTCTCATACAGATCCTCTGCACTCCTGCTGTCAGGCATGTGCAGAAAATCGGATGCACTGAAAGGCCTCTCTTCAATTGTCTGCAACGATTATACGATACCGGCCGAAAAGTGTCAAATAAACCGCATCGCGGATATATGCCTTTCCTTCAGCCCTTCAATCATTCCGCCTTCTGCGGAAACTATGTCCCTTGTCCTTATACATATTGAAATCCGCCCTGGTGAGCAGCGCATCAAAGTCCGTAACCTTTCCGCGGCAGACTGCATATCCAATCGCCATACTGATCCCGTTATTTGCTGCGTTCTCACGCATATGCCGTATCAGCAGGCTGATATCCTTTTCCTCCAGCTCTTCCGTCAGAACAATAAATTCATCCCCGCCGGTCCGGAATACATACTTTTCACCTGCGCATTCCTGAAGAACCCGGACTGTTTCGCAAATCAGCACATCGCCGGCATGATGGCCCGCCGTATCGTTTGTGTTCTTCAGTCCGTTCAGGTCAACGGAAATCACTCCAAGCAGACCGTCACCCTTCCACTCGCGGATCTGCCGCTCAAGAGCCCTCCGGTTTCCGGCGCCCGTCATCTGGTCAATCATGCTTTGTTTCTCCAGCTGGTGCACGCTGTTCCTGTTGCGAATCATAATTGCTATGAAATCCGTCAGCGTGGAGAGCAGCACGCTGGTGTTACGGAAGGTGTCCTCCGCCGGATTGATAACCATCGTAAAGCCTTCTGTCTGATTCAGGATCTTCAGCTGCCCGGATATAAAGCTCCGGACATCATGGATTCGCATGGAAAAACCGGGATTTTCCTTCTGAAAGGCATCCATATCACTGACCATCACCACATGTTCTGTTGCAAACCGCATATATAGCGCCCGCAATTCCGAGAGAGGAATACTCTGCAGCTCCTCCTTCAGAGAAAAAACACCAGGTGCCGTCCATTCATAGGTGGCACTTACCGTATTGTCATCACGTTCCTCAAAGATCAGGAAGCGCTCCGATCTCATATTTTCAGAGATACATGCAATCGTCTTCTCGATTCCTGTTCCGGGATCCTCTTCCGCCATACCAAGAGAAATTGCCTCATTTGCCCGCATCTCCTGATAGATCAGCTCGTGATCCCTTGCTATTGCATGCAGATACTTGTTGATATCAAATTCGACCGTCAGCCTCAGCGTCCGGTTCTCCCATGTTGTCAGAGCAGAACGAATCAGTACTTTTGCTCCCCTTCTCCGGTTCAGGTGTGATGCCTCATACGCACAATCCTTCCGCAGCAACAGATTCGGACAGTCGCCGCAGGGAACATCCTGACCTTCCAGCACCTCATAACAGCGGCACCCGTTCAGGCTGCCATCCGGTTTTATTCCAAAATCCCTTCGGGCAGAACGATTCATATATACAAGCTCGTATGTTCTGGGATCACTGACAATGACATGTTCCGTCAGGCTGTCGAACACCTCACGTCTCAGGTCAATGTAATCCCCGACATATGGGCTGTCCCCATGAGCCGCCTTCTCCGTGCTGCTGATCCTCCGGATCAGCAGCACGAACATCTCGTCCAGGCTCATTACCTCCGACCCGTAGACAATCGCATGTGCCAGAACAGGATCAGCCTGAATACCAAGCTTTCTCCAAAGCGTCGGAAGCATTCCGGATACCCTGTCAATCTTCTCTTCAATATCTCCGCCATGATCCCTGCGGCAGAAGCACAGAAAACAGCACAGCCCGATCCGCGCAATCGCCCATTCCGGATTCATCAGTTTTTTCAGTGTCGCAGATATTTCGGTCAGAATCACCTTTGCCTTCTCGGCGCTTTCCCGCATCACCTCGGCATATGCGGCAACATCAATTAAAAGTCCTGTATAATCGATTTTTTTCAGCCGATACTGATCCGCATAAATCAATCCGGCTTCTATCGCGCCGCGAAAACTCAATAGCTCTGTGTCGCGGTCGACAAATCCCAGGCGCACCTCCTTCTTTCTGTCCTCTGCCCGATCACCGCTGATCATTCCCATCATTCCCACGATTTCCTTCTCATGGTACCAGGGAACACGGGTAATCTCGATTCCGTCGAGTCTGCCTCCGGTCAGTACCAGCTCATTGGCCGATGTCGACCTGACGCCCATCTCCAGAACTTTTTTCTCCTCCAACTCCGCTGCGGCAGAATCGATATGCCATCCCAGTTCTGATTCTGTCTTGCCAAGATAGTCCTTCTCGTCGGAAAGCCCGATCCTCCTGACAAACTCTCTGCTTGCGCCCAAAAGCTTTCTCTGTCTGTCCATCCAGAAGAATTCATAAGGAGATGTATCGCAAAGTGTCCGGAACAGGTCCCCATCCTTCACCCCCTCCATCGGATCTGTGCCGTATCCCGGCACTCCGAACGACTGACAAAATTCAGGAAGAAGAGCATCCCTATCCCTTTTCCTCTCCCATATATCCTCCCGCTCGCAGAGAAGAAGATTTTTTGCTTTACTCTTATAGAGAACCAGCGCTTCAAACACCGCCCACCTGTATGTCCCGTCAGCGGTCCGCACACGCAGTATCTCTGCCCTGATCCCTTTATCTGTACTTCCACCTTCCGTCTCAGCATTCTCAGCCTGAACAAAAGCAAGAAAACGATCTCTGTCGTCCGGATAGATCAATTCATCCCTGAAGTACCGGACAAACGCTCCTATCGAAGAAAAGCCATCCCGAGATTTTATCTCCGGATGGCTGGACCGGAGAATTTTCACCTCTTCTGATCCACGATCAATCAGATAAAATCCCTCGTACAGCTGGAAGATGTTCCGCAGCGTATGGTCAAGGGTTTTCGCAAATTGCAGTGAGGCATTATTGCTGATATTGTAGATATGTGCCACCCCGACCCAGCGCCGCGCATCTCCCGCAATCCACCGGACATTTACCTTCATATACTGGCCGTTGTCTGCGTACACCATGCTCTCTTCCGCATGTGACTTCAATGCTCTCCGCAAAAGCTGGACAAACCTGTCTCTCACTGGAGATCCCTCATCGTTGAGGTAGGCATTCGCCTCCTCCATACTCTGCGTACCTGTACTTCTCAGTTCTCTCCGATACGCATCGTTTTCGAGCAGAAGAACAATATTTTTCCCATCAAAGCTAAAAAGTGAAGTAGGAGAATCCGAAATAATATTGATGTCTTCTGCGGCGTCGAGAAGATGTGCTTCCTCCGGACTCTCCACCTGCATGCCTCTGCCATGGATATACGTCACGCTATCCTCGTAGCGCATCGGACGTCCGTAATAATATCCCTGAATCCGACCGCAGTTGATCTTTTTGAGAAAAGAAACCTGCTCCTGCGTCTCCACACCTTCTGCCAGTGTCTCCACCCCGAGCATTTTCGCCATTGTTACAACGGAGGTAATAATCTGCCGGCTTCGATCATCAAAATGACTGAAAAATCCCATGTCAATTTTGATCACATCAAACTGGAAATTATGAAGAGAATTCAGGGACGAGTATTCGCTTCCGAAATCATCCATCCAGATCTGATATCCTGCCTGCTGAAACCTTTGAATCGTCCTGACCATGCTGTGACGGTTGCGGAGCATGATCCGTTCCGTGATCTCAAAGCAGAGGACGCTCCTCGGTACATGGTAACGGCTGACTAGTTTCTCAATCGTATCGAGCGGGTTCGCCACCTCGAAATCATAGGCGGAAAGGTTCATGGATATCGGAAGCAGCGGCAGTCCGTTCTCCATCCGGTCACGGCTGAGATAAAGAACATGCTCCAGAATATACCGGTCAAGCCGGTTGATAAGCTGGGCCTCTTCCAGAACAGGAATAAACACGTTTGGGTATATCATTCCAAGCTCCGGGTCTTCCCATCGCGCCAGTGCCTCGAATCCGCTCACCCGTCCTGTCATTGTGCGGATCACAGGCTGCAGATATACCTTGATATAATGCCTTTCCAGTGCCTCATTGAAATGGCGGAGAACATAGGTCTTATTCGCAGCACTTTCCCCCATAGAGGGTTCGTAAAACGCCACGATCCGGTTGCCGTCCTCCTTAATGCTGTCACAGGCCATTTTTGCCAGATCAAAAGCATTCCGAAGATCATCCAGGGAGTCGTTTTCCGATGCCCGGTAGACACCGACCTTCATTTGAATCCCATCATCATGGATATAGTGATTCACTTCATTGCAGACCTGTTCAAGCTTTGCCTCAAGACTCTTCTCCGGCAGCAGCGCGACAAAACGATCCGCCGTGAGATGGCCCACCAGAGTGCCCGGGAAAATTCCCGTGATCGTATCTCCAATCTTCTTCAGGCACTGATCGCCCTGATGAACACCGTACTGACGGTTATATTCCTTAAAATTCGTAACATCAAAGCTGACCGGACAGAAATCTCTTAATCTGTGTATCGCCTTTCTCTCCTTCGCGCGGCGGAACGCCTCCTTTAAGAAATCGTGCATTCCCGGCAATCCGGTTATCCCGTCCACCTTACGGTCATTTGATATCTGCTCTGATGAGAAAAACTGCAGAACGAAGGTTTTTCCGAAAGCGGTATCCCTTAAAGCGCCGATTCCCTCTGCCTCACGGAAATGTCCTTTCTTTGTCTGATAGTGGAAATTCAGAAAAAAGTGCTCAGGATGCAAATTGCCATACTCTCGAAGAGGCTTGTAATCCCTTCCATCTATCAGATATTGATAGGAAGGATAATACTTCAGAAACTCTTCCTCGTCCTCGCACTCGAAGAGAAGTGCCATCTGCCTGCTGGCAAAGACAATGCGCTCCGATCCGTCAGCTGCAATCATGCAGACGCCTCCCTGCAGAAGATTAAAATATCGATCGTATTGTTCGCTTTCGCGAACCATCATCTCAGCCATATTCCCTCGCCTTTCGTGCTCATACCTGATGCCTTCAAAATCGCATCCAGTCTCTTACGCGCGCTTCGCGTGCGACGATTCTGTCTGCGTTTTCGAAGAGCTTATACAATAAACGCCCATACGATACATCGTGACACACACTGTATAAGTCCCCGCGTCACTTCGCTGCTTCGCAGCTTCCGTGCCGCTAACAGGCATTCGCACTTCCGTGCCGCTTACGCGTCACTTCGTGCTCATACCTGTTGTCGTCGCTAATGTTCTTGGCCCACTGGTGAGCAAACTCCCCGTGGGCCAAGAACATTGCGACTGGACTTATTCAGTATCTTTACTGATAATTTCTGTGTATGGTCTCCACCTTAATCATATTTGTTCCGCCTTTTCCTCCGCCGACCGGTCCGCCGGTGAGAACGATGTTGTCTCCCATCTTGAGGTTGAGGATATTGACAGCCTGACGAATTGCGTGATAGAACAGGACATCAATCGACTCAAATTCCTCGCAGAGAATCGGCTCAACGCCCCAGCTCAGAGAGAGCTTGCGGTAAACCTTCTCCGACGTCGTCATGCCGATGATCTGAACCGGACAGCGGAACCGGCTGACCATTCTCGCCGTCATTCCCGATTTTGAACTTACCACGATGCATTTCGCATCCACATCGATTGCCATCGAGCATGTGGAGTGCGAAATCGCGTCCAGGATGTTTTTCTGAACAAACTCTGTGTTCTTGAAACGTTTCCGGTAGTTGATATGCTGCTCTGTGAACTCTGCCACCTGTGCCATCGTCTTAACCGCTTCCACCGGATATTTTCCTGCCGCGGATTCGCCCGAAAGCATGATTGCCGATGCACCGTCATATACCGCATTCGCTACATCGGAAATTTCGGCACGGGTCGGACGGATATTATTGATCATCGATTCCAGCATCTCCGTCGCGATGATGACGCGGCGCCCGAGAAGTCTGCATTCCTGCGCAATCTCCTTCTGAACAGCCGGCACCTCCATATACGGGATCTCCACTCCGAGGTCTCCTCTCGCAACCATGATACCGTCAACCACTTCCGAGATCTCACGGATATTATTCACCCCGGCCCGGTTCTCGATCTTTGCGATAATATCAATATCCTGGCCACCGTTCGCGTTCAGAAAATCCCTCATCTCCTGCGCATCTTCCCTTGTCGAAACAAAAGATGCCGCAATATAATCCACATCATTCTTGATTCCGAACAGAAGATCTTCCCTGTCCTGCTCACTGAGGAAATCATTCTTCATCAGCTTCCCGGGGAAGTTCATGCTCTTTCTGTCCGAGAGAACCCCTCCAGCTTCCACTTTTGTGAAGACCTTCGTTCCCTCTACTCTCTCGACAATGCATACAACGAGTCCATTATTTACAAGGATCTTATCTCCCGGTTTCAGCTCATCTGCAAATCCCTTGTAGCTGACCGATACAATGGTTTCATCTCCGATCAGATCTTCCGTCGTAAAGATAAATTCCTGTCCCTCCTTGAGGGTGACTTTGTGATCCTTGAATACACCGATCCTGTATTCCGGTCCCTTCGTATCGAGCATAATTGCAATCGGCCGGTGCAGCTTATTGCGAACCTTCTTGATCAGCTTCATCTTCTCCAGATGCTCTTCATGGGTTCCGTGAGAAAAGTTAAGCCGCGCGACATTCATACCCGCCTTCACCATGCGGCTCAGTATTTCCTCAGAAGCACTTGCAGGTCCGATTGTACAGATAATTTTTGTTTTTCGCATATTTATTCCTTTCACAGATAAACAAATGACCGTTTTTTCGACCAGTCCACGTATTGTATCCCTGTCCTGAAATGTCAGACCGATGAATCGATGATGTTTGTTCATCCCCAAAAACGCGCACCCGACTCAATCAGGCATTTCTATTTTAACATAAACAATCCATCGTTGCTTTATGCACAATATACAAAACTTTCCCCTCGTTCCCTTATGTTACCGAAAAAAGCACCCTTGAAAACATCGTTTCCAAGGGTGCCCTCGTAATGCATCATCGACAGTTATCTGAATAATATTACAATAAGTATAATCAGGTGCAATATAAGAAATTATTATATTGCAGTTCTGGACAAATAATGGCCATCAGGATGGTGGGATGTAAGTGTGTGTATACACCTGTTCCATGACCCGGCGTTTATCCTCAAGGCTCGGATGCACATACATCAGCATGGTAATATTTACACTCGCATGTCCAAGTATCATGCTTACCGTTTTCGGATCGGCGCCGTCTCTGATACAAGCAGTTGCAAAGGTGTGACGCAGCGTGTGAAAATTTCTGGCAGGAATGTCAAGTTTCTTCAGCAGATTTCGGAAACGCTTACTGCAGGAAGAGGGCTCCATACATTTTCTCCTGCCCGTTAACAGGTACACATCTGACGGCTGCTGCTGTTTCCTCAAAAGATCAAGGATTTCCGGCGGTAGCGGAATGGAACGGATGGAGTTTCTGGTCTTTGGCGGAGCGATCACGAGATGTGTTCTGTGTCCATCTGTATCCGCATTCGGATTTGGAAGTCTGCCGAGAGATTTTGTAATCTGAAGCACTCCCTCATCGAGATTCAGGTCGCCCCATGTCAGTGCGCAAAGTTCTCCGATCCGGATTCCACTCACAAGCGCCAGAAGGACACCGCTGTTGTATGGTGTCGGATGCTGCGTCAGATATCGAACCATCTTGCCTGTCTCTTCCCGGTTGAAAATACTGATTTCCGGCTGATGAAAAGAAACATGTACCAGATCATTAATGTCCTGCACACAATAGTGATTGCATTTCGCATATTTGAAGGCAGAGTTCAGGATCGTTCTCAACTCCGAAACGGTTGTGGGAGAAAGGCCTCCGGAATTATCCAGCCTTCCGTCTGATAATTTTTTCTTCAGATAGCTGTTCAGAACATCAGAATCCAGCTCCGACAGCTGGTATTCTCCAAGATCATGGATGAGATGTTTTTCAATGAGGTATGAATATGTTGCAGGTGTTTTGCCGGACAATGCAGGATCCTCATCCAGATAGCGACGATAACTCTCCAGGAATTCATGTACCGTGACGGTTTGATTTCGGTTTTCTTCTTCCCTATTCATATTCTCCTTTCCAACGATCATGCCAGTCCAGTAGCAAATTATAGCTCACCTTCCGGGGTTCTTTCCTGTATAATTATCTGAAAAGCCATGGGAATTTTGTCAGCATTCAGTTAACAGAACAGTAAATTCAAAATGTGGCTGTCTGAGCATTGCCGGATGGCGGAAACTTCATCTGCAAATTTCACTTTTCGGAGTACGGTACAAACAGTAACAATATCTTCTAGTAATTAAACATATTTTCTTGCAATAATATACAGGATAATGTATAATATGATCGAAACGGAGATATTGACCAGAATATTTATATAATATATACAATTACAAAACTGAGTCAGAACTGCAATATAATAATTTCTTATATTGCAGTCCGGGGGTGTTTTTATTTTTTATGGCTATTTTGATATAATCAGTATACTTCAGGATATAGAAATATGCCACTGCTTTTTAGTTTTTCAAAACAATAATTCTGCTGATATTTTATCAACCTCTATGCCAGTCTTCACTCGGAACTCTTTACCGTTTCAATCCGCTTTTATTTCACTTCTTTGCTGCCGGCGATAATCCGGCATACTCGGGTATTCTCATGATACTAACCCACAGCGCGTCCGATTCCGGACGAGAATCGTTCCGCGAGTCACTTCCGGGGCTTCTTCGTGTCGTGAAATGCTCAAAAAGAGGTACGCGGGCTCCGTAGTTCTGTTCCGGAGTTCACTCTGCTCCGGTCAGCATATAATTTTCTGTGTACCTCTCATTTCCATGTTGTACGAATGTTCCGGTATGTCATTTATATGTTCCGACATTTTCTTCTGTATTGCCGCAAATTGCAGCTTTCGGTTTTCCGTCTCTCACTTCCTCCAGGAAGCCGCGTACTTATTCTTTATCGTACCATTCGCATATTTTCCCCATCCGATCGGAAATCGATCCACACAGATGAGATTCCATCCGTCGCTGATCTTCTCCCTCTCCGGATCCGCCTGGATTGTCTCCCCGTGAAGATAGCGGGCAATTCTTTCATCCCCCGGTTTCATGGAAAAAGCCCTCCCGAATTTCTCCGGATTCAGCGCCATAGCGAGAGGCTGTGACGGCTCAAATCTTTTTTTCTTCCATTCCCCGAGATAAAGGCCGTTTCTCAGAAAATTCAGCCTTCCCGCGCCATCGGGCAGTTCCTGTACATAATATCCTTTCCCTGCACGTCGCTCAATTTTCTCCGGATCTGCCTGTGGCAGAAACTCACTGAGAAGCTCCATCTGCTCCGGATCCGGGCGGATGTCTGATGGCATATTTTCTCTTCCTCTGCCTTTTCCCGAGGCTCCGCCTCTGCGCGTCTTCTTCTTCCTTCTGCAAAGCAAATCGCTCTGCGTACGGTCGTCCGTCCGCGCACGGTCTCCTATTCCCAATACTGATAAACCGGCTTCCGTACAGCCTGCCCTTTCACCTGCAGGGAATCCCGTCACGGCATCGGCAAGTCCTCTTGATGCGGACAATGCAGAAGCTGCGATATTGCCTTGTCTCTGACCCGATTCCGCTTCAAGCTCCGGATCCACAGATAAATTTCTTCGCATCAGTGCCAGGAAATGTCCCTCGCCATCCATTCTGTGCGGCCAGATTCTCACACATTTCCGGAGCTCCGGATTACCGTCGGCCCAGTCAGGTCTTCCTTCCGAAAATCCCGCATAGCCCTCCATCTCCTGGAGAGAAAAATCTGGAAATGTACGGATAAACCAGCTGATCATCTGTTCATCCTCTTCCGGTGAAAACGTACAGGTGGAATACATAAGGTATCCTCCCGGTTTCAGCATTTTTCTGGCATTTTCGAGAATATTCCGCTGCTGAGACGCAAAATACCTCACGCGCTCCGGGCTCCAGGTTTCAGCGACATCCGGATCCTTCCGGAACATCCCTTCGCCGGAACAGGGTGCATCCACAAGAATCTTATCAAAATAGCCGGAAAAAACATCGGCAAGCCGGTCAGGCATTTCGTTCGTCACGAACATATTCTCTGTACCGAACAGCTCGAGATTTCGAAGAAGAGCCTTCGCCCTGGAATTGCTGGCATCATTCGCCACAAGAATTCCCGTCCCCCGGAGCCTTGCAGCGAGTTCCGTTGCCTTTCCGCCCGGAGCCGCACAGAGATCCAGCACCCGGTCTCCGGGTTCAACCGGCAGCCGGCTTGCCGGCGTCATTGCGCTCGGTTCCTGAAGATAATAAACGCCCGCGGCATAATACGGATGCCGCGCGGGAAAAACATCATTCGGATAGATAAATCCGTCGGACACCCAGGGAACTCTTCGGACCGGAAAGGGAGCATCCTTCTCGAATTCTTCCGGTGTGACCTTCATGGTATTCACGCGAAGACCCCGAAACCTCGGTCTGTCATAGCTTGCCATGAAGTCGTCATATTCCCCACCAAGCATCTCCTTCATTCTCTCATCAAACTCATATGGAAGCTTCATCTTTCCCTCTCTCTGCGCCCGTCCGCACTTCGACAGAAAGCACCTGACAGTCACTGCCAGGTGCTTTCTGATTTTCTCTGTTTTCTTGTCCGTGTTCTGAGCGATGAAGAACTCTGTTTCTTCCTATTATAATGTAAGCTGTGATTGGTATTACCAATTACTCTTCTTCATCCTGATCCAGAACTTCTCCATATTTCTCCAGAATAATCTTCTGAATTCTGTCTCGCGTCTCGGAATTGATCGGATGAGCGATGTCCCTGTATTCTCCGTCTGTTGTCTTCCTGCTCGGCATTGCGATAAACAATCCCTTTTCGCCTTCGATAATCTTAATATCGTGAACTGCGAATTCATCATCCAGGGTAATGGAAACAACCGCCTTCATTTTCCCTTCTTTTGTTACTTTACGTACTCTGACATCTGTGATCTGCATAAGGCTCCTTCTCCCGCGTTCAGCAGGCATTTCAGATCGCGTATCTCTCGTTCTTTTCGACCACGATCTTGATTCTGTCTTCGCCGCAGTAATAAGAGTTCGCCCTTATTGTATCGCGGCTTTCGACGATACAATTCTCAATGTGAGTATTATCCCCAAGGTACACATTGTTCAGGACGATGGAATTCTTGATCACACAATTGTTGCCTACATATACGTCTTTGAAAAGAATAGAATTTTCAACTTGTCCATTAATGATACAACCACTCGATATCAGACTGTTTTTCACTATGTTGCCAGGATTGTATTTTGCCGGCGGGAGGTCATCAATCTTTGAATAGATCTCGGGATATTCATTGAAGAAGAAATCCCTTACCTCCGGTTTAAGGAAATCCATATTTGTTCTATAATAGGATTCCACCGTCGCAATGTTACTCCAATAGGTATTTATTTTATATCCATAAATCCGCTTCAGATTCTTGTAGCGGATAAAGATATCTTTAACCAGGTCATACCGCCCTTCTTGTGCACAACGCTCAAGGAGCTCTATTAACTGTCTCCTTCTTATAACATAGATTCCCGTTGAAATCAAGCTCGAATCTGAAACCATGGGTTTTTCTTCGAACTCCTCTATGCGGTAGTCCTCGTTCATCTTCAGTACGCCGAACCGGTTCGGATCATCGTCATGACATTCCGTGCAGACAATGGTGATATCCGCACGCTTCGCAATATGATATTCCAGGACCTTATTGAAATCCAGCTTATAGATTCCGTCGCCGGAGGCAATAATGACATAGGGTTCATGGCTTTCCTTCAGCCACTGTATGTTCTGGTAGATAGCATCTGCCGTGCCTCTGTACCACCAGTTGTTCGTCGATGTCACGGTAGGAGTGAAGACATACAGGCCTCCCTGCTTTCTTCCAAAATCCCACCACTTCGATGACATCAGATGATTATTCAGGGATCTTGCATTGTACTGTGTGAGTACAGCGACCTTCTGGATATGCGAATTCGTCATACTGCTCAGTGCAAAATCAATGCTCCGGTAACTCCCGGCGACCGGCATAGCGGCGATGCACCTCTTCTCCGAGAGCTCCCGCATCCGGTTGCTGTTTCCTCCTGCAAGAATAATACCTAATGCTCTCATAGGATATCACCGTCCTCCCTGATCAACGCTCCTCCTCCGGGAAGAATGCCGTTTTCATAATCTTCAGGAACGGTCTTGCCCGATATCACCGTATTCTTCCCTACCGTAATACCGTCCGGAATCACGGTATCCTCACCGATTGTGGCAAGACCGAAGGCGTAAATATTCGGTTTGAAGACGTTTGGAGCCTCCTCTCCGACACCGATGCTGCAGTTGTCACCGATACGGACCTGCTCAGCAATAATTGCCTTCTCAATCTTCGTGCCCGCCCCGACAGTGGATCGCCTCATGATGATAGAATCCCTGACAACAGCTCCCTTCTGTATGGTGACACCGGGACCGATCACCGAATTGTGAACTTCCCCATAGATCTCCGAGCCTTCGCCGATGATACAGCGATCTGCAGCACCGCTTTCGGAGATGTACTCCGGCCGGATGATGTCTCCCTTTGTGTAGATCCGCCAGTATTCCTCATACAGATTGAATTCCGGTATGATGTCGATCAGCTCCATGTTCGCCTGCCAGTAGGATCCCAACGTTCCGACGTCCTTCCAGTAACCGTTGAATTCGTAAGCGAACAGCCGGTTGCCCCTGTCCCTGCAGTAAGGCAGAATATGCTTCCCGAAATCGCACCCTGGCTGATCCTTGAGCGCAATCAGAGATTCTTTTAATGTCTTCCAGGAGAAGATATAGATTCCCATGGAAGCAAGGTTGCTCCTCGGATGCTCCGGTTTTTCCTCAAACTCGGTTATCCGTCCTTTACCGTCTGTGATCATGATACCGAAACGGCTCGCCTCCTCCATCGGAACAGGCATACATGCAATCGTAACATCCGCCTTGTTCGCGCGATGGAAATCCAGCATAACCTCATAATCCATCTTGTAGATGTGATCACCGCCGAGAATCAGAACATATTCCGGATTATAGGACTCCATATATGCCAGATTCTGAAAAATTGCATTTGCGGTTCCTGTGTACCACTCCGTATCTGTATTCTTCTCATATGGCGGAAGAACAGTGACACCCCCGACATTCCGGTCCAGGTCCCAGGGGATTCCTATTCCGATATGACTGTTCAGCCGAAGCGGCTGATACTGTGTCAGTACACCCACCGTATCGATTCCGGAATTAATACAGTTACTGAGAGGGAAATCAATGATTCTGTATTTACCGCCGAATTCCACCGCAGGCTTTGCAACCTTCGAAGTAAGCACACCAAGCCTGCTTCCCTGTCCGCCCGCGAGGATCATGGCGATCATTTCTTTTTTGACCATGGAATCACCTCTTGTCTTGAAAAGATTATATCGATAAAAAGATTATATCATAGTCATTTTCAAAAGTGAACATTTTAAATAATTTTCCAATTCAATTTGTCGGTTTTTTATAACTTTTGCCGAAAACAGTGCATATCAGTATTGTATGTGCTGTGCGAAATTCGTCATTATCACCTCAGGCGTCTGCTTGAAATATTAAGGTCGCAAGGGTATAATTGATACGCTGTATCGGCAGAAATAATCTGAGAGATTCTGCGGTCGGGTGCTTCTCATTTTTCGCACATATACAGAAATCATCTGTGAGATGTTCTGCGGCCGGATGCGTCTTACTTTTCGCATATAAGCAGAACCGATCGGAGGTGTATTCTGCCCCGGATGCGTCTCTCGCATATAAAAAGGAGTTATCCATACTATGTATAAAATAAATTTTGACAAACCGTCACATGTCCACTTCATCGGCATCGGCGGAATCAGCATGAGCGGACTTGCCGCAATTCTCCTGAAGGAGGGCTTCGTCGTCTCCGGTTCTGATTCCCATGAATCAGAGCTGACGGATCGTCTGCAGGCGGCTGGTGCCAGAATTGCATATCAGCAGGCAGCCGATAACATTACCGATGGCATTAATGTCGTTGTATACACTGCAGCAATCCATCCGAGCAATCCGGAGTATGCCGCTGCGGTCGCGAAGAAAATTCCGCTCCTCACCAGGGCACAGCTTCTGGGACAGATGATGAAGAACTATAAGATTCCGATCTGCGTCTCCGGAACCCATGGTAAGACCACGACAACTTCCATGGCTGCACACATTCTCATGGCGGCCGATATGGATCCGACGATCTCCGTCGGCGGTATACTGCCTCTGATCAAAGGCAATTACAGAATCGGAAGCAACAATACATTTCTGATGGAGGCATGCGAATATACCAACAGCTTCCTCAGTTTCTTCCCGAAGATCAGCATCATTCTCGACATTGATGCGGATCATCTGGATTTTTTCAAGGATCTGGACGATATCCGTCATTCCTTCCGGAAGTTCGCGGAGCTTCTCCCGGACGACGGAGTGCTGATCATCAATGCCGATGATCCGGCATGCAAGATGATCACCAAGGGGCTTACCTGCAAGATCATCACCTACTCCATGAGCAACAAGGGAGAGTATACCGCAGATCTCGTGACCTATGACAAGCGGGGGAATGCCTCATTCCGTGCTCTGTACAAGGGCAACCCCATCGGCAATTTCTCGCTACAGGTGCCCGGACAGCACAATGTCAGCAACGCACTTGCCGCCATTGCCCTCGCCAGAGAGCTCGGTATCGATGCCGCTACCATCGAGAATGGCTTCGAGAGCTTTCACGGCACGAATCGTCGTTTTGAGTACAAGGGCAAAATGAAGTGCGGAGCCACCGTCATCGACGATTACGCACATCATCCAACCGAGATCAAGGCAACCCTGCACACCGCGGAGCGTGTTCCCCACGAAACGATCTGGTGTGTATTCCAGCCCCACACCTACACAAGGACAAAGGCACTTCTTCCGCAGTTTGCGGAGGCACTCTCCATTGCGGATCATGTGGTGCTCGCGGACATCTACGCAGCGCGCGAGCTTGACATCTACGGTGTTTCCTCCAGGGATCTTCAGGCGGAGATCCAGAAGCTGGGAACTGACTGTGACTATTTTCCGTCCTTCGAGGAGATCGAAGACTTCCTGCGCGCGAATGTCAAGGACGGCGATCTTGTGATCACCATGGGAGCAGGAAATATTGTTCAGGTCGGAGAGGATCTGATCGACTGACGCAGGTGAAATAACTATGGGTTTGTTAACCATTAAGGACAGTCGTCTTGCCGGAATGACACTTCTGGCAGACGACTTTATCGATTATTATATGCCCCGTGCCAACGGGGATTTTGTGAAAATCTATCTGTATCTGCTCCGGAGTGTCCACCGGCAGGATTTCAATCCTACGCTCTCCTCCCTTGCAGATGTTTTTTCATGCACGGAAAAGGATGTTCTCCGCGCGCTTCGCTACTGGCAGCAGGCCGGGCTTCTGAATCTCTCTTACCGGGGGAAGGAACGGGAGCTTGAGAAGATCGAGCTTTTGCCCATTCAGCCTTCACTGCAGAAAACTCAGTATGTACCGGAGGAGCCCTCTGAGAGGAAACCGCCCGAACCCCCTGAGAAAAAAACGGCTCCCGCGCAGATTTCCTCTGCCCGGGCAAAGGAACTCAAAGACAATGAGGATGTACGGCAAATTCTTTTCTTCACTGAACAGTATATCGGTCATCCCCTGAGTGCAACAGATATGCGCCGGATTTTGTATTTCTACGATGTTCTTCATTTTCCGGTTGATCTGATCGACTACTTGGTGGAATACTGCGTATCGCGGGGCGGCCGGAACATGAATTACATTGAAAAGGTCGGGCTTGCATGGAACGATGAGAAGCTCACAACCGTACAGGCCGCGAAGGAATATTCCAGTTCCTGGAAGGACAGGTATTTCGCGATTTTCCGTGCCTTCGGCATCCGGAATCGCAATCCGATCCCCGATGAGATAAAGATGATGGACAAATGGCTGAAGGAATACGCAATGCCGATGGATCTGATCCGCGAGGCAGCCAGCCGGACCATCCGGCAGACCGGACAGCCTTCTTTTTCCTACGCGGACCGCATTCTCTCCGACTGGAACAAGGCAGGCGTCCACACGCCGGACGATATTCAGAAGCTCGATTCCGCCTATCGCCAGTCCCATGCGTCTTCCGAAGCCGGGAACACGGCTCTGTCTCAAAAACGTCCGGGAAGAGAACCCGCAAAATCCTCGACACGTTTCAACGAGAATTTCCATCAGCGGGACTACGATTTCGACCGTCTCGAGCAGGAGCTTCTTTTGAACCAGCAGTCGGAAACACCGGACTAATCTCCGGGCTTCCTCTGCATCCGCGTCTGAAACCAGACACAGAGAGGAGGGATTATGCCTCTGTCCAACTCACAATATGATGCTATTATGCGTATCTACAGCCAGAAGCAGCTGAAAAGTCGTCGCGATCTGGACCGCCGAAAAGCGGAGGTCTACGCGAAGATCCCACGTCTCCCCGAGATCGATGCCGAGGTAGCCTCCGTATCGGTCCGAAAGGCCTTCTTTCTCCTGGGTGATCCGAAGGGCAGCGATCTCGACACCGACCGGGCAATTCAGGATCTTGCCGAGGAGCGTCGTGCGCTCCTCCTCTCGAACGGCTATCCCGAGGACTACCTGGAGCCACGGTATGACTGCCCTCTCTGCCACGACACCGGATATGTCGGAGACCGGAAATGCAGCTGTTTCCGCCAGCTTGAGATTGATCTGCTCTATTCCGCCTCAAATCTGAAGGATGCTCTGGAATCCGACACCTTTGATAATTTTTCACTGAAATACTATCCGACAGATTCCTTTAATAAGGTAAATCAGAAATCCTTCTACTGGGAAGCCGAGAATGCTCTTGCTGTTTCAAGGAATTTTGTGCGGGATTTCCGGCAGAATCACAGGAAGGGCACACCGGAAAATCTTTTCTTCTATGGTGATGTAGGCGTCGGAAAAACGCATCTCTCCCACGCCATTGCGAAAGGAGTTCTGGATCTCGGATGCAGTGTTCTGTATCTGACAGCATATGATCTCTTTGATCTCATGAGCAGATACAAATTTCATTCTGAAGAAGATCTGAAGGAAACGTATGAGACCGTATACGACTGTGATCTTCTGATCATTGACGATCTCGGCACGGAAATGCTGAATAATTTTGTGACATCCGAGCTTTTCCTCATCGTAAACGAACGGATTCTTCAGAAAAAATCAACGATCATTTCCACAAACCTTTCCATTATGAAGGTCCGGGAAGCCTTCTCAGAACGTACTTTTTCACGTATAATGGGTTCATACCGTCTGATTCATATTTCCGGAGAAGACATCCGGATCCGCAAACGGCTCTCCGCCGACGGTCCGGACCGGAACCGGAATCAGACCTCAGAATAATGCTACTTGAAACCTGCAGTTTTAAGGAGGAATTTCAGATATGGCAAACAGAAACGACAATTACTATGACTCCCTACCGGTCGGACGTCTCGGGATCATTCCGTTAAAGAGCTGTACAACGATCGGCAGCAAGGTGGATGATTATCTCGTGCAGTGGAGAAGGGACCGGGAATCGGATCACAAAACCTCATCGGCTGTCGAGGGCTATGAGAGAAGTTCATACATTATTCCGTGCGACATTCCCAGATTTGGTTCTGGCGAAGCAAAGGGAGTCATCGGCGAGTCCGTCCGCGGAGACGATATCTACCTTCTCGTTGATGTCTGCAACTACTCTCTGACCTATAAGCTCGGCAGCTATGTCAATCACATGTCCCCGGACGACCACTTTCAGGATCTTAAGCGGGCGATCGCGGCAATCGGCGGAAAGGCCAGAAGAATCAACGTGATCATGCCTTTCCTCTATGAGAGCCGTCAGCACAAGCGTTCCGGCCGTGAGTCCCTGGACTGTGCCCTTGGTCTCAAGGAGCTGGTCGGAATGGGCGTCGAAAATATCATCACCTTCGATGCTCACGACCCTCGCGTACAGAACGCGATCCCGCTTCACGGATTTGAGACCATCTCTGCATCCTACCAGTTCATCAAGAACATCCTCCGGCACGCGGAACCTGACATGAAGATCGATTCCGATCACCTGATGTGCATCAGCCCGGATGAGGGCGGCATGGCGAGAGCAATCTACATCGCCAATAACCTCGGTGTCGATATGGGTATGTTCTATAAACGCCGCGATTATTCCACCATCATCGATGGCAGAAACCCGATCGTTGCCCATGAATTCCTCGGGGCTGACGTAAAGGGCAAGGATATGATCATCATCGACGATATGATCTCCTCCGGAGACAGCATGATTGAAGTTGCCTCTCTGCTCAAGGAGCGCGGGGCGAAGAACATCTACATGTGTGCCACCTTCGGTCTGTTCACGAACGGACTCGACAGCTTTGATGAAGCCTACCGCAAGGGAGTGTTCACAAAGCTTGTCACAACAAATCTTGTATACCAGAGGCCGGAGCTTCTGCAGCGGCCATATTATATCAGCTGTGATATGAGCAAGTACATAGCGCTTCTGATCGATACACTGAATCACGACGCTTCCATCAGCAGTCTTCTGGACCCGGTAGACCGTATCCAGAAGGTTCTGAAAAAATTCGAGAATCACGAGAAAATCTGATCAGCAGACAGATGCATCTCATTCCTGTTGTCATCTGCGAAAGTGGTAACAGAACGAGACGGCCGGAACATTTCCTGCTCGGGGAAATGTTCCGGCCGTCTCGTTTTTCCTTGCTCTTGTCTGCATCTGTTACAGGCTCTTTTTACTTTTCTCTCGTAATCCGATTTTTCGATTTTCAGGCCGCCCGCCTGTATCTGTGACCGGCTCTTTTATCCGTTCTTTCTGATTCCCTCGCGCTTTCTGAGTCTGGAATCAAGCTGACGCTTACGAATACGAAGACTCTTCGGAGTTACCTCCAGAAGCTCGTCACTGTCTATGAATTCCAGTGCCTGCTCGAGAGAGAGAATCATCGGAGGCGTCAGCACGAGCGCCTCGTCTGATGAAGAGGTACGGGTGTTGGTCAGATGCTTGGTCTTGCAAACGTTCAGCTCAATATCCTCCGGCTTGGAAGACATGCCGACAACCATTCCCGCGTAAACCTTTTCACCCGGTCCGATGAACAGCGTTCCTCTCTGCTGCGCTGCGAACAGCCCGTACGCAACGGATACTCCTGGCTCAAAGGCGATCAGAGATCCCTGTTTGCGGAACACAATATCACCCTTGTACGGTGCATAATCATCAAAAATCGTGTTCAGGATTCCCGTTCCTTTTGTCATCGTCATGAAGTTGCCGCGGAAACCGATCAGACCTCTCGAAGGAATGCTGAACTCCAGACGGGTAATACCGTTCTCACCGACGCTCATTCCCTGAAGCTCGCCCTTCCGCTCGCTCAGCGACTGAATCACAGCCCCTGAATACTCATCCGGCACATCGATGTATGCCAGCTCCACCGGCTCCAGCTTCCTGCCACGTTCATCGTACTTGTAAATAACCTCTGCCTTGCTGACCGCGAATTCGTAGCCCTCACGTCTCATCTCCTCGATCAGAACCGACAGATGAAGCTCTCCTCGTCCGGATACCTTGAAGCAGTCCGCAGAATCTGTCTCCTCAACCCGGAGCGACACATCGGTGTTCAGCTCACGGAACAAACGGTCGCGAAGATGCCGGGAAGTAACATAGGTTCCCTCGGTTCCTGCAAGAGGTGAATCGTTGACCACGAAATTCATGGAAATCGTGGGATCCTCAATCTTCTGGAATGGAATCGGCTGCGGGTTCTCCAGATCGCAGAGCGTATCTCCGATATGCAGATCCGCGATACCGGATACCGCTACGATCTCTCCTACCGTTGCCTTTTCAACCTCAACTCTCTTCAGTCCGTCGAAGACATACATCTTACTGATCTTTACCCGTGCCTTCTTGTCCGGATCATGATGATTCATCAGAAGAACTTCCTGATTCAAAGACAATGTTCCATTGTCGATTTTACCGATTCCAATCCGGCCGACATACTCATTGTAATCGATGGTTGATACCAGCATCTGAATACCGGCATCCGGGTCACCTGTCGGAGCTGGAATATATTTCAGGATTGCCTCGAAGAGTGGTGTCATGTCCTTTCTCTCGTCATCAAGCTCGTTGGTGCACCATCCGTCTCTCGCAGAAGCGTAGAGGAAGGGAGCGTCGAGCTGCTCATCGGAAGCTCCGAGATCCATCAGAAGCTCGAGGACCTCGTCCACCACCTCAGTCGGGCGCGCGTTCGGACGGTCTACCTTATTGATGCAGACCACAACCTTCAGATTTAGTGCCAGAGCCTTCTCAAGGACAAAACGTGTCTGCGGCATCGGCCCTTCAAACGCATCTACCAGAAGGATAACGCCATTTACCATCTTCAGTACACGCTCTACCTCGCCGCCGAAATCAGCATGTCCGGGTGTGTCGATGATGTTGATCTTGGTGTCCTTATATTGAACCGCAGTGTTCTTGGAAAGGATGGTGATTCCACGCTCCTTTTCAATTGCGCCGGAGTCCATGACTCTTTCCTGTACCTGCTGATTATCCCGGAATACTCCGCTCTGTCTCAGCAATTTATCTACCAGCGTTGTCTTGCCGTGATCAACATGGGCAATAATGGCAACGTTACGGATATCGTTTCTGGTAATTTTCATAATCTTTAACCTCACATCTAATGCCGGCAGCATCAACGTGCGTCTGCTCTCCCGGACATTGTCCCTTGGAAAACACGTTTCCGGTCTCGCGGACATTGCTCCTGGGAAAACCTGCCTCCGGATTCAAATATTCAAGCTTTTCTTCTGCCGAACCCGGGCAGATCTCACTGCCTGACCCCTGAAACGGGGCAACTCTGTATATTTTTTCACTATCTGCAACCACGAAATTATATCACAACATTTTCCCTTTGTGTAGTCTGCAAAGGTCTGATTTTATGCGGTTTCCACGAACTTTTTTGAACAGATTGAACGATAATCGTCTTTTCGTTATCTTGACAAGCATTTATGCAGACGATATAATCGCCTTATATGTGATAGAGGTTGCGTATCTCAAGAGTATCCGGTTCGATGCAGCAGAGTGCAGGGGAAGACGCGGAGAAAGGGACATACGCCGAAAGGAAGGGATCTCTGCTTTCTTTTTCTTGGGCATGAATCGAACAGGTTTATGACTGTCATCGTCAGATGGAGCGCTATCCGCAGATACATATACGATGAATCATGATCGCCGGCTGCATTCCGGTAACGGTTTTTACGCCCCGGGCGGATCTGCTTCATCAAAATGTCAGGCGGCGCCATTCCGGCGGCGCATATTTTTTGTCTCAAGGCATTGTTCACATACACTGATGCATCTATCCCACAGATATGAATGCACGGATATCAATGCACTGACATAGATGCACAGATATTGATGCACAGCTAGCAATGCACTGACATCAATGCACAGATATCAACGCACTGACATAGATGCACAGATATCAACACACTGACATAGATGCATAGATATGGATGCACAGATATCGATGCATAGACATCGATGTACAGACACGACTGTGCGAAACTGTGTACACAGTTACAAGTACACAGACTGGCAACGTGAAGAATCAATTTCTAACCCAAATCAAGGAGGATCTGTCATGGCAATTTTTAAAGGAGCCGGTGTCGCGCTCGTCACCCCGATGAATGAAGACGAAACTGTAAATTACGATAAGCTCGATGAGCTGATCGAGTGGCATATCGCGGAGGGAACCGACTGCATCGTCATCTGCGGAACTTCCGGCGAGTCTGCAACGCTCTCTGAGGAAGAACATATCGCCACCATCAGCCACTGTGTAGAGACCGTCAATCACAGAATTCCGGTTGTTGCAGGAACCGGATCCAACAGCACCAAAACCGCGATTTACCTTTCTACAGAAGCTGAAAAAGCCGGAGTCGACGGGCTTCTCGTCGTCACCCCATATTACAACAAGGCGACGCAGGCAGGCCTGATCCGCCATTACACTGAGGTTTCGGAATCGGTACACACACCGATCATCATGTACAACGTTCCTTCCAGAACCGGCTGCAATATTCTCCCGGAGACAGCAGCCTACCTTGGAAAGAATGTAAAGAACATCGTGGCAATCAAGGCTGCAAGCGGCAATCTTTCCCAGATTGCGAAGACAAAATCTCTTGCCGGTGATGCTCTGGATATTTACTCCGGAAATGACGATCAGGTTGTTCCGATTATGTCTCTCGGCGGCCTCGGCGTAATCTCCGTTCTCTCAAATGTCGCGCCCGGATATACCCATGAGATGTGCTGGAAATACCTGAACGGCGATACTAAGGGTTCCTGTGCGATGCAGCTGAATGCCATCGACCTGATCGACTCTCTCTTCTGTGAGGTGAACCCGATCCCGGTTAAGGTTGCCTTGAACATGATGGGCAAAGAGGTCGGTCCTCTCCGCGGACCGCTCTACGGTATGGGATCCGAGGCGGACACCGAGCGGCTCAGAAAATCATTGATTGACTTCGGAATCAAGGTAAAATAAATCTCTTTGGATCTGAAAACGGAAAAGTTCTGAAAGAATAAGCTGTGAAAAAGGAGAAAGAAATGGTAAAGGTGATTCTGAGCGGATGCAACGGACATATGGGACAGGTTCTGACTGACATCCTGAACGCAGATTCCGAGACTGTTATAGCAGCAGGTATTGATATCGCTCCGGCAAATAATGTCCGTGAGTATCCGATTTTTTCCAGTCCTGCTGACTGCTGCGTTGAAGCAGATGCTGTCATTGATTTTTCAAATTTCCGGGCGACAGATGCCCTTCTGGATTTCTGTGTAGACCGCAGACTTCCCCTGGTTCTCTGCACTACCGCTCTCACGGAGGAGACCCTCGCGAAGGTGGCCGAATGCAGCAAAGTCATCCCGATCCTCCGCTCCGCGAATATGTCTGTCGGCATCAATCTGCTGATGAAACTTGTAAAAGAGGCTGCTGCTCTTCTGGCTCCCGCGGGTTACGATATGGAGATCGTGGAAGCACACCACAACCGAAAGATCGATGCTCCGAGCGGAACGGCCCTGGCGCTTGGCGAAAGCATGAACGAAGCTCTCGACAATGAATATCACTTCGTATTCAGCCGTCATGACCGCCACGAAAAGAGAGACCCGAAGGAAATCGGTATTTCTTCGGTTCGGGGTGGCTCCATCGTCGGCGATCACACCGTCATGTTTGCAGGGCAGGATGAGGTGATTGAATTCCGACACACCGCCTACTCCCGTGCCATCTTCGGCAAAGGCGCGGTTGAGGCAGCTAAATTCCTTGCCGGAAAGCCCGCCGGCATGTATGACATGTCCGACGTAATCGGGTAAGTCTGTACTTCAGACGGAATCGGCAGATCCACACGTCAGACGAAATCGCATAACTCTGTATTTCAGATGAAATCGCATAATTCTGTATTTCAGATGAAATCAATAAATCTGTACTCTGGACGCAATTGACAAATCTGTGTGCCACATGTAATCATATAACTCTTTACGTCATAAAAGCTGCGGATCAATCCGCAGCTTTTCACGCCTCCAGATTTGCCTGTTTCACCAGGACGATCTCTTTCCGGTAACCTTCGTCATCATTCGGCGTCTCCAGAATGAATGGCCTGTTCTGCAGAAGCGGGTGATTCACAACCCGCATCAGAGCTTCCTCTCCGATCTTCCCGAAGCCGATCTTCTCGTGACGATCCTTATGAGAGCCGCATTCATTCTTGCTGTCATTCAGATGAACTGCAAAGAGCCTGTCCAGGCCTATCACCTCATCAAAATGCCGGAGCACCCCGTCCAGATCATTCACGATATCATATCCGGCATCCCAGACATGGCAGGTATCAAAGCATACACCGATCTTCTCCTTCCGCTCTGTCCTATCAAGGATTCCCTTTAATTCCTCAAAGCTGCGTCCGACTTCTGTGCCTTTTCCGGCCATAGTTTCCAGAAGGACCGTGGTCGTCTGATCGGCTGAAATCGTCCGGTTCAGAACATCCGCGATTTCATCCGCTGCCCTTTCGTAACCTTGCTTCAAGTGGGAGCCCGGGTGAAAATTGAAGAACTGTCCGGGCAGAAGTTCCATTTTCTGTAAATCTTCCCGAAATATGTTCTCGGAGTACTCGCGGATATCCTCTTTTGCGGAACACAGATTCATTGTATAGGGCGCGTGCGCCACCAGCCTGCCGAAGGAATGCGCCGAAAGAAAATCTCTAAGCGCTGCTATGTCCTCCGGGTCCGCTTCACTGCTCCTGCCCCCTCGCGGGTTTCTGGTAAAGAAGGCGAATGTATTCCCGCCGAGCCTTTCTTCCATTTTTCCCATCGAGAGGTACCCCTTTGAGATCGATACATGGTTTCCGATGTAAATCATTATCCCTCTTTTTTCCTGAATACTTTTATTTTTTTGTAAATCTTCATCCTGAGGAAGATAAACGCCGAGCCCGCCGCAACCAGCGCCGCCAGAATGTATCCTGCGATTTTCTTCATACGATTTCCGCTCCTGTAAGTCCTGTTCTCTAATCTACGATGTCCGCCCGCACCCATTTTCTGACCGATGTCACGAACGAGATAAAACACGCTGCGCGAGTTTTATCTCGCTATCGCGACGCTCGTCGCACACGAATACTTCGCATTCGGCTGCGGCTCACTGTTCGCGTAAAAAAAACGCGGACTGGAATTATGACGGAGCCTGCTGATGTCCCGCCGTGTCACAGAAAACACGCAGATTGGGATTATTGCCATTCTGCTGATGCCCCGCCGTGTCACAGAACCATCCGTACCGCTCCGTAAATGCCCGCGTCATTTCCGAGTGTAGCCAGGACAAACTTTGTATCCTCCGATGCATGAAAGGCATACTTTCTGTAATACTTCTGAATGGAGTCTGTGAGGATGGGGCCTGCCTTCGAGACACCTCCTCCGATCACAAATGCCTGCGGATCGACGACAGCCGCAACCATCGCGAGACCTCTGCCCAGTATCTCCGCAGTGTAATCAACGATTTCAAGAGCCACCTTGTCTCCTCTCTTGGCAGCGTCAAAAACATCCTTTGCCGTGATACTGTCCAGCCCTTTCAGCTCCGTCTCTTCCTTTGTTGAAGAAACGACAGCTTTCGCCGTGTTTGCAATTCCAGTTGCGGACGCATACTGCTCCAGGTGACCCTTTTTGCCGCATCCGCAGACTCTTGTCTCCTGCGGATTCACCGGCATGTGTCCGATCTCTCCCGCAGCGCCGAAGGTTCCGTCCAGAATCTGCTCGTTGATGATGATTCCTCCGCCGACACCGGTTCCGAGTGTCACCATTACGATATCCTTGAACCCTTTTCCGCCGCCCTGCCACATTTCTCCAAGCGCGGCAACATTTGCATCATTTCCCACCAGAACATTGATCTTGCCGTCAAAAAGCTGTTCCAGCTGATCCTTTACCGGAACGACATCCCATCCAAGGTTCACCGCGCGGTTCACGATCGATCTGTTCAGGATTGCTCCCGGAATGCCGATTCCGACTCCCTGAATCTCATCCAGACTGATTCCCTTATTCGACAGCATGCTCTTGATCGAGTCCGCAATGTCCGGAAGAATATTGCGGCCGCCGTCCTTCTTGTCCGTTACAATCTCCCATTTCAAAAGCAGATCTCCGGAAGTCCGAAAAATTCCAATCTTAACTGTAGTTCCCCCTACATCAACTCCGACTGCATATGATTTCATATCTCCAACCTCCTGTTTTCTATTCTTTCACAAATCCCTTCACTCTATAATCTTTACTCTCAAAGCCTCAAAGCAAAAGTCTGCTATTATCATACTCTGCAGGTTTTCCATTACATCCGCGTCCGGGCAATCAGCTGGCCTCCGTTTTCCTTCAGCCACCGGTCCCTCTCTCTGTAATCCGGAAGAAATTTCTCGACCTCATTCCAGAACAGCCGGGAATGATTCATCTGTTTTCTGTGGCACAGCTCATGAACGATCACATAATCCTGCACATCCGGCGGCACAAGCATCAGCAGACAGTTAAAGTTCAGATTTCCCTTCGCGGAGCAGCTTCCCCAGCGTGTCTTCTGGTTCCTTATGGTAATCCTTCCGTAGGTCACTCCGATCTCGGCTGCGTAAACAGCCACTCTTGGGGGGATGGTACGCGCTGCGAGTTCCGATAATTTACGGATTTCATCCTCCGTAATTTTTCCGTACGGATTCCTCGCCAGCTCTTCTTTTCTCTTCTCCATCCTGGCGGCGTTGCGCTCGATCCAGCCCTGGTTGGCTTCCACAAATCTTCGGATCTCATCGTTCGTTGCAAAATATGGTGCGCGCACGACAATTCCGGCATCCGGAGTAATCTGAAGGCTCAGGGATTTTCGTCTCTTCCGGCTTCGGATTACCTTGTAGTTCATGCCCCTCTTCCTTCCCTGAAATACCGTCATGCCAATTTGCATGCTGCCACATATGATAGTTCCTCATACTGTAATAAGGCCCTGGTGCTCCGATTGATCGGCATGCATCTAAGGGCCTTTTTTACTGTCGCAGAAACAAACCGACGGCAGACTTATTATTCTGTAGTTACAGGGGTATTGTCCTCTGTATTTTCGTTCTCAGCGGGCTCATCTACGTCTGTTATTGATTCATTTTCCTGATCTTCCGGAATTTCTTCCTTTGCCGGCGCGGACTCATCTTCCGCATCACTGCCGGACGCCGCAGCAAGTGCCTTTGCAGCCTTCTCGGCTTCGATCTCCGCATCGGTATCCAGCTTCAGGTTTCTGTAATATTTCATGCCGGTTCCTGCCGGAATCAGTTTTCCAATGATTACGTTCTCCTTCAGACCGATCAGGTGATCCACCTTGCCCTTGATTGCAGCGTCAGTGAGAACACGGGTGGTCTCCTGGAAGGACGCCGCGGACAGGAAGGAATCTGTCGCAAGAGACGCCTTTGTGATACCCAGAAGCAGTCTCTCATAGGTCGCGCACTCCTTGCCTTCCTCTTCCATCTTTTCATTCATATCCAGAACATCAAGATAATCCATCATCTTGCCCGGAAGCAGACCGGTATCGCCGCCCTCTTCCACGCGGACTCTCTTCAGCATCTGACGAACGATAACCTCGATGTGCTTATCGCAGATATCAACACCCTGCAGACGATATACACGCTGAACCTCTCCGAGCAGATAATTCTGAACGGCTTCAACTCCCTTGATACGGAGAAGATCATGCGGATTAATGGAACCTTCGGTAAGCGGATCACCTGCCTCTACTTCCTTGGTGGCGTCAGCATCTTCAAGCTCCTTCTTCAGCCTTGTTCCGTACGGGATCAGGTACGTCTTTGAATTGCCTTCCTTATCGGTTACGACGATCTCACGTTTCTTCTTTGTATCCTTAAGCTGCGCGGTACCTGACATCTCTGTAACAATGGCAAGTCCCTTCGGCTTACGGGCCTCGAAAAGCTCCTCGACACGCGGAAGACCCTGTGTAATATCAGCGGTACCTGCAACACCACCGGTATGGAAGTTTCTCATGGTAAGCTGTGTACCAGGCTCACCGATGGACTGCGCTGCGATGATTCCGACAGACTCGCCGACCTGAACAACTTCTCCGGTCGCCATGTTCGCGCCATAGCACTTTGAGCAGATGCCAAGATGAGAACGGCAGGTAAGAATGCTTCTGATCTTCACTTTTGTGATCGGATCTCCATTCTCATCCACGCCTTCAGACACAACCTTAGCCGCGCGGCGCGGTGTGATCATATGATTTGCCTTTACAATCACATTTCCGTCCTTGTCCTTGATCGTATAGCAGGAGAAACGGCCGGTAATACGCTCTTCCAGAGACTCGACCATCTCCTTGCCCTCGGTGAACGCCTCGACCCAGATTCCCGGAATTTCCTTGCGGTTGACGGAGCAGTCCGGCTCGCGGATCATCAGGTTCTGTGATACATCGACCATTCGACGGGTCAGATATCCGGAATCGGCGGTACGAAGCGCGGTATCGGAAAGACCCTTACGGGCTCCATGTGCCGACATGAAGTACTCCAGTACATCCAGACCTTCACGGAAATTTGACTTGATCGGCAGCTCGATGGTATGACCGGTTGTATCCTGCATCAGGCCTCGCATACCTGCCAGCTGTTTGATCTGCTTATCAGAACCACGGGCTCCGGAATCCGCCATCATGAAGATGTTATTGTATTTATCAAGTCCGCTCAGAAGAAGCTTGGTCAGATGATTATCGACTTCCTCCCATGTGGAGATTACTTCCTTATAGCGCTCTTCATCAGTGATCAGTCCACGCTTGTAGTTGCGGGTGATCTTGTCGACGGTTTTCTCCGCCTCCTCAAGCAGCTCCGGTTTTTCCTTCGGAACGGTCATATCCGAGATGGATACCGTCATTCCTGCACGGGTCGATATATGATATCCCATCGCCTTCACGGCATCGAGAACCTCAGCGGTTCTGGTCGCACCGTGGGTGTTGATGACCTTCTCCAGAATCTTCTTCAGGTCTCCCTTTTTTACCATGAAATCAATTTCCGGAAGAAGCTCATTGCCCGGCACGGAACGGTCCACATATCCCAGATCCTGCGGAATGATCTCGTTGAAAATCAGCCGTCCGAGTGTCGTCTCGACCACCTTGGAGATCTCATTTCCCTCAGCGTCCTTCCCATAGCGGCGGACCTTGATGATTGACTGATACTTGATATATCCGTTTTCATAAGCGAGCAGTGCCTCGTTGAGATCCTTGTAGAAGGTTCCCTCTCCGATCTCGCCGGGACGTTCCTGTGTCAGGTAATAGATTCCGAGAACCATATCCTGAGATGGAACGGCAACGACTCCTCCGTCAGACGGCTTCAGAAGGTTGTTCGGGGAGAGAAGCATGAATCTGCACTCTGCCTGCGCCTCCTGTGTCAGCGGAAGATGCACGGCCATCTGGTCACCGTCAAAGTCGGCATTGAAAGCGGTACATACCAGCGGATGAAGCTTGATTGCTTTTCCTTCAACCAGAATCGGCTCAAATGCCTGAATACCGAGACGATGCAGTGTAGGCGCACGGTTCAGCATAACCGGGTGCTCCTTGATGACATCTTCCAGTACATCCCAAACCTGCGGATCAAGCTTTTCCACCATCTTCTTGGCGTTCTTGATATTGTGTGCCATCTGCCTGAATACAAGCTCCTTCATGACAAATGGCTTGAACAGCTCAATGGCCATTTCCTTCGGAAGACCACACTGATAAATCTTCAGTTCCGGTCCATTGACGATAACGGAACGTCCGGAATAATCGACACGTTTTCCAAGGAGGTTCTGACGGAACCGTCCGTTCTTTCCCTTCAGCATGTCGGACAGAGATTTCAGTGCGCGGTTTCCCGGGCCTGTAACCGGTCTTCCTCTTCGTCCGTTATCGATCAGAGCATCTACAGCCTCCTGCAGCATTCTCTTCTCATTTCTGACGATGATATCCGGTGCTCCAAGATCCAGGAGTCTCTTCAGACGGTTGTTCCGATTGATGATTCTGCGATAAAGATCGTTCAGATCGGAGGTCGCGAATCTGCCGCCATCCAGCTGTACCATCGGGCGGAGGTCCGGCGGAATAACCGGTACGCAGTCCAGAATCATCCACTCCGGGCGGTTTCCGGACTCACGGAAAGCTTCTACAACCTCAAGTCTCTTGATGATACGGGCTCTCTTCTGACCGCTTGCCTGCTCCAGCTCTGTTGTCAGTTCTTCATATTCCTTGTCCAGATCGATCTCGCAAAGAAGCTCCTTGATTGCCTCAGCTCCCATTCCGACACGGAACTCATCCGGTCTGTACGTCTCAAGCGCCTCACTGTACTCACGCTCTGAGAGAATCTGCTTCTTCATCAGCTTGGTATCACCGGGATCAAGTACAATATAGCTTGCAAAATACAGAACTCTCTCCAGTGTTCTCGGAGACAGATCCAGGATCAGGCCCATACGGGAAGGAATCCCCTTGAAGTACCAGATGTGGGATACGGGCGCTGCCAGCTCGATATGGCCCATACGCTCCCGGCGGACAGATGATTTCGTAACCTCTACGCCGCATCGGTCACAGATCACACCCTTGTAGCTGATCTTCTTGTATTTTCCGCAATGACACTCCCAGTCCTTGGTCGGTCCGAAAATCCGTTCGCAGAACAGTCCGTCTTTTTCCGGTTTCAGCGTACGATAGTTAATCGTTTCCGGCTTCTTGACCTCTCCATGAGACCACTCACGGATCTTATCCGGTGAAGCAAGGCCGATGCGAATGGCATCGAAGTTCAGCTGCTGATGCGTTCCTTCTTCTTTATTAACTGTTTCCGGCATTTATTTACCCCTTTCAGCATGTATATGAAATCCGGCGCGCCGCGGAAATATCCGGCGCGGCACGGATCTACTACTCATTGGTTGACAGACACCTTGCAGGGCCTGCGCTCTCAGACCCCGGCACGAATAAATTATTCATCCATGTCGTCATCAAGGCTTTCGATAAATTCCTCATCCTCATCGTCTGTGATGGTATCGTCGAGATCATTCTCACTGTCAACGAGCTCACCGTCCTTGAATTCCTGCTTTCCGAATCCGTGGTCGCTCAGTTCCTTGTCATCTGCCCTGTTGTTGTACCGGTCTGCATCCTCCATGATCTTGCGGAAGCTTGTATTGCCGTAGTCAACAGACTCCATGATCTTGACCTCTTCTCCGTTCTCATCCAGGACGCGGATATCCAGTGCCAGAGACTGAAGCTCTTTCAGCATAACCTTGAAGGACTCCGGAATGCCCGGCTCGGGGATGTTCTCACCCTTGATAATCGCCTCGTATGTCTTCACACGTCCAACGACATCATCGGATTTCACGGTCAGGATCTCCTGAAGTGTATAAGCTGCGCCGTATGCCTCCAGCGCCCATACCTCCATCTCTCCGAAACGCTGTCCTCCGAACTGAGCTTTTCCTCCCAGAGGCTGCTGGGTAACAAGGGAGTATGGACCTGTGGAACGTGCGTGAATCTTATCGTCAACCAGATGATGCAGCTTCAGGTAATGCATGTGTCCGATTGTGGTCGGGCCGTCAAACGGCTCACCTGTCCGACCGTCACGGAGCTGAACCTTTCCGTCGCGGCGGATCGGAACGCCCTTCCAGAGCGCCCTGTGATCTCTGTGATCGGACAGATACTGCATAACTTCCGGCAGGAGGATATCCTTGTATTTCTCATAGAAATCATCCCACTCGCTGTTCACGTAGTCGTTTGCAAGCTCAAGGGTATCCTGGATATCCACCTCATTCGCGCCGTCGAATACCGGCGTGGAGATATTGAAGCCAAGTGCCATCGCGGCAAGACTCAGATGGATCTCCAGAATCTGTCCAATGTTCATACGGGAAGGTACGCCCAGCGGGTTCAGAACGATATCGAGCGGACGTCCGTTCGGCAGGAACGGCATATCCTCGATTGGAAGCACGCGGGATACGACACCCTTGTTTCCGTGACGTCCGGCCATCTTGTCACCGACAGATATCTTTCTCTTCTGCGCAATGTAGATACGAACCGCCTGGTTCACACCGGGGGACAGCTCATCGCCGTTTTCTCTGGTGAATACCCGGGCATCCACAACAATACCGTACTCGCCGTGCGGAACCTTCAGCGAGGTGTCGCGGACTTCTCTCGCCTTTTCTCCGAAAATAGCACGAAGCAGACGCTCCTCGGCGGTCAGCTCGGTCTCTCCCTTCGGAGTTACCTTTCCGACAAGGATATCTCCGGCACGTACCTCCGCGCCGATGCGGATAATACCGCGCTCATCCAGATCCTTCAGCGCATCATCGCCGACACCGGGAACATCCTTTGTGATCTCCTCCGGTCCGAGCTTGGTGTCGCGGGCCTCGCACTCGTACTCTTCGATATGAATGGAGGTGTAAACGTCATCACGCACCAGACGCTCTGACAGAAGAACCGCATCCTCGTAGTTGTAGCCCTCCCAGGTCATGAAACCGATCAGAGGGTTCTTTCCGAGAGCAAGCTCTCCGCCCGATGTGGAAGGACCATCCGCGATCACCTCGCCAGCGTCTACATGATCACCCTTGAAGACAATCGGCCGCTGGTTGTAGCAGTTGCTCTGGTTGCTTCGCTCGAACTTCATCAGATGATATACGTCGCGGCTTCCATCGTCGTTGTCCATGCGGATCTCATAGGAAGTTGAATACGTGATGGTTCCCGCCTTCTTTGCGACAACGCAGACTCCGGAGTCAACGGCAGCCTTCTCTTCCATTCCGGTTCCGACAGCAGGTGCCTCGGTGAACAGAAGCGGCACGGCCTGACGCTGCATGTTCGATCCCATCAGTGCACGGGTCGGGTCATCATTCTGAAGGAAAGGTACGCACGATGTCGCGACCGAGAATACCATCCGCGGAGATACATCCATGTAATCAAACATGCTTCTGTCATAAGCCTGTGTCTCTGCCCGGAAACGTCCGGATACGTTATGATGAATGAAATGTCCATCTTCATCGAGAGGCTCGTTCGCCTGCGCCACATGGTAGTTGTCCTCTTCATCGGCCGTCATATAGACAACTTCCTTCGTGACAACAGGGTTCTTGGGATCCGTCTTGTCAATGCGGCGGTAAGGTGCTTCGACAAATCCGTATTTATTGATTCTCGCATAGGATGCGAGGGAGTTGATCAGTCCGATGTTCGGTCCCTCAGGAGTCTCAACCGGACACATCCGTCCGTAATGCGTGTAATGAATATCACGCACCTCCATGCCGGCACGGTCTCTGGAAAGTCCTCCCGGTCCAAGGGCAGACAGACGTCTCTTATGTGTCAGCTCACCGAGCGGGTTGTTCTGATCCATGAACTGGGACAGCTGCGAGGATCCGAAGAATTCCTTGACGGCAGCTGTAACCGGCTTGATGTTGATCAGAGACTGTGCGGAAATCGTATCAAGATCCTGCGTGGACATTCTCTCACGCACAACACGCTCCAGTCTGGAAAGACCGATTCTGTACTGGTTCTGAAGAAGCTCTCCCACGCAGCGGATACGCCGGTTGCCCAGATGGTCAATGTCATCATCATTTCCGATGCCATACTCCAGATGCATATTGTAGTTGATGGAAGCGAAGATGTCTTCCTTCGTGATATGCTTTGGAATCAATTCGTGGATTCTGTCGCGGATCTCGTCCTTGATGTCTTCAATATCCGTATACTCGGAAAGGATCTCAGAGAGAACCGGGTAATAAACTTCCTCAGTGACTCCGACTTCCTCCGGATCTACATCCACCCATCTGGTGATATCCACTTCAAGGTTGGAAAGAACCTTGACATTGCGCTCCGGTGTCTCAATCCACACATACGGAACTGCAGCATACTGAATATCATCCGCCATCTCGCGGGTGACGGTCTGTCCCTTTTCCGCAATGATCTCTCCGGTCTCTGTATTGACAACATCCTCAGCCAGTACATGACCCGCGATACGATTCCGAAGAGCAAGCTTCTTGTTGAACTTGTAGCGGCCCACCTTCGCCAGATCATACCGGCGGGGGTCAAAGAACATACCATTGATGAGCGTCTCGGCGCTCTCCACAGCAAGCGGCTCACCGGGACGGATCTTCTTGTAGAGTTCAAGAAGACCTTCCTGATAATTCGTAGAGGTATCCTTTGTAAAGCTTGCCAGAATCTTCGGTTCCTCGCCGAAATACTCAACGATCTCGGCGTTCGTTCCGATACCGAGCGCACGGATCAGTACGGAAATCGGAACCTTCCTGGTACGGTCCACACGTACCCAGAAAACGTCATTGGAGTCAGTCTCATATTCAAGCCATGCGCCACGGTTCGGGATAACCGTACAGGAATAAAGCTCTTTACCAAGCTTATCATGCGCAATGCCGTAATAAATTCCAGGAGAACGCACCAGCTGGCTGACGATGACACGCTCAGCACCGTTGATGACGAAGGTACCGGTCGCCGTCATAAGAGGGAGATCGCCCATGAAAATCTCATGTTCGCTGATCTCATCCTTTTCCTTATTGAAAAGACGTACCTTTACCTTAAGTGGTGCTGCATACGTAGCGTCACGCTGTTTACACTCTTCGATGGAATACTTTACATCATCCTCACAGAGCTGGTAGTCCACAAACTCAAGACTCAGTTTCCCGCCGTAATCTTCGATCGGAGAGATGTCATCGAAAGCTTCCTTGAGACCGTCCTTCAGGAACCACTCATAGGAATCCTTCTGAACCTCGATCAGATTGGGCATTTCCAGAACTTCTTTCTGTCTCTGGTAGGTCATGCGAATGTTTCTGCCGCTGTGGATCAGACGTATCCTGTTTTTCTCCATTGACGTTTCACCCCTTGTGATATAATATGAAAATAAATTATGTCTCCCAAGCCCCCGGAGGGGCTTCGTTGACGGTAACTATACATGCCCATCTGTATCGTGAATTTGAACAAAATTTTTTTTGTTCTCAGGATGGTAGGCACATGTTGCCATAATAGTGCATTTTTTACAATAACACAGTCTGTCAAGCCTGTCAAATGAAATTTAATACAATTGAAACATATTTTTTCTGTTTTCCAGACACGAAAAGCGTCTCCGTCTCCGGAGACGCTTTTCCATTTATACATTTTTAACACAATGTTCCTGTATCCGCTTCTTATTTTGCCCGGCACTCCGCGTCACCGTAGGGAAGATGCTCGTTGAAGTTTCTGGCATTTTCCATAGTAATCGCCGCAATTGCCTGCATCGCCTCCCGGGTGAAGAATGCCTGATGGGAGGTCAGAATCAGGTTCGGGAACATGGTGAGCCGAGCCACGATATCATTTGTTAGGAAATCATCGGAATGATTCGTGTATACATTGGAATCTTCTCCCTCATAGACATCGAGCGCCACTGCGTGGAACTTCTGCGCCTTCAGTCCGCGGATCAGAGCTTCCGCGTCTACAAGGCCGCCCCGGGAGGTATTCACGAGCATTACATTATCCTTCATCATGGCAATCGTATCGTCATTGATGATGTGATAAGTCCCGCCCTCTCCCATGATTAACGGAAGATGCAGAGAGATGAGATCCGCTCTCTGAAGCAGCTCGTCCTTGCTGACATAGGTGAGAAGCCCCTCCTCTTCCAGCTTGCGATTCGGGAAGGCATCCCATCCGAGCACCGTCATGCCATATCCCTTGCAGATCTTTGCCATGCACTGGCCGATCTTTCCGGTTCCCATGATACCCGCAACCTTGTTGTGAAGGTCCACCCCGAGAAGACCGCTCAGCGCAAAATCGTTCTCCTTCACCTTCAGGTATGCCTTGTGAATATGACGGTTCGCCGCCTGAATGATCGTCATCGCATGCTCGGCAACCGCGTACGGGGAATAAGCAGGCACGCGAAGCACTGTGATTCCGCACTCCTTTGCCGCCTGCAGATCTACATTGTTGAATCCTGCACAACGCAGAAGGATCAGACGGACACCGCACTGACTCAACGCCTCCACTACCTCGCGCGGTGCCTCGTCGTTCACGAAAATGCATACCGCACGGAATCCTTCGGCCAGATGTACCGTCTCCGATGTCAGTCTTGCCTTAAAATACTTGATCTCAACGTTATAAGTGCCTTCTCCTTTATCCCTCGCAAGCTGACTGAAAAACATTCTGTCATAATCCTTTGTCCCGAAGAAAGCAACCTTCAGAACATCCACGTTCTTATCCTTCGCCGCGATCCCGTGAAACACATCAGAAATTTTCTCAATGGCTTCCTCCTCATCCGGGCCTTCCGCCGTAATGTTCAGAACAGACCCCTTTGCCGCATGAAGCTTGAGAATCTGAAGAACATTGTCGCCGCTCGCCACTTCTCCGTCGCATTCTATGACGACCTCGCTCTTCAGTGCGGTACACGCCTGAGCAATCATTGCCGCCGGGCGCGCATGAATTCCGAGAGAGGTTTTCACGGTATACTGTAAGCTTTTCATTCTTCTTCCTTTCTGATATGTACATCCGTACACATCTCTGTACTATCTGGCCGTCTCTTGTGCTACTTTTTTCGGGCTGTATGATTTTCTGTCGCCGCATCTCATCATCTTCCGCAACGCATGCCTGCCTGTCGCGGCATCTCATCATCTTCCATGGCGGCTGACTGCCTGTCGCAGCATCTCATCATCTTCCGTGACGCCGGATTCCCCGCCATGTCAACTGCCCGTTCAATTGTCCGACATGATGCTGCATCCATGATATCATGTTCCCGGCAGTTTGAGAAGATACAAGTGGAATCGATTACAGCAGACTTCCCACAGCAAGAAACAGCGGCGCGAATACCAGAGATACAATCGTCATCAGCTTAATAAGAATATTAATGGACGGACCTGACGTATCTTTGAAAGGATCGCCGACAGTGTCTCCGACAACCGCTGCCTTGTGCGCCTCGCTGCCCTTTCCTCCGAACTTTCCGCCCTCAATGTATTTCTTCGCATTGTCCCAGGCGCCGCCGGCGTTGCTCATGAAAATTGCCATCAGTACGCCTGTGAGCAGCGACCCCGCAAGCATCCCTCCCAAAGCATCCGTTCCGAGGATCAGGCCAAGCAAGATTGGTGAAGCTGCTGCAAGAATGCCCGGAAGAATCATCTCGTGAAGCGCCGCCTGTGTGGATATCCCGACACAGGATTTGTAATCCGCACGGCTCGTTCCGGCCAGAATGCCTGGATCCGCACGGAACTGCCGGCGCACTTCTTCAATCATCTTGTATGCCGCCTTCGATACAGATTCCATCGTAAAGGCGGAGAACAGGAATGTCAGCATGCCTCCGACAAAGAGACCGATGATAACCTTCGGATCCATGATATCAATCTTCTCCAGATGAACCGCCTGCGCATAGGATACAAAAAGCGCAAGAGCCGTCAGCGCCGCAGATCCGATCGCAAATCCCTTTCCGATTGCCGCGGTCGTGTTTCCCACGGAATCCAGAGCATCGGTAATCTCTCGGACGCTCTCATCCATGCCGGACATCTCGGCGATTCCGCCGGCATTATCCGCAATCGGACCATATGCATCTACGGCAATTGTACTTCCGGCCGTTGCAAGCATTCCGACCGCCGCGAGGGCGATGCCGTAAAGTCCCGCTGTGATATAGGACACGAAAATACCGACACAGATACAAAGAATCGGCACCATGACAGACTTCATGCCTACCGCCAGCCCTGTGATGATGGTTGTGCCGGCTCCGGTCTGTGATTCCTCCGCGATCTTCCGGACGGATTTATATTTGTCTGAAGTATAGATCTCTGTCATCTGACCGATCACAAACCCGACGAGGAGTCCGAAAATCACCGCAACTGCCGGCCGGAACTCCCCGAACAGAGTCCTGCTCAGAATCAGAGACGCAATGATGACCAGCAGATACGCAACATAACTTCCCATGTTCAGAGCTCTCTGCGGGTTTCCATTTTCCTTGCCTCTGACAAAAAAAGTGCCAATAATAGACGCGGCTATTCCGCATGCCGCAATTATAAGCGGATAGAAAGCTCCCGCTTCTCCGGAAGACGCGATTCCAAGCGTGACCGCCGATACGACTGCGCCTACATAGGATTCAAACAGATCCGCACCCATACCTGCCACATCACCGACATTATCTCCGACATTATCCGCAATCACCGCCGGGTTGCGCGGATCGTCCTCCGGGATATTGTTCTCGACCTTTCCCACAAGATCAGCGCCGACATCTGCCGCCTTAGTGTAGATTCCGCCTCCCACACGCGCAAAGAGCGCAACCGAGGACGCGCCGAGACTATAGCCAAACAGCACATCCGCATTGCCGCTGATCAGATAGATCAGACTGGCTCCCAGTATACCCAGCCCCACCACGCAGAAGCCCATGACAGCACCTCCATGATACGCAATGGAAAGGGCCTTTGGCATTCCGGACTTTCCAGCCGCGTTCGCAGTACGGACATTTGCCAGCGTAGCAACCCGCATTCCGAAAAAACCCGCCAGTACCGAAAAAGCCGCTCCAATCAGAAAGCATACCGCCTCCAGCCAGTTCTGCAGCGCAAAACCCAGAACCAAAAACAGAACCGCGACAAAAACCGCCAGCACCTTGTACTCCGAGGCGAGAAACGCGCTCGCGCCCTCCCGGATCGCAGCCGCGATTTCCTGCATGCGCTCCGTTCCCGCCTCTTCTTTTCTGACGGAACCCGCCAAACAGGCAGCGAAAATCAGCGCAACAGCACTGATCACCGGCACCAGAACCAAAATACTCTTTGACATTTCTTTCGCCTCCCTTACTCAGCAATCTGCAGCTTATAAAGTTTGTTATGCCCCACTCGCAGGGCATCCGGGCTTACGGGATTAAACACTGTCTATTTTCCCGTTTTTCTTCAATTATACTACTTTTCATTTATATCACAAATAATATTTAGAAAAGAAGCTCCCTTGTATATTTAGAAAAGGAGCTTCCTCGTTCATGGAACGAAGAAGCTCCTTGTACATATTGTGGTACCCTGCCTGCGGGGCATGACGATTTATAATTACCAGTTTGCCGCAATGTCAAGCTGTGTCGGGTTCGCGGCAGCGAAGCCACCGGTGTCAACCACTATTCCCATTCCGAGACTCGTCGCGATCAGAGATCCTCTCGGTCTGACACCAAGATTTGCCGCAACCATTACATAACTTCCAAGCATCTTGACTCCGTCGGACCGCACCCAGTATTCATCGGTATTACCCATGCTTCTCATGATGCTGACGACACCTGACATATCCATATTATAATAAGTTTCCTGCCCGCTCGGGCCTTCAATCCGGCCGGCAGCCGCCGTAAGCGCCGCGCCAGAATAAGTACTGGATGGTGCCGGGCTCTCCGCAGAAGCTGCCTGTGTAGGAGCAGGAGCTGCAGTCGGCGTCGGTGTTGCCACAGCCGCGGCAGTACCCGCGGCTCCCGATGAAGATGAAGCTGAGGTACCCCCGGATGCCGGCATCGACGATTTCGATTCCGGAGCAGCCGCCTCCTGGGCCTCCTGCTCGGAAACAGCCTCCTGCGTCGAGGTTCTCGCCTTATCCGCCGCTGCCGCATCTGCAGCGGCCACCTCATCTGCTGCCTTCTCGTTCAGCGCGTCGATATTGGCCTGCTGTTCCTGTATGCTTGCCAGAAGGTCCGCCGCTGTACTCTGCTCACCTTCCAGAGAATCTGCATACTCCTGGACATCCTCACGGGTGGAATCCACAAGATTCTGTATCTCTTCCCGTTTGCTCTTGCTTTGTTCCTGAAGACCGGCGATTTGATCCGCCTCCTTCTTCACCTCTTTTTGCTTCTCGGTAATCGTCTCGCAGATCTCGCTGTACTCCTTCAGAACTTTCCTGTCATAGCTCGTGAGCTCAGACACGTTTGTGCTTTCATTCAGGAAATCACTGAAGTTACCGGAGGAAAAAAGCGTCTCCAGCGCACCTGTTCCGGTTCCATTCTCATACATATATTTGATCCGGAGCGCCATGTTCTTCGCCTGAACACTCTCCTTCTCCTGCGCATCGGCGAGTTCCTGATTCACGGTATCATATTCTTCCTGTGTAGCGCTGTACTTCTGCTGAAGCTCATCCAGCTGCTGATTCAGATCCGTCAGCTGATCATTGAGATCCTGCAGATATTCCTGTGCATTATCCTTCTTCGCCTGAAGCCCGCTGATTCTATCCTGCGCGCTATTGTATTCAGATTCTGCCGCGCTCTTCTTCGCCTCAGCCGAGTCGATCTCATCCTGCGTAGAAGCCGCTGCCGGATAAGTTCCAAAAGCCCCCGACAGCAGCAGAGCTGCAGAAAGTGCCGCAGGTAAAAATCGTTTCATTCCCTTCATAAATGTACACCTCAGATTTAAAATCGTTTCCCCTTTCTCAAGGGAATGAAGATATTATAACATATGTACCGTTCTATTAAAAGTGTTTTGTAACCTTTTGTAACTTTTCCGCAATATTTTTATTGTAATCGCTGTTATTTAGTGTTCTGCAACGGCAACCCCTTTTTCCAACATGCGCCCGCCGGGCGCGTAATCGCCGCCACCCGTGAAACGGGTGGTTCGGTCCGGGCTATAAGCCCGTGTTGCTAGGCCAGCGTCTCAAGGCGCTGGCTTTCACTTTATGGCTACGGGAAGTTTCTTTAATCACTTCCCGCAGCTCCGTTCAAGCCACATTGCTTTTTACTCGTCGCTGCCCCTCAAGGGGCATCCGTATTACTTACCCTGACCCTTAAAAGGGTCTTCGTATTCCTTTACGCTGAGCTTGTCCTGTATGATATCCGCCCGCTCCTGGTCTTGGATATATTTTCTGATGGTAGCTTCATTTAACCCTACTGTACTGACATAATTTCCTTCTGACCAAAAATGTCTGTTTCCAAACTTGTATTTTAAATTTGCGTGCCTGTCAAACATCATAAGGGCACTTTTCCCCTTCAAATATCCCATAAATGATGCCACACTGATCTTAGGCGGTATGCTAACCAGCACATGTACATGATCTGGCATCAGATGACCTTCGATAATTGTGACACCTTTATATGCACATAACTGATGAAGTATCTCTGCAAGGTCTTGCTTGTATTGATTGTAAATGATTTTTCGCCTATACTTTGGTGTGAACACGATATGGTACTTGCACAGCCATTTGGTATGCGCAAGGCTATTCGCCTGGTTCGCCATGAGATCACCTCTTTCTTTTAAATAGTGGCTTGGACACCTCTATTATAGAAAGAGTTGATCTCAATTGTATAACTATCTGACTCTCACCCGCATAGCGGGTGGTTTTTTATTTCGCTCGGCTCATATTTCCGTTGGGAAATACTCGCTCGAGCTCAACAGGCTAAAGCCCATAAAAAAAGCCGGAGACTGACACAGCAGTCTCCGGCCCACACATCGCATAATTATTACTTGAGGGTAACTTTTGCGCCCTGCTCCTCAACTTTAGCCTTGATATCATCAGCCTCAGCCTTGGAAGCGCCCTCTTTGATCATCTTCGGTGCGGAATCAACAAGATCCTTCGCATCCTTCAGACCAAGTCCGGTGATCTCACGAACAACCTTGATAACCTTAACCTTGTTCGGGCCAACCTCAGTCAGCTCAACGTCGAACTCGGTCTTCTCCTCTGCAGCCTCACCAGCGCCAGCGCCGGCAGCAGCTACTACAACGCCTGCAGATGCAGATACGCCGAACTCTTCCTCGCAAGCTTTTACGAGATCATTTAACTCAAGTACAGATAACTCTTTAATAGCAGCAATAAATTCTTCTGTTGTTAACTTTGCCATTGTAATTTTCCTCCAATTTAGTATTTGAATCTACTCTGTGATCCGGATCTGATAAAACGGATCGCAAAAAACCGGATCGGTAATAAACGGATCTGTGACTATGCACAGATTTCGCCGCAGATTATTCTGCAGCCGGTGCAGCCTCTGCCTCGCCATCCTTCTCCGCGATCTGTTTGATAACGCGTGCGAAGTTTGCGATCGGGGCCTGGATGCTTCCGAGCAGTCGGCCCAGCAGAACCTCTCTGCTTGGTACCTCTGCAAGAGCTTCAACAGCTTTCTGATCGTAAAGGCTGCCTTCAACGACACCCGCGATCAGCTCAAGCTGCGGATTCTTCTTTGCGAAGCCCGCAAGAATTCTCGCCGGAGCAGTCGCATCGTCCTTGGAAATGGCGATGGCGTTTGTTCCGTTCAGATACGGTACAAGGCTTTCATAATCCGTACCCTTGAATGCAAGATGCATCATTGTGTTTTTGTAGACTTTGTAGTTTACGCCGGCCTCTCTCAGGGATTTACGAAGCTCGGTATCCTGTGCTACGTTAAGTCCGCTGTAATTCACAAGGACTACGGAAGCAGCACCGTCAACTGCGCTCGAAATCTCATCAACGACCGGTTTCTTCAGTTCTACCTTTGCCATGATCTGGTATACCTCCTTATTTTGATGTGTGTACCAGCCAAATAAAAAACCGTCCGGCCATGCCGGGCGGTCTGAATTCTTCATAACAGAAAAGAATCGACATCCTCGGCAGGCGGTATTCCGCTTACGTCTTTCGACACCTGCTGTCTTCGGCGTGATACAAATGGTATCTTATCGCGCAGCCGTGAAAATGTCAAGTTCTTTTTCAAGCTCTTCGAGAATGTTCTTTGTTCAAGCTCTTCGAGAATACTTCGAAAGTACTTTTCAAGCTCTTCGAGAGTGCGCACCACAGATTTAGTGACGTACGCCCTTATGCCGGAATATCAGGAATTTACTTGCTGCATAATTCAAAATAATGACAACAACATTTGAAATTACCTTTACCACCATATCATTATATGAGAGCAGATCAACAAAAATAAACATCGCGGCAAGATCTACAAATTCAGTTCCCATTCTGCAGCCAAAAAAGGAAATAACTTCCTTTGCCACAGCCTTCTTTGTATCTGCCTCGCTGTGAAAAACCCACTTGCGATTTGTTAAGTAGGCGAATGTTACAGAGACAACCCATGCAAGAATTGTCGATACCGTCACCGGAACTTGAAGCGGGTGCGCAAATACCCAATACGACGCAATATTTACCAGGGTAGTCAGCACCCCGAAGATTGCATAAGGAATCAGATCCTTATATTTCTCAATAATGCTTGAAAAACTCATAAGAGAGCCTCCTCAGTTATTGGCCGGAATGAAAAATCGCATTCGTAAACACATTCTTCTTCTCGCGTTCTGTGCACATCGCACCGGAAATGATCCTGATCCCGACACAGAGAAGAAAAAGATAGCAAAGAAACCTTGGACGTGCCTTACTTGCGTAAATAGTGGGAGAGAATCCCATCATCCACATCGACGCAAGTCCGCCGAAGAAAAATGAAAATCCAATGATTTCTAACTTTTCAGGATGAATGATCAGAATACAACATCCAAGATATACATATGCCAGAAAATGTATCACACTGCAAATTGCCAGTAAGGCACTGAATCCAAAATTCACCGTATCGACAGGGACAAGTTTAAACAAATTGGAAAGGAAATACTCCCTCCCCAGATTCGTCAGACCGATTCTGTTAATCGTACAGAGCACAAAGAACACCAGCATGATATCCGCACCGATCACAACAGGGTCATTTCGTTTTCTGTTCTGATGCATAAGAAACACAACTGTGCCCGCCAGGAGAAGAACAATATACATCGCATCTTCCTCGATGTAATTGATTACATACCAGACGCCCCATAAAACCTTGTCAAGTGTGGAATACATATCATATTTCGGCATCTGCCCGAGTACTTCAATATGGGACCGCACTGCGTTTCCGGGAAGTCTGCAAAAATAAAATGTACATGCAGCAGCAAGAAGGAACAGCACCACAATCTGCCATTTTACCATACGTTTGACGAATACAGAATATAGAAGCAGCAGAAACAGAACGCCGCACATGAATACACCTGCCTGCTCAAAACTCGAGGCATAAACAGCTCCTGCAAATGAAAAAACATAATCCAGTACTGTGATTTTCTGTCCATAAATAAATTTCACCAGCGGATAAACAGCCGCCAGAAGCGCTGCACTTCCCCAAAGATAAAGGACATTTGCACATTTCCAGAACACCGTCCCGGTCAGGACACCTGTCGGAATCAATATAAAAATAAGTGCTGGTATAAGGCCGTAAATAAAGCCTGCGCGAAACACTCCATCCGCATCAAATACTTTTTTTATATAGATAACAAGCAACACCCATGCAAAAGCGTTAAACAAATTAAAAACAACCGGAGGAAACTGCAGCAGGATAACAAGAAGTCCCTGCGGAACGATTCTTCCACCCCAGTTATTCGAGAACCACTTCACCCAACCCGAAAAACCGCCATAGCGCTCAATACCCGCCTTAAAAACAAGGTCATCCGCCCGACTCACCATGTAGCAGCTGAGAAGGAAAAACATGGCATACAGAGCAAAATACCAGATAACTTTTTTTGCCGAATCTTTCTTCATATCCCTCATCCTCATTTAAAGATAATAAAGCTCCTGCGAACCATCTGGATTTTTCCAAATAAGGACAAGAGCCCCCTTTTTGATCCGACCTGACTTTTCTTTTGGAAGTCTGCTCTGAAATCCGCAGAATTGATAATCAATTCCATCATTAATATATTGATCTATATCGTCCCTGTTTTCCAGTTTGGTGGGAAGTATATAAACGGTCTTTCCATCGGTAAAGCCTATATGCATGTTGTTATATACGCTCTTCCTGTATGCGTCATTCCCGTAATTATAAAAGGAATACTCGACCCCCGGTTTGACACACCAGCCCTTCACCAGATAGGAGCCGTCACTACTCACTCCCTGATAGTCAATATTGTATTCAATCTCCTTTCTCTCACCAATGGAGAAAGAATTTAGTTTCTTTTCCTCAATACGATTATCTTCCCGATGAAACAATCCTAATAAAGCAACAGCACAAACGAGTGCTATTGCCATAAATATAACAACGATTACCCGTTGTGCTTTATTCGCTGGCTCTTCAGAAGCATTACCCTTCACGAACAGTTTCCTCCCTTTGTGCTTTATTTGCCGACTATTCGGAAGCATTACCCCTCACGATCAGTTTCCTCCCTGTTGTCAGGTAACGGGTCCCAGGTTTTCTCACTGATGATATAGCGTGGCCTGTGCTTTGACTCCAGGTATGTCTTCCCCACATACTCGCCTATTATTCCCATTGAAAGAAGCTGAATTCCTCCAAGAAAGCAAATGATACAGACAATGGAAGCCCATCCGGCAACTGTGTTCCCGATCACAGCCATTACAATCGCCCAGATGACACCGATGAAGCCAATGAGACTCACCCCCACACCTATTCCGCAGATGATCGAGATAGGCTTGATGGAAAGACTTGTAATACCATCAAATGCAAGTGCCAGCATTTTCCGAAGCGGATAATGGCTTCTCCCTGCCATTCTCTCATGACGCTCGTAATAAACAGAAGTGCTTTTAAAACCAACCAGAGGAAACATGCCACGTAAGAAAATATTCACTTCCTTAAAATCAGCAAAATGTGCCAGGACTCTTGCGCTTACTAATCGATAATCCGCATGATTGTAGACAACTTCCGCGCCCATATGATTAAGAAAACGGTAAAATCCCTGAGCTGTTGTACGTTTAAACCAGGTGTCGGTTTTCCTGCTTGAACGGACCCCGTAGACAATTTCGCTTCCATTGTGATATTCATCCACCATCTTATCCATTGCCGAAATGTCATCCTGTCCGTCACAATCAATAGATATTGTAATATCACACTTGTCCTTTGCCTCCATAAGGCCGGCAAGAACCGCATTCTGATGTCCTCTGTTACGTGACTGAGAAATTCCGATGAAATGATCATCTGATTTCGACAAACCCATAATAATGTCCCATGTATCATCCCTGGAACCATCATTCACAAATAAGATTCGGCTGTCTTCGCTGACTTTCCCGGCAGAGATCAGCTTCTTTAACTCTTTCAAAAATAACGGAGCTGTTAATGGAAGAACATCGCGCTCATTATAGCATGGAATAACCATCCACAGTCTTGGTTGCCGCATTGTTTTCACCTCATTCAAAAATGCACATTACCGAAAATTTTATTTCATTTAAAAAATATACATATCACAATATCACAATCGATTGCCTAAATCTATAGAAAGTCTCAATATTGAAACAGAAATCATGATCCCGGTTACTGTTCAGGCCCAACACCAGTCCGTAAACGAGATAAAACACGCTGCGCGAGTTTTATCTCGCTATCGCGACGCTCGCCGCACACGAATACTTCGCATTCGGCTGCGGCTCACTGTTCGCGTAAAAAATATCCTGCCATCTGACATCTGATCAGCTGGCAGGATGTAAATCCGTTCATTTATCATAATAAGTATTATTTCTTCGATTGTTAGATACCGCGTGTTAGATGTCACACCATAAAGTAAGCACGATCTCTCCGATCTGTCAGGCTCCCTTTTGCTTCCTCAATTCTGTCTCGAGTAGTCGAGATATTTCCAGGTACCTTTCTGACCGTAAGTAATCGCAAATCCATTCTTGTGAACTCCCTGTTCAAAGGATGGATCAAATACATGGGTTCCGCCATTATAATTATCGATTTCCACCCACCCATGTTCTTCTCGTCCTCCACCTGATGCTGCTACATAGCCAACAACCCAGTGTGCATCATAACCCAGAGCTTTTGCCATCTCATAAAACGAAGCTGATTTCCCGTAACAATCACCGCTCTGATTTGTAAAGGCAAGAGTGGCAAAGTATCTGGCTCCTCTGGACGACGGTATATCCATTGATATGTATCTGAAATTTCTTGCCCAGTTGTATGCAGCTCTCAGATTCCATCCTATCTGATCCAGTCTTGCGCAGGCCAGTGGATAAGCATCCCGGACTGTGTATTGATGGAACGTATTTGCCGTACTTCCGGGCACGCCGCTTCCCTTGGCCACTATTCGGATCTCAATTGCCTCCAGACGATACCCATAGCCGGCGGATCCACAGTCCGCCCCGTTTGACGCCCATCCGGTCCAGCCGAATCTCTGCACATGCGTGCGATAATACACATCAAAACAATTTGCCATCTCACCGGTCAGCCGGATCCGGACCGTCTCCAGGCGAAGTCCCTTTCCTACTGTCCCGGTCATCACTCCGTCAGACTTCCAGTTCTGTTCCCATCCGAATCTCTGTATATGGGCGCAGTACGAAATACCGCCCGTGAATCCGGTTGTGTTGTCCAGATGGATCTTCAGCGCCTCCATTCGCAATCCCTGTCCGGTCGTCCCGCTAAGTGCGCCGTTCGATACCTCTCCCTGACCCCATCCGTATCTCTGCACATGGGTCTGATAGGTTACTGTCGGAATGGTGAGATATGCGACATTCCGGGAGGCAGATCTCGCAGGTGCCGCCTCGTCCTTTTTTACAAGTGCCACCTCATACGCCTCGATGCGGCGGCTCAGATTCGTTGTGCCGGCCACCTCTCCGTTTTTCGCCCATGCAAGCCATCCGAAGCTCTGCACATGCACGCGGTAATAAAGATCGTACTTGTCCGCATCGGTTCCGGTCAGCTGCATGACAATTGCTTCGACCCTGAGGCTCTGTCCCGTCGTTCCCGCAACTGCCCCGTTGCTCTGCGATCCGGTCCATCCGTTCCGCTGCACATAAGTATTATATGTAATACCAAGATTCTGATCGCCCTTGACGCTGGCCCGGATCGCCTCAACACGAAGGCCTCTTCCCGTAGATCCCGCGTAAGTCTGCGTGGTTTCCCCGGAAATGACCTCTTTGTCCGGCCACCCTGTCCGCTGAACATGAGCCGCATAGCTGACAACAGGCATTTTCTGAGCGTCTTCTTCCCCTTCCTCTATTTCTTCTTCTGACTTCTCAGAAGTTTCCTTCGTTTCCGACGGGTTGGATCCTGCTTCTGTCGTCCTGCTGAAGTCCTCCTTTGCTGATGTGCTTCCACCTGTCCCGCTTCCGGATCCAGCAGTCACAGATTCTTCCGTCTCATTCGCTGATGAAGACACAGAAACCGAAGAAACAGCAGAAGGTACCACGTCCTCAGCCAGAACCGGGAGCGCAGTAAACAGCATTCCTATGGTAGTGATCGCCATGATAGATTGAACGAAAAACTTCTTTTTCATACAGCTTTCTCTCACCTCAATTCATTTCCCATCCTTGCAGCAGAATTCTTATTTCTGACAGAATCAGGTATATCCGATTATCGCTTTCAGCTCATATCTCAAAGAGCCCCATATATCTCCGTCTTAGAGCTGCTTCCGGATTGTCTCCATAATCTTCTCAGCTGATTCGAAGTTCTCCGGGAGGATATCCTCCAGAGGAATCTGGACATCAAAGGCATCATTAATTTCCTGGATCAGAAGCATCATATCAAAAGATTTCAATACACCTCCGGAAACCAGATCTGTTCTTGTAAAATCCTCTCCGGGTTTGATCTCATCCAGAATGTTCATCAGTTTTTCCATAGAATTATCCATCAGTTTTTCTCCTTTTTTATCACATTTTTTCACACTTGTTGCCTCTTACCCATGCCGCTTTCCGTTCCTCTTTGAATCACATAAGAATGTCGGATTCTAAGGGAGGCAGCTGCATCAAAAATCAGAGATCCGCGGCATTGCTTTTCAGTTTTGCCCGGTCAATTTTTCCATTCAGGTTATGCGGCATGGAATCAAGATGGACGCGGCGCCCGGGGATCATATATGCCGGCAGCATCTTGGCCAGTTCTTCGTTTACAAAAGATTCTTCCGCTTTACCTGTGTAAAACAGAATGATCCTCTTTTTCGCTTCGTTGTATACACAACAGTTTTCCTCAACCCCTTTTATTGCGGAGACATTTGCCTCGATGTCGCCCAGTTCAATCCTCTGTCCCATATATTTGATCTGGAAATCCTTGCGGCCGACAAAAATGATCTCTCCCTGGTCGTTATACTGCACGAGGTCTCCCGTATGATAGATCTTCTCCTCATAACAGGAGTTCAGAGGGTTCTGTGTGAAAACACGGTCTGTCATCTCCTGATTCCTGTAATATCCGTAGGTGAGGGAATTGCTGCGCACACAGAGTTCTCCGGATCCCCCCGCGCTGTCCGTAATTCTTCGATTGTTCTCATCCAGGATCATGAAATCATAGTTCCGGAATGGTTTTCCGATCGGGAGCCGCGCATTTTCCGGAAATTCCCGGTCAACAAAGTAATAGGACCCGCCGTCAGTAGTTTCTGTCGGTCCGTACTGGTTGATGAAATCAGCCTGAGGAAGTGCCTCCCTCCACATATTCAATTGTTTGATCGGCATAATTTCTCCACCGAACATGACCATTCGGACAGTGGAGAGATCCGAAAGCTTCAGAGCCTTCAGATTAGCCAGAACCACGAGCTCTGACGGCACCCAGTACAGTACGGTCACCTTTTTTTCTTCCAGAAAACGCATCAGAAGTGCGGGGAAGGAAAAATAAAGGCGGGGAATGATGCAGGTAGTACTTCCGTTTCGGAGTGTAGAATAAACATCAAGCAGTGACATCACGAAATACAGGGGCGCCTCGTTACCCATTACATCGCGGCTTGTGAAATGAAAGGCATCGGTTGCCGCATCCACATAGTCTACCACTGCGCGGTGCGGGGTAACGACACCCTTTGCCGTTCCGGTAGAGCCCGAGGTGAAGAGCACATATAAGACATCCGTGGGCAGGATCTTGTTCATGACATCCAGAATTTCTTCTTCCTCACAGGCAGATTCCTGCGCGTCCTCATAGATCAGAATCTCCGCGCCTCCTTTTATGGAAAGGACAGCACTTTCGTGTGACCGGTCAGTGAGGATTACCGCCGGGTCCAGAACATTCAGGATATGCCGGATCCTTGTATCTGGCATCTGTGTATCAAGAACGGTATAAAAATTGCCGCTATATGCAATTCCGAGCATTGCGGGTATACATTCCACGCGCTTGTCCATGTACACGGCCACCGGTTTTTTGAAGAGGTGACGCCTCACCAGCGCACCCGCGACATGAAGAGCTTCCTGCCTCGTTTCCGAAAAGGTAATCGTGCGATCCTTGTCAACATATGCGGCCTTATCCGGATACTTCTTTGCCGTCTCCTCCAGATATTCCATAACAAGCTTTGCCATGTATTTTCCTCCATATAAATCCGGCTGCATCAAATGCATGAATGCCAGTACATTATCCCGTATCTGGACTCATCAGAACCGCAGCACGAAAGTCTCTCATATTTCAAAGTCCTTTGCATTGCAAAGTCACTCGCAATTCGAAGCTTCTCCCATTTCAGGATCCTTCTAGGCATCGGCTTTACGATTTCTTCTCGAACAGCATATCTCTTAACAGAGCTGAAAATTTTTCCGCACTGTCTCCGTTCATATGCCCGTCATAGTCAACAAAGCAGGACACGTCATGCGAAAAACTGCTGTAGTACTCGCGGTTGAAGTTGTAATATTCTACCCCGTTTCTCTTCATATAATCACTCAGGTAATCCCAGGCAGCCTCATAATTTTCCGGAAAAGACACAAGCGAACGATCCGGCTGGGGAAGTGTAGTCGCAACAAGCCGGATATTATTTTCATCGCACAGACGGACTATTTTATTAAGATAGGAGATATTATCTTCCTTTACCTTGTCCTTTTCAAAAAGGACCGGATTCCAGCCGGGAAAGTTCTCTTCCGCAACCGGATAACGCTCAATAAATCCATCCGCATGATAGAGCATATTCGCTGTGCTGAACTGATCCGCACTGTAATCGCCGCTCAGTTTCACCCTCACATTGGATGGAATCCGCGGAAGCATACTCTTCAGAGGATACTCATAGGATGGAAACAACAGTGCCCGGAAATCGCTTTCCGGCATAATTGCAGCCAGATAGCTGAGTTTTGCCGCTGAAAACGGAAATTCGTGATAAAAGAGCAGGTAGTTGTTCCCCTTTTCCTTTTCCGTCACAAGATATCCCGGATCAACATCCAGGATCACTGTAGATGGCCGGTTCTCTTCCACAGCCAGCTTCAGCATATAGTAGGAATCGCACAGATACTCTCCTCCGTTCGCCAGGTTATGTCCCTTCAGACCCGTTCCCTTCAGCAAAGTATCCGGATCAATGCCCATGCGTGAGTTGGAGGTTCCGAGAACGACCACATCGTTCTGCCCGGATGCCAGAGCATGCACGTCATTGCGGACATACGTGCAGGGATACAAAAGCAGATCGAGAACCAGCAGTATGGCAGTAAAAACCGCCACACAGCCCACAAACTTCAGCACAGCGAAAATTTTAGTATTGTGCATAAATAAAACCTCTTTCTGCCGCCATTGGCGAAAGCAGAGCAGTCACAGCCAACAGGGCGGTAAAGATCAGAACCTGTACGAGAACCGGGCGTCGGGAAAGACATTCCCGGACCTGCATCCCCTGTTCCTGAAGAAGGCTGATGATGAACAGCAGAACGACGCCGGATCCCAGAATGATCAATGCCGTCGGCGTGTAGGAGGCGCCGAGCCTGCCGGCAGCAATAGATAAAAACTGGGAGGGATGCAGTCTTGTAAAGCTGAAATAAATTACCTTCACAGCTTCGCCAAAATTCTTCGTGGTGTCAAAGAGCCAGCCGATGTTGACAAGGATAAACGTCCGGATGATGGTAAAAAATTTCCAATACATCGATTTTTCGTTGACACGAAGAGCCGTTTTCCATTTCCGGAAGGAGTCACCAAGAAGGTTGCTCGCGGCAATGAGCACACCGTTATACAGTCCCCACCCGATGTTGTTGAGGGCGGCTCCATGCCAGAGTCCGACCACAAAAAAAACGATGATACTCGAGATGCACATCGGGATCAGGAGCCCGGTTCTCTTGCCGAAGCGTTTTCTGGCATTTTTTCCGACCTTGCCCATCCACCGGGAAAGAGTCAGGGGGTACATGACATAGTCACGCATCCATGTACCGAGGGTGATATGCCAGCGGCGCCAGAAATCGGAAATGGATACCGAAAAATAGGGGCGCCGGAAATTTTCATCCAGACGGATCCCGAAAAGTTCAGCGATTCCAAGAACAAAATCAATGCCTCCCGAGAAACTGCCATACAGTTCAACGGAGTACAGAAGTACGATAAATATCGCGATACCGGAAAATCGGTCAAGGTCGGCACAGATGGCCTTACGATAAAGTCCTGCCCAACCTGCCAGAAGCATACTCTTGAACAGTCCCCATACCATACGCATCAGACCAAATCTGAGATTCCGGAAAGATAATTCGTGTCCTTCGAGCAGCTGCGGCATTAAGGTCTTGTACCTTCCGATGGGTCCCTGAACCAGCTGCGGAAAGAACGAAACAAACAGCATATAATGGAAAAAATTCTTCTCTGCCCCGGTTCGTTTCCAGTATACGTCCAGAATATAACTCACCGTCTGAAAAGTGTAGTAGGAGATTCCAAGAGGAAGCAGAATACTCTTCAGGGAAAAATCCCCATGAAGAATCTGACCGAAAATTCCCAGAATATCATTGGTGTATTTCAACACACCCAGCATGGCAAAATCAAGCACCATGCCGAGAATAACAATTCTTCTCGCCCTCTTGCGGGATTCTTTCCTGTCTGTGTATCTGGCATAGATGCGTTCGATTGCCAGTCCTGTCAGGTACGTGACAATTGCGGAATACAACAGGCAGAGAAATGCGGGAATGCCGCAGGACAGATAAAAGACAATGCTCGCCGCAAGAAGCACAACCCAACGCCGGCCACACGGCACCAGATAATAGCAGAGCAGACAGACTGCCAGAAAGAGAAAAAACAGATTTGATGTCAGTGACATGGTCTCCTCCCCGGAAACGTAATATACAGGCGGGATATCCGCAACATGATAACGGTACAGGCGAACAAGGAAAACACAGGCATCAGCCCGCGCGCCATGTGCACCAAAGCCCTGCCTGCGTCCTCCATGAACTCATCCTGCCCTTTACCAGGTCAGTCCGTCGTCTATACATCCTTCGCCTGAGTCCGCTCCCTGATCCGTAGCAACCGGAGCCGGCGTTGTTTCCGCCTGTCCGGCGCCAGAATCGGTCGTATCCGTCGTCGAGGGTGCAGTATAAGCAGCCGATGGATCGGTATACGTATCCGACGGAGCAGTGTACGTACTGCTCTCCTCAGGTGCTGCAGCCTGTTCTGTAGCTGCCTGATCTGTTGTGCTCTGCTCTGCAGCGGGAGCCTCTGCTGCGGGTGTTTCTGTCGCCGCCTGCGTCGGATCCGGAGAAGGTGTTGCCTTGGATGCCTCCAGAGCTGCCTTCTCTGCATCCTCTGTACTGATAGTTTCTCCTGTGGACAGGGAAACATACTTCAGAAACAGGAAGGATCCATCTGTATTCAGCATAATGGATGCTGTCTTGATGTCGTTTACAGGTACGGAATGCAGTTCAAGCTCTGATTGATCATCAAAGGTCAGACGAATAGAATAGTCCGGATTAACAACCGGGGCAGAATCGGACGAATCCTCCGAATTCACCGACTTGAGAGCTTCGGATTCGTCATAATAAAGTGTACGGGTTTCACCGGCCGCGAATTTTTCACCGGATGGAAGCATATTGCTGCCATATGCTTCCTGCCCTGCGTATTTCACGCAAAAACCGGTAATTACCTTTCCGGTGGCATTCGTCAGCTCCATATGTACGATATTTGCACCTTCCGCCTTTGTACCGATGATTTTTTCCTCCTCCTTTTCTGCGGAAGAGGAAGAAACCGAACTGGTACTTGAGGAGACAACCGCCTCAAGCGCAGCCGGTGTTTCTGTCACCGACGCGGCAGATGACGCGGGAGCGGAAGTCTTTCCACAGCCTCCCAGAAGAAGCGCAGAGCCTGTGAGTATGACCGTCATCGCTGTAAGCGGAATTCTGGTAATGTTGTGCTGGAATTTCTTTTTCATGAATACATCTCCTGATAAATGATATGATTATTTATATACAGCCTTATTCGTGTCATAGTTGCCTGATGCTATACTGCTGTCATGGACAGCAGACACCCTGTTAATTTATTCTGCTTCCACTCGTATATCTCCAAGTTCCGGGTTTGCCGTAATAGAGATTAAAACCGTCCCTGCCGCTTTCATGCTGGAAATCCGGATCGAACACTCCGGTACCGCCCTGGTAGTTGTCAATTTCTACCCACGAATGAACACCGAAACCTCCGGCGCGAAGCGGAACATATCCAAACATAACATGTGCATCATATCCGAGTGCTTTTGCCATCTCATAGAAGCAGCAGGCCATCACATAACAGTCGCCGCCTCCTGTAGTAAAGCCGTATCTTGCGATTGTGCTGACATTGGAAGCAGTCAGCGCGTAAGAGGTGCTGACATACCGGAGTCCCGCGGCGGCATTCAGCGCACTGCGCAGATTCCATCCCACCTGATCCAGTCTTGCGCAGGCCTGCGGATAGGTGTCCCGGATCGTGTATTGATGGAATGTGTTTGCCGTACTTCCGGGCGCGCCGCTTCCCTTGTCCACTATTCGGATCTCAATTGCCTCCAGACGATACCCATAGCCGGCGGATCCACAGTCCGCCCCGTTTGACGCCCATCCGGTCCAGCCGAATCTCTGCACATGCGTGCGATAATACACATCAAAACAATTTGCCATCTCACCGGTCAGCCGGATCCGGACCGCCTCCAGGCGAAGTCCCTTTCCTACTGTCCCGGTCATCACTCCGTCAGACTTCCAGTTCTGTTCCCATCCGAATCTCTGTATATGGGCGCAGTACGAAATACCGCCCGTGAATCCGGTTGTGTTGTCCAGATGGATCTTCAGCGCCTCCATTCGCAATCCCTGTCCGGTCGTCCCGCTAAGTGCGCCGTTCGATACCTCTCCCTGACTCCATCCGTATCTCTGCACATGGGTCTGATAGGTTACTGTCGGAACAGTGAGATAAGCGACATTACGTGCGGCAGATCTCTCAGGTACCGCCTCTCCCTTCTTCACAATTGCAACTTCATATGCCTCGATACGGCGGCTCAGATTCGTTGTGCCGGCCACCTCTCCGTTTTTCGCCCATGCAAGCCATCCGAAGCTCTGCACATGCACGCGGTAATAAAGATCGTACTTGTCCGCATCGGTTCCGGTCAGCTGCATGACAATTGCTTCGACCCTGAGGCTCTGTCCCGTCGTTCCCGCAACTGCCCCGTTGCTCTGCGATCCGGTCCATCCGTTCCGCTGCACATAAGTATTATATGTAATACCAAGATTCTGATCGCCCTTGACGCTGGCCCGGATCGCCTCAACACGAAGGCCTCTTCCCGTAGATCCCGCGTAAGTCTGCGTGGTTTCCCCGGAAATGACCTCTTTGTCCGGCCACCCTATCCGCTGAACATGAGCCGCATAGCTGATAACGGGTATCTCCTGAGCGTCGTCTTTGTCGTCTTTCTCCTCTGTCTCTTTCTTTTCTTCTGCAGACTCCTCAGAAGTATCCTTCGTTTCCGATGAATCCGATGCGGAATCTGCCTCCGCGCTTTCTGATTCCTCCGGTGCAGTCGTCACCGTGCTCTCAGCCGCGTTGTCGCCGGAATTTTTGTTTTCGGCAGCCGGACTTCCGGTCTCTGTTGTATCGGTACTCCCTGAAGATGAACTACCCGCCGTTTCACTGCCCGCGGATGTAACCGTCGTAGTCTTGCTCTCCGCTGCACCGTTCTCTGCGGTACTGCTGCTGCCCGTCGCGGTGTCTGACGCTCCTTCTATCGTTCCGGCTCCCGAAGATACAACAGAACCATTTGCATCCGCAGCAAAAACAGGCGAGGCTGTAAACAACGTCGCAGCCGCTGTTACCACTGCTAATAGCTGAACAAACCTTTTTCTTTTCATATTCTTCCCCTTTTCCATCATCACTGAATCTGTCCAGGATATATGAATGCTCATTTTCATTTGTCAATGTATTTTTTCAGCGGCCATATCTCCTGGCAAATACTCATGTGATATGTATTATATTACTTTTGCCCACGAAATTCTATAGAAAAACGATCACGTAAAAAGTGGAAAAAAGGTCTCCGACGAAAGTTGCAGGCTAAAGCCCATAACGAGATAAAACACGCTGCGCGAGTTTTATCTCGCTATCGCGACGCTCGCCGCACACGAATACTTCGCATTCGGCTGCGGCTCACTGTTCGCGTAAAAAAATCCGGCCACTATGGCCGGATTCTAGCAGGAACGTGCCGCGAAAGCAATTTGTGCAGACCGCATTCGCAGACAGACGTTCCTTATATACAGCTTTCAAAAAAGCCCTCACATAATTTTGCGACGAAATTATGCGCTTACCTTGATCGGGTTGATCTTCACGCCCGGTCCCATTGTAGGAGCAACGGAAACGGATTTCAGATACTGACCCTTCAGTGCGGCAGGTCTGGCTTTGTTAATAGCTGCCATCAGTGTCTGGAAGTTGTCATTCAGCTGTTCTTCCGTAAAGGAAGCTTTACCGATTACAACGTGAATGATATTTGCCTTGTCAAGACGGTACTCAACTTTACCTGCTTTGATATCGTTGATCGCCTTTGTTACGTCCATGGTAACTGTTCCGGCCTTCGGGTTCGGCATTAAGCCCTTCGGTCCGAGGATACGGCCCAGACGTCCTACAACACCCATCATATCCGGTGTCGCAACAACAACGTCAAAATCAAGCCATCCTTCGTTCTGGATCTTCGGAACCAGATCCATATCGCCTACAAAATCAGCGCCGGCAGCCTTAGCCTCATCAGCCTTTGCTCCCTTTGCGAATACAAGTACACGAACGCTCTTGCCGGTTCCGTGAGGAAGTACAACAGCTCCACGTACCTGCTGATCCGCATGACGTCCGTCACAGCCTGTACGGATATGTACTTCAATTGTCTCATCAAACTTAGCTACTGCAGATTTTTTTGCAAGGGCAATTGCCTCTGCCGGATCATACAGATTTGCGCGGTCAATAGCTTTTGCAGCTTCTGCGTATTTCTTTCCGTGTTTCATTTTAAAAATACCTCCTGTGGTAGTTGCGGGATTTTCCCTCCCACGATTTGTGTCCGTCCTTCCGGCGCACATGCAAGAATTAGCGCTTTCTCCGAAGGAAACGTCAGACACTTACGAAAGTTACTGTCGACCGAATCAGTCCTCAACGACAACGCCCATGCTGCGGCAGGTTCCCGCGATCATGCTCATGGCGCTCTCTACGGATGCTGCATTAAGGTCTGGCATCTTCATCTCGGCGATCTCTTTGATCTGATCCTTTGTGATGGTAGCGACCTTTGTCTTGTTCGGTTCTCCAGAAGCCTTCTTGAGGTTGCATGCCTTCTTGATAAGTACTGCTGCCGGCGGAGTCTTTGTGATGAAGCTGAAGCTTCTGTCTGCATAAACTGTAATAACTACAGGAATGATAAGATCTCCCTTATCAGCAGTTCTTGCATTGAACTCCTTGGTAAACTGTACGATGTTTACACCGTGCTGACCAAGAGCAGGACCAACCGGCGGAGCTGGAGTAGCTTTGCCTGCAGGAATCTGTAATTTAATGTAACCTGTAACTTTCTTTGCCATTTTCGGCACCTCCTAAAATAATGTGGTATTTGCGGGAATGTCCCTCCCACTGGCCGTCAGCCGGCCTTGCGGACTTCTGCGAAGCTGATTTCAACCGGCGTCGCACGTCCGAACAGCTCAACGTTAATAGTAACGGTCTGTTTACTCTGATTGATTGCCGACACGGTACCTGTGGAATCCTTCCACACACCTCCGATAACGACAACCTGATCACCGACCTCGAGGTCGATGACAACCTTCTCACCGGCGTCAACTCCCAGCGGCTGCATCTCAGCCGGTGACAGCGGAACCGGTTTGGAACCCGGACCTACAAATCCGGTAACGCCTCTGGTATTGCGAACGACGTACCATGTGTCGTCATTCATAACCATGTTAAGGAGCACATATCCCGGAAACATCTTTCGCTGTACCTGTTTCTTCGTGCCGTTCTTTACCTCAACGACCTCCTCCATCGGTACGCGGACTTCCAGGATCTGGTCTTCAAGGTGTCTGTTTGCGATTGTCTTCTCAATGTTAGCCTTCACCTTATTCTCATAACCGGAATAAGTATGAACTACATACCATTTTGCTTCAGAATCTGACATTGATCCACCTTTTCCTTACCCAATGATCAACTGCATAACCTGCAGTCCCAGATTATCTACCAGCGTGATCAGTACGCACACAACCACCGAGATGGCAACGACTGCTGCGGTCTGTCTGCCGAGTGTCTTCGGTTCTGTCCATACGATCTTGTCCCATTCAGTCTTCAGGCCCTTCGCCCAGCTGCCCTTTTTCTTGTCGGCATTTGCTGGTTTCCCGGCCTTGTTCTTCTTTGCATCGTCTGCCATAAACTCACCTCACCAGAGAAAACGAAAGAACGAAGGCTCTCAATTACTTGGTCTCTCTGTGCAGCGTATGCTTTCTGCAGAATCTGCAGTACTTCTTGATTTCCATACGCTCCGGATGTGTCTTCTTATCCTTCGTCGTATTGTAGTTGCGCTGTTTGCATTCTGTACATGCTAATGTAATTCTGGTACGCACGACTTCCACCTCCACTGTAATAAACACTAAAATCGGGCCCAGATTTTTCTGCATTTCTGGCAAATGGGAAACGATCACGTTCACCGCCTCTTTCTACCAAAAAAGCGTAAAAAAAAAGGACCTACTTCTTTGTCGCTGTACTAGCATAGCACGAAGTAAATCCTGTGTCAATATGTGTAAATTGCAAAATCCCAGCAAATTTCAGCAGTCCTTCAGCAAAAATTTCACCGATCCGCGTCAATGTCCGGCCGTCTCAGGATAACAGAGTTGGATTCCTTCGCGTTCAAAATACTCCACCCAGTAGTCGTCCGGCTTCTGATCGGTGATCACTCCATAGATGCGCTCCAATGTATCGATTCTGGAGAACGCTGTCTTGTCGAACTTGGTGCTGTCCAGTACCAGATAGCTCTTCGCAGCCGATTCGATGGTCACCTTTTTCAGAGATGTGAACTGCTGGAGAGAATCCATGATCCCGTGATCACGGTTCAGCGCCTTGCAGGACACAAAAGCTTTATCCGCATAGTAAGCGTTCGCGGACTTCTCTGCTTCCGGGCCGATCAGGGCAAGATATCCTTCCTTGAGTGTTCCGCCCGTTGAAATAATCGTCCACCCGGGAACCTCGGACAGCTCCAGAATGATCTCGATGGAATTTGTGACCACGGTCAGTCTCTGCTTGTTCTTGATTGCCTTCGCGATAAAAAGATCTGTGGAGCTTGCGTCCAGCATGATGTGATCTCCATCATGTATGATCCCCGCCGCAATCTCCGCTATTTTCTGCTTCGCGACGACATTCTTGCGGCTTCTCACCGTGAGCGGCATATCAAAACCCACGTTCTCATTCAGCACCGCGCCGCCATAGCTTTTCGTGGCGTATCCTTCCTGCTCGAGTTTCTCCAGGTCCCGGCGGATAGTTTCTTCCGAGACGTGGTAAAGCTTGCTCAGTTCGCTGACGACAACTTTTTTGTTGTCCTGCAGCTTCTCAAGTATCAAATTACGTCGTTCAATTGCAAGCACTCTTATTTCCTCCTACATCAAGATAATGATCATACGCGCTTCGCGGGTTTTCTCTCATACTCGCGGCTGCCTCTGCTCACAATCACTTCATATTCTGATGCAGTTCACTGACCGCGCAGATAAAAAGCAGCCCCGAGAAAGGATTCCCGGAGCTGAATATTCATCTTACAGAATGGTCTGAATAATCTTCTGGTCCGGATGCGCAATCACCTGTGAATCCAAATACATTCCCTTCTCTCCTGCGATCTCCCTTGCCTTTTCAATGGAAGCTGTCACAGCAGAAACCTCACCGGTGAGCAGCATGAAGGACTTACCGCACATGCCCTTTGCGAGACGCAGTTCAATCACCTGCACAATGGCTGTCTTCGCAGCCGCATCTGCCGCCTCGATCAGCGAAGCAACATCAAAGGTCTCCAGAATACCGAGCGAATTCACCTCTCCGATCTCGCTGGCCCCGTACATTGCCGGGAAGAGAGATTCATGAGGATTTCCGAGTACGAAATTATCGATAAGCTCGGACTCATATGCCGTGCTTGCCGCTTCCACAGATGCTTTCACCGCACTGAGATCTCCGGTGATAATAGCTATATACTTTCCGGGGCAGACCGTCTGCGCCTCGACAATGTCAACGTCTGCGGTCTTTACCATCAGATCCGCCGCGGTAATACCCGTTGGAATACTCTTAAACTCAATCATTCCGATTGCTTTACTCATAGCCGCCTACGTCCTTTCTTACTCTTTTCTGATCCTGATGAACGTATCGTTCACGTCCGTTACAACGCCCGGCAGAGATGCGTGCATCGCAACTCCAAGGCCATCCGGTGCTTTCGCAACCATCTGCCTGTATTCCACGTGATCACCGACCTTGACGATCGGAACAGCCGGTGCACCGATATGCTGTCTGAGAAGGATGCGTACGGTTTTCTCGGGCTGCAGTTCATCATCCAGGGGCGCGGGCAGATCGTATTTGCTCAGTCCCAGACGGGCCTTCAGTCTGTCCTCCGGGACCTTCCGGAATTCTCTGGACGGTTTTACAGGAACCGCTTCAACAACCGGCGGCTTGATTCCCTTTGCCCTCAGCCCCGCCTTGTACTCTCCGATCAAGGTCCTCGGCGCAAGGTCCTGCGGGCACGCATACAGCTCGCAGATACCGCACTGTGAACAGAAGTTTGTATTCAGGAACGGGTTCAGATCCTGAAAATCCGCATTGGAGGCGGATCTCATAAATCTTGCGGGATCAATCGGGTGTCCGAGCGCATGACGCGAACACAAATCGGTACATGTCTCACACTGACAGCAGATTGACGCGGCTCTCGCCAGATCAATCTTGGACTTCCTGCGTTTCTTCATGACCAGCGGATGATCCTGCGGTAGAACCAGAATTGCATTTGTTGTCTTCGTAACCCTTCCATCATGCGGCTGAATACGGCCCATCATCGGACCGCCGACAAAATACACCGGATCCTCACAGGTAAGCTCTCCCGCGAGATCCACCACAGATTTGAAGGAACATCCGACAGATACAGGAACTGTGATCGGCTTTGATACCTCACCGATAATCGTCAGATATTTGAAGGTGACCGGCTTATCCTCTACCGCAGCCCGATAGATGTTGTACATGGTTTCTACATTATATACAATGCAGCCCTGCTCGATCGGAAGACCGCCCGGACGAACGACCCGTCCGGTACACTCGTAGATCAGGATGACCTCATCCCCCATCGGATATACTTCCTGAAGGTAATGAATCTTCATCTCCGGATATTTGCCGATTTCTTTTTCGACGGCTGCAATTGCATGTTCATAGGACTTCTTGATTCCGATGATCGCCTGCTTTGCCCCGACGGTCTCGGCTACCATATGGAGTCCTGCGAGTATCTCATCCGCATGGCTGCGGAGCAGCTGTCTATGTGGCTGCAGAAGCGGTTCGCATTCTGCGCAGTTTAACAGAATGGTATCCGCATTTTTATTCAACTTTGCATAGGACGGAAATCCGGCGCCACCGGCACCGACTACGCCGCCGTCCTTCAGTTTTTGCTGCAACTCCTCAAATTTCATGCTTTCTCCATTCCAGAATTATCTTCTTCAAAATAACCGTTGTCATCGATGATACCGACGATTGCCGCGTCTACCGGGGCGTCCTGCATATCACAGCCGATTCTGGCTGCGCTTCCCTGCGCAATCAAGACATATTCACCGATTCCGGCACCGATTACATCGATGGCTATGATCTGGCGCGTGTCCGCCGCCATATGATGCAGTGGTTCTACGATCATAAATTTATTTCCGACCAGCTTTTCACTTTTACGGGTGGAAATCAGACTTCCTACAACCTTTCCTGCTATCATATTTCCTCCATCATTATCCTTATATATGATTCTTTCATCTCTAAATCAAAGACAGGATTATTCTTTGTATGATTCGTTTGTCTGAAAATACAGACAGAATTATCTTTTGTATGATTATCTCATCAGAAAAATGCAGACAGAACCTTCCGACGCACATCACGCGCCGGGTTCCGTGAGCAAAAAATTTCTATTTATGTACAAGCAGTGCTGCCGAACTGCAAAGAGTTTGCCCTGCAGAACATGGCAGCACTAAAGTGTGCAAAGCACGTAGCTATCCGTAGCTTAAACAGTTTGTGGCACGTTTTATCGTATGATGGTTTACGGAATAATCGTTACCGTATCACCCTGTTTGATTCCCGCCGCATTCGCCTCGTCGGTATCGATGTGCATCTCAAGCGTAAAGCTCTTGTCAACCCGGATCACCACGTGATTGAAGATGGTACCGCGGTCATTATCGGCTTTTACGGAAACAATGTCTCCATTCTTGAGGCCGGCTGCCTCAGCATCTCTCGGAGACATATGGATGTGGCGCATCGCCACAATCGCTCCCTCGTTGAGATAAATAGCTCCCTTCGGTCCTACAATCGCGATCGGCGCGCTTCCTGCGATATCGCCGGACTGACGGATCGGTGCCTTAATGCCGAGCGTCCTCGCATCCGTTGCGGAAATCTCCACCTGTGTCTGTTTTCTCACAGGTCCCAGAATACGAACATTTTCAATGGCACGGAGCTTGAGGCCTACGATGGTAACCTGTTCATTCGACGCAAACTGCCCACCCATCAGATCCTTCTTCTTGGTGAGCTGATAGCCCGGACCGAACAGAGCCTCTACATGCTCCTGTGTCAGATGTACGTGTCTCGCGGATACACCAACCGGAACGAGAAATCCCTTAGAGGGCTTTTCCTCCGCTTTGTTTAAGGATTCGATCACCATACGGGTGATGGTTTCAATCTGATTTGTATCCAAAATGACACCTCGTTATCTGAATAAAACTTTGTATGCTTTCGTTGATAAGCCTCGCAACCCCTGAAGGTACAAATGCTTACTTATTCAGATGCGGAAGAATCATCTCAACATCCTGATGCGGTCTCGGAATTACGTGAGTCGCAACCAGCTCTCCAAGACGGGAAGCATTGTTTCCGCCGGCCTCAACCGCAGATTTAACAGCGCCTACATCTCCGCGTACCATTACAGTTACGAGTCCGGAACCGATTCTCTCTGTTCCGATCAGGCTTACGTTTGCTGCCTTGCACATTGCATCGGCTGCCTCGATTGCAGCTACAAGTCCTCTTGTCTCAACCATTCCTAAAGCTTCCTGTGTCATTTTTCTTTCCTCCTTGAAATTCGTGTGTGCGGGCTCATCCGCTTTTACTGGTGTTTTATCTGATTCTTCGATATGAACGGTTTCTGTCTTTTCTGATTCGGTTATTGAATCCCTGCTGTCCGCTTCTGCCATTTCCACAGCTTTCTCCGGCGCTGTGGGCTTTACCGCTTCTGCAGGCTTCTCCGCTTTTACTGGCTTCTCTGCTTCTGCAGGCTTCTCCGCTTTTGCGGGTTCTGCCGGTTCTGCTGTGCTGGCATCCATATTTTTCACGGTTTCCGAAATAATCTTCTTCTCTGCGGGCTTCTTCTGCTCCGCAGCCGCGGCTTTTTCTGCGGATTCATTACCGGAAGGATTTACCTTCGTTTTCTTTATTTCCGCCATGCGTAATCTCCCACTGTTCTCCATCTGCTTGCGCTCAGTTGAACCATTTTTACAATTTCCTCATGTGGGTTCGCAATGACCGCTTTCAGAGTTGGTTTCTTGATGCACTCCCTCATGACCGCGTCAACCGCTGTCTGTACTGAGGAGACATCTCCTTCAATAATCAAGGTGACCAGACGTCCTCCGAGCTTCCGTTCCCAGGAAGCAAGCCTCACATCGGCTGCCTTGCACATGATATCGACGGCGTCCATAGCTGCGGTTACGCCTACTATTTCTATAAAGCCATACGCATTTCCCATGGATCGTCAGCTCCTTCAGTGATTACTCGAGATTATGCGGCAGAATGTACTCAACATCCTCATGAGGTCTCGGAATTACGTGTGTGGCAACCAGCTCTCCAAGTCTGGATGCAGCAGCGCTTCCGGCTTCTACGGCAGCCTTTGTAGCGCCGACATCGCCGCGGACAAGTACAGTTACCAGTCCGGATCCGATCTTTTCTGTACCGATCAGATGAACTTCTGCTGCCTTGGTCATAGCATCGGCTGCCTCGATTGCAGCTGTAAGACCTCTGGTCTCAATCATACCTAAAGCTTCCTGTGACATTTCTCAAATCCTCCTGATAAGTTCAAAACTTGTCTAGTGCGCTGATTTTCAGCATCTTTTCAACACCCGGATCATCCGGATTGGGAATTACATAGTGCTGCACAACTCCGCTGATCTCTTTTGCCTTTTCGATCCCGGCCTCCATCGCCGCGTTTACTTCAGAGACATTTCCTCTGAACTTCACCGTGACGAGAAGAGGAACCGGAAGCTCATCGGCATGTGCAGGCTTATTCTTGTCAAAAACCTCCAGTGTGACATTGGCAGCCTTGCATCCGGCGTCGGCAGCCACAAAGGCGCACGTCAGACCGTAAACCTCCAGAATACCCACGGCTTTTGCCATTGTCCTGCACTCCTTTCAATCAGTATCGTAGTCATTCCGATCGATGTCAAGCATCATCAGTGATTATTTGTATTTCCGTCAAGCGGTACATTTGTAACCGCGATCTTGAATCCCTTCTGTGCCAGAGCGAACTCATGTGCCTCGTTGATCTTGTCGAGCGGGAACGCATCTGTGATCAGATCCGTTACCGGAAGACCGATTGCCTTTGCTCTCTTCAGGAAGGAGAAGGTTGTTACATAGTCTCTCAGTGTGTATACCCACGATCCGACGAGGTTGATCTCCTTGGAGCAGAGATCAAAGTGCGGATTGATGGTGGCATCTCCGTTGTTGATGAAGAAGCCAAGCTCGCACAGACCGCCGCCGTTGCGGATGAAATGGTAGATATTGGAGTGCGCGATCGGTGATCCTGTGCACTGGAAGGCAAAATCTGCCAGATGTCCGTCAAAGGTCTCCGCAACCGCGTTCGCCAGGTTGTCGATTCCCTTGTAGTTCATGAAGTTGACGGTCTTTGTCGCTCCCATCTTCTTGGAGAACTCCAGTCTGGAATCATTGCCGTCGACCGTTGTGATATTGTCGATACCCATGGTCCGAAGAACCGCTACGCACAGAAGTCCGATCGGTCCGACGCCCTGTACCACGACACGGCTGTTGAATCGAAGGATTCCGGTCGTTTTTGCTCTCTCAACCGCATGTACCAGAACTGCGGCAGGCTCGATGATGATACGGCTCTTCAGATCCATATCGGATACATTGAAAAATGTAGATCCGCGGGAACCCTTAATGAAGATGTAATCGGAGAACCATCCGTTCAGATGAATGTCATCATCCGGGATCAGTCCGTATACGTCAGCCGCTCCGACATTTTTCTTGTTCAGGTCGAACATTGTGATATCCGGATCATCCTTGAACATCATGCAGGTGACGATCTTGTCGCCGACCTTTACCGGATTTCCGGCGCTGTCAACCTTTACATTCTTACCGATCTTTACAATCTCTCCGGTTCCCTCATGTCCCAGAGCAACCGGGATCAGGCCGAAGGGATCTTTCTTGAATTCATGCTGATCGGTTCCGCAGATTCCGGTTCCCTCGACTCTTACGAGGATATCATCGTCGCCGACCTCCGGGATCGGGAACTCCTTCACATCATAGTGCTGAAGTGCTGTGAGCATCGCCACATGCGCGGTCTTCGGAATCGGACCGCTTGAGGCAGGTGCCGCGACAGGGGCATTCGCAGGTGCCGGTGTTCCGGACATGCTTGAAAGTACCTGTCTTACAATGTCCTCTATATTATTCTGATTCATATCCATTCTGTAATTTCCTCCTGATCAGCGGATGCAAAGGCTGTCTACCATTACGCAGCGTCTCTTCTTTGTGAAGGTCTTGGCGCTTGTAAGTCCCTCGCCTGTTCTGGACGCGATGGTGAAGGTGCAGATTCCTTCTCCGCCATAGCCCAGAGCCGCGTAGGACGGGCCGTTCTTGACGAGGATTGCGGTATCCATTGCTCTTGCATACTTCGTAATGCGTTCCACATCATGAGAATGAATGTGGGCGGAATGGCGGTTGCCATGCTCCAGCCATACGCATTTCTCAACAGCGTCATCAAAATCCTTTGCCGGGACAATACCCAGAATCGGCATCATCAGCTCCGTGGAAATCAGAGGATTCTCTTTTTCTCCGACGAATGTGATGCAGCGGATACCCGGATCCGCTTCAACTCCGATCATGGACAGAAGTGTTCTGGCGTCACGTCCCACACACTTGCGGTTCAGCTTGCCCTTTTCATCCATGACGGTGCGGATGAGAGCGTCCTGTTCTTCCTTGGATGCGAGATAGCATCCCTGCTCGGTTACCATGTAGTGCAGCAGCTCGTCAACGACCTGCTGTACAGCGACGATCTCTTTCTCAGCGATGCAGGGAAGGTTATTGTCGAAGGTGCATCCGTTTACGATGTCCTCCGCCGCCTTGCGGATGTCCGCCGTCTCATCAACCAGTGCAGGCGGATTTCCTGCTCCGGCTCCGATTCCTCTCTTGCCGCAGGAAAGAATCGCGGTTACAACGCCCGGACCTCCGGTAGCTACCAGAAGAGGAATATCCTTGTGATGCATCATTACGGAGCTGGTATCCAGCGTCGGATGCTCAACGGTGCACGCGATGTTGTCCGGACCGCCGGCCTCCAGGGAAGCCTCGTTCATCATGTTGATCGCGTAGATTGTTGTCTTGATTGCCTGCGGATGCGGATTAAATACTACTGTATTGCCTGCCGCAAGCATTCCGATTGTGTTGCAGAAAATTGTCTCCTGCGGATTTGTGCAGGGTGTAATTGCACCAATGACTCCGAACGGGCCCTCCTCGACAAGAGTAAGTCCGCGGTCTCCGGAGTATGCTTCTGTGGTAATATCCTCCGTTCCCGGAATCTTATCTGCACAAAGATAATTCTTCAGAATCTTATGTCCAACATTGCCCATTCCGGTTTCGTCAACCGCCATGCGGGCCATCAGCTCCGCATTCTCACGAATCTTGCGGCGGATGATGGTGATGATCTTCTCTCTCTGATCAAGAGACATTACCCGGACAACCTTCTCGGCTTTCTTCGCAGCTTCAATCGCATCGTTCATGTCCTTGAAAATGCCGTGCTTGCCGGAAGCGCTGTCGTTGATATTCATCTTTGCCATGACTTCCTGAACAATGTTTTTCACCATGCGTTCATCAACTGGCACGATAATTACCTCCGATATATTATACAATTCTTGCCGTGCCCGCCCATGCGGGCCGGCGGTTTACTTGTTCAGTCCGAGCTGCTCCATTACCTTCTTGGTGATTTCAGCAACGGTATCCGCATTGCTCTCAGCGCCATGCGCATATGTGGATCCTGTATGCTCACCAAGTCCATCACTGCTGCAGGAACCGCCGCAGTTATGACAGTTCAGCGTGCCCTTGTTCTGGCAGAGGTTCGCCGGATGCTTGCCCGGAAGACCCATCTGACGACGGATTTCATACAGTCTCTCAACCGTTGCCTTGTCGAACTCCTTCGGGCCGCCCAGCATCTTTGACTGATACAGCAGCTGTGCGTAGAACTCAACCGACTCCATCTTCAGATATGCGGAAAGCAGATCTACAGAGTAGGTCAGCGCGCCGTGGCTCTCAAGAAGAACAGCATCAAAGTACGGAAGATATTTCTCAACAGCGTCCGGGATCTCCATTGTGGAAGGAGTTCCATAAGGAGCGATCGGTACGCAGCCGAGCGCAATGACTGCCTCCGGCATAATCGGCTGTGTCAGCGGAATGCCTGCAATTGCGAAGCTTGTCGCATATACGGGATGAGCGTGAACGACAGATCCAACATCCGGTCTCTTTTCGTATACTCTTAAATGCATCTTGATCTCAGAAGAAGGTTTGAAGCCCGGATTAGCATGAAGCACCTGGCCTTTCTCATCAATCTTGCAGATATATTCCGGAGTCATGAATCCCTTGGAAACGCCTGTCGGTGTGCAAAGGAATGTATGATCATCCAGCTTTACGGAAATGTTTCCATCGTTCGCTGCAACCATGTTGCGGTTGTAGATTCTCTTTCCGATGTCGCAGATCTGTTTCTTAATTTCAAACTCATTAACAGCCATTTGCTACTTCCTCCTTGAAATGCATCATTTTGATTGGTTTTGAGTTTAGTTGGTTTTTATCCTGATGACATTATATCATACGCTTCAACAATGTCAATAGAATCGTGTTGTTTTGTGTGGTTTCTGAGTCCTCTCCGGGACCGATTTTGTTGGTTTCTCTTCGTTTCATCAACTGCCCCGCAAAGCCCAGGAAGCTTCTCCATTGCGGTCTGTCGGCCGTTTGAAAGCATTCACTTCCGTGCGAACACTTCCGGACATTCGATGTGTGCGGTCCGCCGGCTGTGCGAAAGCTTCCACTTCTTTGCGAACACATACGGACGTTCGCTGTGCGCGCTCTGGCGGCTGCGTGATAGTCTTCACTTCTTTGCCTATGCATCCGGACGTTCGCTGTGCGCGCTCTGACGGCTGCGTGAAGGTTTCCGTCTGGCTTCTCCGATTCTCAGAGCCTCGCGGATTTTCTCCGGACGGCTGTTCAGAATCAGCTCCTCCGGATAATTTACCTCCCTCAGAATCTGTTCCGCCCAGGTGAAATCGCCGATATGACCGGGTCCGTGGCTGTCGCTCGCCATGATAACCGGAAGATTTCGCTTTCTGCATGCCGCGAGCATTTTCAGGTCATTCGGTCTTGTATCTCCCCGGTAGCCGTCAGGGGAAAGCGAAGAATTATTTACCTCGAGAATGACACCATATTCCGCAGCCGCGTCTGCCAGGAGTTCATAGTCGACCGGATATCTTGCGTCATCCGGATGACCAATGATCCGCACCTTCGGATGCCTCATTGCCTGCGTATAAGCCAGGGTGTTGGCCACAGCGCTCCCCGGCTTCAGATTGGGATGATGAATGCTGGCGATCGCATAATCCAGACCGTCCAGTATGTCATCCGGAAGATCAATGTTTCCAGCAAAATCTACAATATTTACTTCCGCGCCATAACAGATCCGAACCCCCGAGCGGATCTCCGGAGCATAAGCCAGACTTCTGAAGTACGATTCTGTGCCTGCCGCAACAGTGGCGGGACCGTGATCGGTAATGCCCAGCACCTGTATCCCCTTCGCTGCAGCGGCCTTCGCCATATCCGCGATGGTACTCGAAGTACCGTGCCCGCTGGCGATTGAATGAGTATGCATGTCGCACACGTACATTTCTGTCCTTCCTCCCTATCCTGCTTCCCGCTCAGTTGTCAATCCTCCTCCTGGAGCCGTGCGGTTCCTTCAGGATGTCGCGGATCACCTCCTGACGGACTCCCTCACTCCGGATATTCTCCGCCTTATAATCCGCGTACCTGGCTGAAACATACAGGAAATCGGACAGACGGTTCATGTACTGCATCGCTTTCTTGTCCGCCACAAACTTCTGCGCGACGACTCGAAATCTTCGCTCCGCTCTCCGCGCAACCGCGCGCGCCACATCCAGCCTCGCGGATTCCTCGCATCCCCCATAAAGTACAAAATCCTTCACACGCGGAAAAGAATCCTCCGTAGCGTCGATCCACCCTTCCAGCTTCTGCGTCTCAGTTTCCTCAAAACGGTATTCCCGTTTCATGGGAGCGGCCACCCCGGACATAATAAACATCAGCGTCTTCTGTATATGGGTCAGTCTTCCCCGGAGCTCATCGTCCGCAAGCACCTTTGCCATGCCGATCTGGCTGTTCAATTCGTCTATGGTGCCGAGGAGTTCAATTCTGTCATCCGTCTTCAGGACGCTCTGTCCGTTCAGAAGAGATGTCCTTCCGTTATCACCGTTTTTCGTATAGATTTTCATTGATTGTCTGTCCTTCATATGAATTTCATATACCGGTATATCTGAAATGCCTCTGTCCGGAGCCTCTCCCTGAGGAATATAGAGCAACAAGGCTCTACTCCAGGTCTCTGAGGCACTGTTTTTTCATCACTCTTGCGCTGTTGGAGCCGATGATCCTGCATGCGGCAAAGGTCGGCATATGGACGCTGTACACGCACTCCCCCGGCCTCCGGCCCCGCATCTGAAAGGAAACATTCTCACCGGATATCCCGATGCCGGAACCCATCATCGAGGCATTGCACGCGTCAGACGCCAGAATGTCCGCGTCAGACTCATCCATCTCAAAGACCTCAGAAGCAACATTCTCTTCCTCGATTCCCGCCTGTATCTCCCGCAGAAAATCATTGTCCGCGCGATGTGTATAAATAAAAATTGATGGTCTCTGGCTGATCATCTCTTCTCGCCTCCGTAGGAGAGCACCAGTCCGGTCGCGACCGCGTTTCTCGGTCCCTCCGTTCCTCTGATGTTTCCTCTGCCGCAGACAATTCCATATCCGGCGAATTCTTCCATCAGCATCTCCGGAATCTCAAAATCCGCCGCCGAGCCTCCGACAAGAACCACATTTGATATTTTCCGCAGATTGTGATCCGGAGCCACATAGCGCAAAGCTCGCAGCGCATTGGTGAGGAATACCTTTTTCTTTGCTTCACGGCGGATCTCACGGATCCGCTCCATCGGGACATCCTTTTCCACACGGACCAGCCCCGACTCCGTGAGCAGTACCACTCTTCCGTAAAACCTCGGGTCGATAGATTCCTGCACGAAATACATCTCGCCGTTTTCCATTCTCATATGAAAGAGACTCTCAACCTTTGCCAGCGGATACTTCTTGATCTGCTCCGCCATGTAGCGGTTGTCCAGGCCAAGCTCTGTCTGAATCAGCATGGATACCAGTTCCCCGGCACCCGCCTGATGCGTCAGCGATACGCTTCCGTTTTCCCGGATAATCGCGGCATCGGTCGATCCGCCTCCCATATCCAGGATAGCGAGCGGAAGGGCAGTGCCCGGCGTCGTAAGCGCTCCCAGGCTCGCCATGACCGCTTCCACACCCGCAACCGTCGTCCGGGTGTGCAGCACCTCCGACAGCTTCTCCGCGATCTGCCGCATGGGAAGCTGCTGCGTACGCACCATCGCGGCGATTCCCACCGCCTTCTCCAGGCAGGTCTCGCCGGCAAGCGCTCCGGAAATCAGTACCGGCGCAAGCGTGTCCACTGCCAGAATATCCGTGATATGAATATCCGCATCTGTTTCTCCGCTTACTTCACTCATGCTCTTCCGGATGCGGCTGAGCATATTTCCTACGTTGGTGTCCGCCTGGCCGGTCACATCACGGATTCTGCCCGCATCACCGACCGCTTTCATGATCTTGTCCGCGCCCTCATCCAGAGATATCCTGACCGGATGTTCCGCATCCAGATAAATCTCTCCGGCCGGAAGCACATTCTCCCGGATGTCTCCGTTCGGCGTCCGGATCACAACCGCGCTCCGGTTTCCAATCAGGCTCTTGGCAATCGGCGTCACCGTCCGCGTCTCATCCGCATTGAGATGAAGCAGTGTGGCAATGCCGTAGGGATTTGAGAGCATCCGGATAAACTGACCTGGAAGAGCCACCTCAATCGCCGCCATCTTGCCGTCCGGGATCTTGTCGATTCTCTTCACCTCATCGACGATGGGAATCTTCCGCGTAAGACGGTTCTCCACAAGAACCGCTTCGTCCGCCTGAAGAATCATCCCGACTACATTCAGCCGTCCGGCCGTTTCATTAATCCTTCTTGCCACCTCTTCATAGCCGTGATTTCCCGGGACAAAGACAATGTACGGTGTCCCCGGCAGTCCCCGGTCCAGCCGTTCAAACGAGAGCAGTTCCCCCGCCGCCTGCCCGGCCCCGGCCGGAGTAGAGGGATTGTGCCCGATCATGGAAGAGTCCGTAATGATCGTCTCCGTCAGCGTTTCCATCGCCGTGTCGCCGATAACCGGAGCCGCTTCGTTCAGCCGTATCAGGTCAATCCCGGAAACCTCCCTGCCGATCCGGCCCATGGCTTCCTTCAGAGCCGCAAGGATCCCGTGAATATTTGCCGCGGTTCCCTTGGTCCCCGTCGTCATGACCGAAGCCCCGGACAGGAAGCGCAAATTCTCCCCTTCACTGTATTCTCCGATACAGACCTCTGTTGTGGAATTTCCGATATCTACACCTGCTACAATGCTCAAAGCCCTAACCTCGCGGATATTTTCTAATGGAAATTTTTTGATGGATATTTTCTGATGGAAATTACGATAATATATTTCAAAAGCAGTTCCTGTAGTAAACGCCCATGCCATGCAAGCGGAGCGCCACAATATGTATAAAGCCACCTGCTCCGTTGCTTCGCAGCTGCCACATGTGACCGGCTTCGTCGGCCTGCCGCATCGTTCAGACATGCCGTTTTCCGTGCGTGCTTACTTCTGATCCGGAAGCAGGATCCCCCTCTTTTCGTACACCTCAGCCGCCTCCAGAACAAGCTTCGCGCAGTTCGGCGCCTGATATTTTTCCAGAAGTTCCTCTGCCATCCGTGCAAGCTCTGTCTTCGTCGCCCGGTTCGGTCTGAGCTTGTTGTACATTCTGAGGATCACATCATCCGGTACATTGGTCAGCTCCGCCGCACGCTCGAAGTTCTTCTTCATCGGGGCATTTCCTGCCTGATCCGCAACCTCTCCCTGCGCACGGAGCATCTCCGCGGAGATCTTGATGTCATCGGGAGCCACATGTCCCTTCCTCACCTCATCCAGTGAAAGCTCATCCAGCTTCTTCCCGGTTCTGGAAGTAATACGGTCTCTCTCATGTTCACCCAAAGGATACTGCATCATTTTTCCTCCCATTCAATGATTCCGAGCTTCGGATCCAGCTGCTCCGTCTCCGCGATATGCATGATTGCCGCCTTTACCTGATACTTCGGTCTGACCATCGGATCATTGACAGAAGGAATCGGCGTAACATTCTCCCCTTTGACGTACTTTGCGGCATTCTGTCCGATTCTCCGGTACGTCTCCAGGGTCATCAGCGGTGCCTGAGGAAAAAGCTCCAGATTGGAAAGCGGGTACAGATCTTTCTGGCTGATTACGGTTGTCCCCTTGGACTGAATCCCGATACCGATTCCGGAACCGGAAAGCTTTGCAGATTCAAGCGCCATAAAACCGACGTCTGATGTGTCAAGGACCTTCACCACACGGGGGATCATCCCTTCTTCCTCAATTCCAGCCTTCACATTCCGGATGACCTCGTCGAGCGGAATTCCCCCGATGGTTCTCTTGATCTCCCTCTGGAACGCGGCGCCCACGCCGATGACGATCTCCTTCGGATCCGTGCCCTTCTCCGCCTTTCTGTACGCGGAGTAATCACTCTTATTCTCATTGATTCTGGTTCTGCCCGCCATGGAGGGAATATCGTCCTCCCCAAGCTCTCCGGCCACTACCCTGCGGAAACCGTTTGCGTCGTAAGCCGAACCGGAATTCCCGCGGCTTCGGATCTGACGGACAACCTCTTCTGTAATTTTCTCAATTAATTCCTGTGAAACCTGCATGCTTTCCTCCTAAATATCCATAGGATTGATACGATGCGGGATGCGTTTGATCTCTTCCCAGCGCTTCCCTTCCACACGATACCCGGTTCCCGGTCCCATATAATCGTTCGGCGTATTTACCCCGGACATCACATGGAAATCGCTGTCGAGAATCGCCGCGGTCTGCATGTAGTCCCCAATCACACGCTGTTTCAGCATGGAGAGCACACTCTCCGCGACATCCGTGAAGCCGCTGTCGGCGAGCGCCTTCACCACATCGATGCCGGTGATTCCACGCTTCATGACATCCTCCGCAGACATCAGATCCGCCGCGACATCTCTCGGAAGTGTATCCTTGCTGCCGTGGGCGTATGTGATCGCATCCACCTGTTCGTCGGACACCTCCGCAAGACCGAGCTGGCGGAACACCGCCTGAACAGCCTTTGCTGCCTTATTGCGGACGGCGATGACATCCTCTTCCTTTACCGGTCTCAGGCCGCCGTCCACCTGCATGTCACGCTGAAAGACGTTGTAATCGTCGAAGTCTTCCGCGTCAAAATTGGAACCTGCAAACATATTGTCATAGTTCGGCTCCGCTGCGTAGCCCGAGAAAATGAAGTCAGTTCCCGGAAGGAACTGCAGCATCGTTCTCGCGGTGCGGCGCATATCGGAGTTGGAAAAGCTCTGATCATTCGACGAAGCGCACTCAAGCCCGAGAAGTGCCGCCACAAGATTTTCTCCCAGAACCTCCCGGATACCCGCAGGCACCGATCCCGGTATGCCGATGCAGCTGACGGAACCGTTCTGAATTCCCTGACTTCCGCAGCCCTTCGTCACATAGAGGCATCTGCACTCCAGATAGAGCATGGATTTCATCTCGCTGCTTCCCATCAGTACCTCGGAGCCTGATCCGGAGGTAAAGCGGACCTTCAGTCCTCTGGATGCGTAGGATGAATTCAGAAACGCCTTTGAATAAGGCGTATCGTCGCCGTCGATAAATACCTTCTCCGTTCCGTATACAGAAAGAGTCTCCGCGTAAGTCGTAAGTCCCCGGATTCCGAGTTCCAGCTCGGTTGCCTCCTCAGACGAGCACTGCGTCAGTACACCCGGCCGGCCGACCTGCGAACCGATCAGAAGACCCATGGCGTCAAGCGGCGCGTATCTCGCGACACCCATCGTCGTCTCCTCCTCCGCAAATCCCCGGAGCGCGCCCTCCGCCGCATCGGCCGCAATCTGAACCGGATCATCCTTCAGATTGGTGATATGCGCCTGATTTCCGGGTTTCTTCCTCGCGCGCATCTTCTGCATGCCCATCATCAGCTCAACCACATTCAGCTCATTGATGACCTCCGTCATCTTCGCCGGTGTGATTCCGGAGATCACCTCCAGAACCTCTTTCCTTGACACATGAATATCCACAATCATCTTCGCGATATCCAGTGCCGATATCTTCATGGACTGTTCCGCGCGTGCGATATTGATGGCGTAATCCGCGATGAAGGTATCCAGGAAGTCAAAATCTTCCCGCTTCTTTCCATCCAACTCAACGATCTGCCCGTTCTCTACCCGGACAGACGGCTTCGGATCATACGGACTCTTCATGGCGACAAAGCCCATCTCCGGCCATTCATTGATATAGCCATCCTTATTTACCGGACGCTGGTCCAGAACCTCAAATCTCTTTGATCTTCTCATGCTTCATTTTCTCCGCAATGTCTGAAATCACGTGAACATGTCATTTGATCCCGGCGCAATAATCACCGGAATCGGATGCGGGGCACTTAATGAATGCCCCCGGAAAGTCCGAAACCCCATGTCCCGGACAGGATAAAAACCCAGAGTATCTGCCTGTCTCAATCCGACAGTGCCACTCATAGTATTTGGATCCATTATACATCCCGGATGATCGTTTATCAATAGAAACAGGGTCGAATCTTTCAAAAAACCACATTTATCGGGGAATAACTCAACACAATTCCACAATATCAGCTGTTCTCGCAAAGAAAATCCATCTGCAGTTTTTGTCGTTCCTCCGCGGCAGCCACATAACGAGATAAAACACGCTGCGCGAGTTTTATCTCGCTATCGCGACGCTCGCCGCACACGATTACTTCGCATTCGGCTGCGGCTCACTGTTCGCGTAAAAAAACATGGCGGCGATACACAAGGTATCTATCCGCCATGATGTTCCATCGACTCTATAATCGACTCTTTAATCGGCTCTATAAATTCTAAAGATGATCTGATGTAACGATTCAGCGCTCCAGTCCCGAGAGCCTGCAGTTCTCCCGATGTGAGGAGTCCGGGCGCCTTCGGCTCCGGAACACGTCACGCCTGCCCGGTAATCTCCGCGAAAACCTTCAGGCCAAACTCCGCCACATCGTTGTCCTGCTCGCCGGTTCCCCCGCTTACGCCGAGACCTCCGACGATCTTGTCTCCGATCTTCAACGGTACGCCGCCGCCGAATCCGATGATCCTCCCGTTTTTCATGGACTCAAGCCCGTAGAAGGTGCCTCCGGGCTGTATCATCTCATGGACCTGCATCGTTGACATCTTCACCGCGACCGCAGTATAGGCCTTCTGGGTCGCGACCTCATAACTCACAAGGAAGGCATCCTCCATCACATGAACCGCAATCGGATTGCCATGGGCGTCATCGACCGCAATGACACAGGCGAGTCCCTTCTGCCTGGCATATTCCTCCACCCGGTCCATAAGAACCTTCGCCGTCTTCAGAGGAATGCTGCCTCTGATCTGACTCACGATATTTTCCGTCATCCTGTTCTGATCCATACTTCCACCCCGGAATACCCGCCGGATTGCTAGCGCACAAAGCACGCGGCAGTCCGCATCACCGTATCATACATACCGTGATATCATAAAAATCATGATATCAGGCAAATCATAAAAAATCTGCCACTCAGACTTCTGCATTTCATTTCAAGTATACAAGCACCCGGTCAAAATGTCAATAAAACCACAGAAATCCACTAAAATGTTCATCTCTGTGGTTTTTCCGTCACAAAAAGGACAGAGATCTCCCTCCTTTCATCTTTTGTCATCCGACAAAACAGAGTGAGATCCCCGTCCTATTCTTCACGGCCGCTGTCCGCCTCAAATTACAAAATCCCAATAAGTATCCTTATCGGTGCCCTGCGATGGGCCATGTGAATACTCAAGCTCCGGTGCTCTCGCGCTGACCTTCATATCCGCGGGAACCGACCGGACCACAAAGGTGTTGCCGCCGATGGTCACATTGTCACCAATGACAGTATTCCCTCCGAGCACTGATGTGCCGGAATAGATCGTGACATTGTTGCCGATCGTAGGATGCCTCTTCACGCCCTTCAGTGCCTGCCCTTTTCTCGTTGACAGGCCGCCCAGTGTCACGCCCTGATAGATCTTGACATGGTCGCCGATCTCGGTTGTCTCGCCGATGACGATGCCGGTACCGTGATCGATGAAAAAATATTTTCCGATGGTCGCGCCGGGATGAATGTCGATCCCCGTCTTGCCATGCGCATATTCTGTCATAATCCGCGGAATCAGCGGAACCTTCAGATTCCACAGTTCATGGGCGATCCGGTAGACGGTAATTGCCATCAGACCGGGATAGCTGAGGATAATTTCGTCAAAACTGTATGCCGCAGGATCGCCTTCATAGAAAGCCTGTATGTCTGTAGCCAGAATTTCCCGCAGCTTCGGAAGCTGATCGAGGAAATCATCGACAATCTTCTCCGCCCTCTGCAGCAAAACGGACCGCTCACACTCCTCACAGATTTCCTGTGTGCCGAGCGCAATGGCCACCTGCTTTGTCAGATGATACTGCACAAACTCAATTTTTTCGCCGACCGTATATTTCACGTATTCAGCCCGCACCCTGCTGTTGTCATAATATCCCGGAAAAAGGATCTCGCGCACCTTCTGCAGCACATCGATCAATGTCTCCCGGTTCAGGATATTTGTCACATTCAGACGGGTGCTGACCGGATATTCCCGATAGCTTTTCAGCATCTCCTCGACCAGAGCCTCCGTCTTTTCGCTTGTGGTCTCCTTATTCTTCATGAACTTATCAAGCTCATTTGCCATCTCTTTTACCTCATCATTCATAAAACACCCTCCTCATCTCTCATCCGCTTCGGGTATCCTTATTCCTTCTCTTTCATCGCTTCAGCTTTTTTCTCCATGATTTTCTTCAGCGATTCCGTATAAGGCGGTCTCGCAATTCCGTATTCCGTCACAATCGCGGTAATCAGCTCATGATCCGTGACATCAAAGGCAGGATTGTAGACCTTGACTCCCTCCGGCGCCATTCTCTTCTTGTACCACATCTCGGTTACCTCTTCCGGCTTTCTCTGCTCGATGCGGATTTTGCTGCCGTCCGGCGTATTCATATCAATTGTAGAAGTCGGAGCCATGATGTACATCGGAACACCATAATGCTTTGCCACGATAGCAACAACCGAGGTCCCGATCTTGTTTGCGGTATCTCCGTTCGCCGCCACACGGTCACAGCCGACAAAAACAGCCTGAACCTTACCCTCCTTCATCAGAGAGCTGGACATGTTGTCACAGATGACGGTCGTATCGATTCCGGAATCCATCAGTTCCTTCGCCGTCAGCCGCGCGCCCTGAAGCACCGGACGGGTTTCGTCGCAGTACACATGGAAATGATAGCCCTTTTCCTGCCCGAGATACATCGGCGCCGTCGCCATGCCGTAGCGTGTCGCGGCAAGCTTTCCGGCATTGCAATGCGTCAGCAGTCCGTCCCCGGGCTTCACAAGGGTCAGGCCGTACTCGCCAAGCTTATGGCACGCCCAGATATCCTCTTCCTGAATCCGGACGGCCTCACGGTGCAGAGCCTCCACAATCTCCGGAACTGTTTTGTCCCGGTTCTTCTGTGCCGTCTTGTCAAGCATGTTCAATGCCCATGACAAATTCACCGCTGTCGGTCTTGAAGAATCCAGATAATCCTTTGCCTTGACAAACTCCGGATAAAAATCATCAAAGTTCTTCGCGTGCGCGCCGATCTCCTTTGCGGCGAGATAAAGTCCAAAGCCCGCCGTCACCCCGATCGCCGGCGCTCCTCTGACCTGAAGCGTATAGATAGCGTCCCAGATCTGATTCTGCGTGGTCAGACGAATCGTCTTTGTCTCATAGGGAAGGAGAGTCTGGTCAATAATGATAATCTGACTGTTCTCATCATCCAGGGAAACGGTGTCAATATCCATGATGCTCTGTTTTTTACTCATTACAAAATCCTCTTTCTATAATAATATGTATAAATTCGTGCTCATACCTGTTGTCGTCGCTAATGTTCTTGCCCACTGGTGAGCAAGCTCCCCATGGGCCAAGAACATTGCGACTGGACTTATGCTGTAACGCCCACACGATAATCGTGCCACACACTGTATAAGTCCCCGCGTCACTTCGCTGCTTCGCAGCTTCCGTGCCGCTAACAGGTATGAGCATTCCCGCGTTGCTTCGCACCGCTCCATGCTCATACCTGTTGTCGTCGCTAATGTTCTTGCCCACTGGTGAGCAAGCTCCCCATGGGCCAAGAACATTGCGACTGGACTTATACAGTAAATCCGACTAAAACAGTACAGTTTCAACTATATCATCTTTCTTACATCAAGTGAACCTGTTTTTCGTATTTTCCTCTTTACCTTTTCATTCTGTCTTTCTCTCTGTCTTTTTTCTGGAAGCTTCCTATCGCCGGCGAAGCTGTGGTTTGGATGTGTCGTGCCTGTCCGTGAACAACCGCCGGGTGTGGAATCCTTTCCGTACCTGCTATTGTCAACACTACACTGGGATGCTATATTGTATTCGACACTGAACGAGAAATATTTCGGAGGATAAATAAAAAGTGAAGAATTTGCTCGTAGCTCAATCCGGCGGACCTACTTCCGCCATCAACGCAACCCTTGCCGGGATCATTAGCTGTGCACAGATTTCAGATCAGATCGACAATATCTATGGTGCCGTGAACGGTATCGAGGGTGTGATGGAGGAAAATTTCATCGACCTCCGCGACAAGATCGATAATTCCGAGGCACTTCAGCTCCTGTCCCAGACACCGGCCGCTGCTCTCGGCTCCTGCCGCCTGAAGCTGAAGGATCAGAAGCAGCTCGCGCGCATCATCGAAATTCTTCAGAAGAATTCCATCTCGTATTTCATCTATATTGGCGGCAACGATTCCATGGATACCATTGCCAAGCTCTCCCTGTACTGCCGTGTACACAATATCACCGGGATCTCCATCATGGGAGCACCGAAGACCATTGACAATGATCTCTGCGGCACAGATCACTGCCCAGGGTTCGGATCCGCGGCGAAATATATCGCCACCACCTTCTCAGAGCTGGAGCGCGACTGCCATGTATACGCCAAAAAGGCGGTCACCATCGTTGAAGTGATGGGAAGAAACGCCGGATGGCTTACCGCCGCCTCCGCGCTCTCCCGTCTGAACGGCGGAAAAGGTCCCGATTTGATTTACCTCTGCGAGAGTCCTTTTTACCCGGAATCCTTCATCCAGGATGTACAGCAGAAGCTTTCCGAGGAGGACGCTGTACTGGTTGCTGTCAGTGAAGGTGTAAAGCTTTCGGACGGAAGATATGTCTCCGAAATCGTTCAGACTAAGGCGACCGACAATTTCGGACATTCCTATATCGCGGGGGCTTCCTCTGTTCTGGAGACACTCGTTCGCAATAAGATCGGCTGCAAGGTTCGATCCATCGAGCTGAACCTCATGCAGCGCTGCGCCTCCCACCTTCAGAGCGCAACCGATGAAGACGAGTCGCGTATGGTCGGAATGAAAGCAGTTCAGGCCGCTCTGAACGGCGAAAGCGGCAAAATGGCTTCCATCATCCGCACATCCGATAAGCCCTACCGCGTGACCTACGGCCTTGTAGATATCGATGTCGCTGCAAATGCGGAGAAAAAAGTCCCTGCGGACTGGATCAACAAATCCGGAAACGATGTGACCCAGAAGATGATCGATTACCTGAAACCGCTGATTCAGGGCGAGAGCCGTATCGTATGGAAAAACGGCATCCCGGAAACAATGATCCTGTACTGACGTCACCCGTTCATTTGAGCAGGAATCCTGATGAACCGGGGCTGGCGCAACACCAGTTTGGGGCGCCCCCGGTCGCCTAGTTTTTCACAGCCCGTCCCGGCGTTGAAAATTTCTTTCCTGCCATAACACAAAAGGTCACATCTTCTACGATCATCACTCACCGGATCACAATCTCACAGTGACACAGCGATCTCCGTCATTTCCTCCGGCGTCTCCCTCATATCGTGGGAAAACCACAGAAGCAGGCAGGAATATATGCCGCCTGTCCGGTAGGCCATCCTGTATTTTTCCATATTTATGGTTTCACCTGTACCGGATGCGCCATCACCATCCCCGCCATTTACGACCATATCCGGAATCTCTTCAAAATGAAAATACTCCTTCAGAACATCCAGGATCTGACCCGATAAACCGGCTTTGTACAGCCGGAGCATCTGATTTTTGTTGTCGAAAAATGCCTGAAACACCGGGCGGATAAAAGAGGCGAAATCCGTTTCAAGCAGTTCCCTGTCTCCCTCTGTTTCCCGGAGCATCCGTGCCAGAGCACATCGAAGGACTTCATCCTTTGAACTGAAATGCCGGTAAAATGTCGCCCTGTGTACCCCCGCCCGCTCCGCAATTTCACCGACAGAAATATCCGAAAAATTTTTTGTCCCCATAAGCTGAAGCAGTGCCTCCGTCAGATAGCTCTGTATCAGACTGTGGTCCAGATCTTTTCTCCTCAAGAAAAGCGACACCTCCTCTCTGAATGTTGCAGTTTCCTCGTTCCCGAAAGAAATCAATTGAAAATAACGACACCTGTCGCTATCATTAAATATGCACCATTCAAAAATAGCCTGTCAAGATCATCAGCAGGTGTCTGTACCAACAAACGGCAACCTAAATGCAGTGGGTTTTCGCGTGCGACAAATGAAAGGATTTCGTTTATGAAAGAGTTTTTGATTCTTCTGCTTCTGGCCCTTCTGGCCAGCTCCTGCGGTTTCCGCAAATATGTATGGTTCATTTCCCTGGGATACGGGGCTGCTGTCGCTCTGGTCGGTGCCGGCCTCCTGTGCCTGTTCTCCAGTAGTCTGAGTGCCGGAACCATCCTGCAGTGCGTGTTCTTCATCGTCTACGGCTGCCGGCTCGCCGGATATCTCGCGTATCGCGACCTGAAAACCGCCTACACCCGCCGAATGAAGGGAGAGGTAAAATCCGATAAAAGTGTGTCCTTTGCGGCCAAAGTCGGCATATGGATTTCCGCAGCCGTTCTTTACGTTCTGCAGACTTCCCCGGTTCTTTTCCGGCTGCAGGACAATAAGGGCACAGATGCTCTCTGCCTGATCGGATTCCTGATCTCTCTGACCGGTCTGCTTCTGGAAACTGCCGCGGATCTGCAGAAAAACCGCGCAAAGAAAAAGAACCCGGGACGTTTTGTCGATACAGGCCTGTTCCGAATCGTGCGCTGCCCCAATTATTTTGGCGAGATGATCTTCTGGACCGGTGTCTTCATTTCCGGACTCAACGTATATCACAATCCCGCCGAATGGATCTGTTCTCTTCTCGGCTATGCCGGAATTATCTACGTGATGTTCGGAGGAGCGCGCCGGTTGGAAATCCGTCAGGACAAGAACTACGGAAATGACCCTGAATATCGGAAATATAAATCCACAACCCCGATCATGATACCGTTTCTGCCCATCTACTCGGTAAAGGAGCACAAATGGCTGGTCGCATGATGCAAGGCAACGCAAACATCCCGGAAGGATTCCATCTGTCCATGGCGCTGACAGACTGTATACCCGTACTCTTTTTCAGCATCAGCGCCGGCGTTCTCGCCTGCCGCTTTCCAAGTCTGCTCTTCCGGATCGGCGCTGTACTGGTTATCCTCGCCGGATCACTGAAGGCAGGCTGGAAATTTGTAATCGCTCTCAGAAAAATCGATGTGCCGTTTCTGAACCGGCAGATGCGTTTTCTCATGCCTTCCGGATTTGCCCTGATGCTCCTGGCACTCGCTGTAAACCGGAGCCGCTGGTCCTTGACAGCGGTTCTGCATCATGTAACAGCCTTTCCATCCTGCATCTTCTTCCTCGCGGGAATCGCAGGCATCCTTGTTCTGTGCTTCTTCGCAAAGCGCCTGGACAGAAGAAACGCAAAATCAAACTGGAAAGAACAGATGGTCAATGGAATCACACAGCTGTGCTTTCTGCTGGGGATTCTGTTCTACTGAAGACCAGGCATGGCATCCTGTTCCGATCCCGGGATAATTACATATATCTCTGGGATTTTCGGTTTGGCATTAGATCTGCAACGAGATAAAACACGCTGTGCGAGTTTTATCTCGCTATCGCGACGCTCGCCGCACACGAATACTTCGCATTCGGCTGCGGCTCACTGTTCGCGTAAATGAATATAAGCGGTAAATCGTCAGTACCTGCCGATTTACCGCTTACTATTATTCTGGAATGGCTCGAAATGTATTCTTGGACCTGTCGATGTCGGCTTCGTTTTCTCTTGCCGAATCCAATATGATGTTCGACCATGAAGTGTCGTCAACCCTGATCAGCACTGCATCCATTGGTTTTGTCTTTAACAGTAACGCATTAACCTGTGCTCCAAAACACGAATCGCTCTCTTTTTCATTACTCTGCTGTTCTTCATCTTTTGTCATGACAAGCATATGATTACTTGCAATATAGTTATGAACACCACCTGTTATATGAAGTACCACAGGTTTAATGTGTGTATCCGGCCTGATGCTTTCCTTCTGAATGTTCTCCGATATGTGATTCGATATAAATGAATTGTTATTGCCGTTTATAACTATGAGTCCCAAAAGATCATCCTCGCCATTATCATATTGCTTCATCGGTTCCCATGGCTCATTGTCTCTGAGAAAATGATTTGACGAAACAAGATTTTCTGAAGATCCCTTCTCAAGTCTCAGCATTCCGGGATAAAACGAATGAAATCTGTTGCCCGATATGGACGAGCGTTGAACGAACGAGAAGTAAAGGCTGCTCTTACCCCTTGGAAACACATTGTTTGCATTGACAAGCAGTCCGCCGAAATTTTCAGCAAATATAGAATAACCATTATAGCCTGCTCCAATGAGATTATCCGTGATTTTGGATGCCTGTCCATATCTTCGGAGTTCTATGCAATTCCCGCATTCCGCAATAAAGTTATCATGGATCGAAAGCGCATCAGAATCATACATGACGACTCCATGTTCACAGTACACAATTCCCATTTCGGTAATTCTGAACGAATCATTGGCACTAGCCGCATATATTCCTGTCTTGCCATTTCTATATGAATTTTCAGGATCACCGTTCTCGCTCCCGGTAAAATGCAGACCGTCTATGCAGAAGTTTTGAAATTCAACCGAGCTTATTCTGGGATTTCCATCACGTCTGATTAAGAAAGCAGCCCCCTTTTCTTCCGTATCTACCGTTTCTTCCACCGATACAGGAATATCATTAATAACTCTGCTGCCGCCCGGCCAGAGTTCCCAAAGCGCAGGGACATCCTTATCCGGCACATTAAACCTTATACTTGAAGATTCAAAGCCATGCCCGGTACCGAAAATCTTCAGGAAACTAATATCGATGACAACCTGTGTACGAAGATGATAATCCCCTGATGGTATGAAGATCGCCGCACCCGGCTTTCCTCCGTCGTCCTCGTCTCTTTCCGTCTGCTTCTCTTTGATATCCCTGATTATATCATTAATAACTGCCCCGATATCCTCATACGGGTTACCCGATTTCCATTTTGTAACATCATAGAAATAACTTGTCTTCATCTTTTGTGTCCTTAAAGGTTCTCCCTGGCCGCATCATAGCAGCTCTGCATGCCATATGATTCAAAATTCCTGATTAGAAAGCTGCCGCCCTCCGCTCTGATGAAAATATCCCGCTGGTCTTCGCCCGCAAAAACATTGTTTGAGTGATTATTTGTATAATCATCTGTAAATATTTCAATGGAACTTTGATCCGAAAAGATATCTACATCCATTTTTGACTTACGATGGAGCTTCATGACACTTCTCGATATACCTCGGCTCCATCCGTCCGAATTATTGCGGTTCACACTCAGCTCATTTCTGAGAAAATCAAAACGGCAGATGGTTTTCATGCCACCTCCGGCCCTCAGCTCCAGTTCAAGCACATCACCATCAGAATGGTCCAAATCAATGATAAATTTCATCTCATAGCTGATCCCATTACCAGCTTTCAATGATTTTCTTCTTCCCGATACACTAATCTGATCTAAACAGCAGGCATCGGATCGCAAAGATTCCAGTTCCCGTATCGGTTTAAATCGAAGAGATCCGTCCTCCAGAACGCTTACCTCTCTCGGAAGATTGAAAAAACCGCACCATCCCTCTTTAAACGTTGGCCCCCAGTCTTTCCATTCCGGCATCCATGACCATTCATTGGCCCATCCAACGACAATCCTTCTGCCATCCGGAGCCAGAAAAGATTGCGCCGCATAATAATCCATACCCCAGTCAATTTCCCGTGCCGTCTGCGCTTCTAATTTTCCTGTTTTATAATCGAATGCGCCAGTCATATATACAGATGTGTGATCGCCAGATCCCATAGGTGAAAAGGTCAATACAAACCTGTCCCCGGCAGAATAGAAATCAGGGCATTCCCACATGCTTCCCATATCTCCTCTGCTCTCAGCAATCTCATTGACATATCTCCACTCTTTCAGATTATCCGAGGAAAAGAGGAGTGCCTTCCCCCGACCATTCTGACTTGCTCCGGTTACCATGTAAAATTTCCCGTCATGTTCCCATACTTTGGGATCTCTGAATTCACCCGGATTGACTCCGTCCGGAGCTTCCAGAACCGGATTGCCATCATATTTCAGGAAGTGAATACCATCTTCACTGTATGCTATGCTCTGCGTCTGCCTGATTCCTTTCCCATAATCAGAAACAGAAGTATAAATAAGCCATAATTTTCCTTCATATTCCACTGCACTTCCTGAGAAGCACCCGCCATCCGGATGATCGTCATATATCTCACTCGGCGCAAGTGCCGGTGGCAGATAGTGCCAATGTAAAAGATCCCGGCTCACTGCATGTCCCCAGTGCATGCTCCCCCAGAAGGGAGCATATGGATTGAACTGAAAGAAAAAATGATATTGGCCCTTGTAGAAAACCAGTCCGTTCGGGTCATTCATCCATCCGGTTTCAGGCATAAAATGATAGTATTGCCTCATGCGGCCTCTGGCAGCATGAGTTTTTGTGCGTTCTATCTCCTCAAGGGCTCTGTTTATTTTTAATGTCATCGATTCTTTACTCATAAATTCTCCAAAATCATCCCTTGACAGCGCCAGCAGTCATACCTCTGATGATAAACTTCTGCGCAAACATTGAAATAATCATCACAGGGAAGCTGAATAAGAACGCGCCGGCACACATCGGCCCCAGATCAAGGCTGTATGCCGAAAGGAAGCCTGCAAGACCAACCGTGAATGTTTTCGCATGTGTGCTTGTCAAAAGCAGGGCTACCAGGAAATCGTTCCATGAAAGGAAAAGTGTAAAAATAAATGCTGTTGCAAGACCCGGAGCCGCAATCGGAAGGATAACATGCGAAAATGTCTGCATGCTGCTTGCTCCATCCACATAGGCTGCCTCATCCAGTGAAGTCGGAATGCCCTCATAGAAACTCAGCATTGTCCACATCACAAAAGGCATATTGATTGCAGCATATACAATAATCAACGCAAGCCTGGTATCATACAGTCCAATATTTACAATAATCTCATATATAGGAACAGTAATGCAGGATGTAGGAATCATTTTCAGACACAAAATAAGTATTACAAGAAATTGTGAGATCTTGTAACCAGAACGCTGAATCGCATATGCTGCCATTGCTCCCAGTATTACCGCTATCAACGTACTCACTACCGAAGTCACAAGACTGTTCGCCATGTATCCTCCGGTATTCATCCTCGAAAACAGATCGACGAAATTCTCAACAGAGAACGTTTTGGGGAAGAATGAGGGTGGAACCGCTATAACCTCCGATCCCTTTCTGAAAGAGCAGGATATCACATACAGATACGGAAACAACCAGAATAACGTTAACAATGCTGAGATAATAATTATGGCCGTGTTTCTTGCCGATTTCTTTTCCATAGTAATTTTTTCACCTCGCATCGCTTTTTAAGCTTTTTTCTTGGGATTCCAAAGGCTCTGCATAAATACCAGTGTAAACACTACCAGTACAGCAATAAAAATAATTGCCATCGCACTTGCGTATCCCGTATTGTTATATTTTACAAGCTGTTTATAAATGATAATACTGATTGTTTCGGAAGAGCTGTTTGGTCCGCCCTGCGTCATCGCCCAGATAATGTCAAACGTCTTCGCCGCATCAATGATTCTGACCGAAAGTGCTGTCAGCAGTACTGGTTTAATACCCGGCAATTTGATAAAGAAGATTTCCTGAAGTGCATTGGCGCCATCAATCCTCGATGCCTCGGTAACAGCACTGTCCAATCCCTGAAGGCCCGCCAGAATCATAAGCATCATAAATGGCGTGGTAAGCCAGATATCCGCAATGCAGCAGGCAAACAGCGACCATTTCGGATCTGCCAGCCAGAGAATATCGCTCGTGCTTTTCAGTATTCCGATTCGCACCAGCAACTCATTTACAATACCAAAGTTCGAGCTGAGCATAAGTTTCCAGATGAGACCAGCCACCAGGGGAGCTATCATAAGAGGTGTCATCATCAATGATCGGATAATCTTGCTGCCTTTATAATTTGACTCAAACAGCAATGCGAAAATAAATCCCAGAACTGTTTCTATGCTGACTGCAACCAGAATATAAATGATTGTATTCTTTAGCTGAAGTCCCATACCTCCGGCGCTAAAGGCTTTGATATAATTATCCAGTCCAATGAACGTTCTGGAACCCGTAATACCGACCTTGCAAAAGCTGTCTACTGCCATCTTAACAATCGGATAAATAAGAAACATCCCCATAAAAACTGCTCCAGGCAGGAAAAACAGCAACAGGGTCTTTTTAGAAATCAATCTCATAGCCTTAATTCCTCAAGTGCGGGAGCTGAACACTCCCGCACACACATTCTGAATTTACTTTAATGATCCGGCTATTTTATTCACCGGTTCCAATTTCATCAATCTGTGTTTTGGCATCTTCAAGTGTCTTGTCGATATCAGCTCCGCTCAATGCAGATTCAACCACACCGGTAAGAACCTCTTCGATCTGAGACCATGTTGTTACCATTGGTCTTGGCTGAGAGTACGGAGATTCCAATGTTGTCAGCACAGCACTGGTATGTTCATCGCCGGCAATTTTGGCTGCATCTTCATAAACTGATTTTCTCGCCGCAATCTTGAGAGTCTGATCCATATAATCAGCATTATGATCATACATGAACTTCACATATTTAAGAGCCATTTCCTTGTTAGCAGAGTTTTTCATCACACACTCGTACCACGGGCCTGTCGTTGCTCCGACTCCTGCGCTTCCGGAGATCATAGGTGCACAGCCAACCTTGTCAGCACCGAGAGCCTTGACAGCTGCCGGATATTCATGGCTCCAGTTAAGCTGCATAGCAACCTTTCCATTTGTGAAAAGTTCCTGAGACTCTGTAGCTGCCGTAGCCAGAGAATCGTCCGGTGTGTAGTCCGCATTGGCATTCTCTACCATGAACTTCAAAGCATCAGAATATGGTTTATCGGTAATATTGCACTTGCCATTCTTGTCAAATACCAATCCCTTTGCTCCCGCCTGACATGCGAAATCAAGGAAAGAACAAACAGCATCCGATCCGCTTCCAAAGACTGTAGTTCCATACATATCACTGGTTGCAACAGATTTTGCAACATTTTCATATTCTTCCCAGGTCTTTGGCACTTTATCTTCAGGAATAAGATCCTTCCGGTAAATAAGGATCTTACAGTTAACCCACATAGGATATCCAAGAAGATTTCCATCAACAGTTCCGGAGTCCTCCAAGGTCGGAAGAAAATCGCTTGTGTCCGCATCCTTGAGAGGTTCAATGGCATCCGCAAATGCAGCGAGCCACACGAAATCCAGACAAGCAACATCGTGGGCCGCCTGACCAGATTTGATTTCCGTAGAGATTTTGTCATACATTCCGGTATATGCTACTGCGTCGATATTGACCTTGCAGCCAGTCTCTTTCTGGAATTCAGAGGCGGTGCTCTTTGCAAGCGCCTCAGCAGGAGATCCACTCTCAACAAGGACAGTTATGCTGTCTCCGGAGTCATTGTCAGATGCCGTCTTCACGGTTCCAGACGACGTAGTGCTTCCCTCAGATGCCGCACCGGTTGATCCACATCCCGCAAGTCCAGCAGCCATCCCGGCTGCCAGTGTGATAGATAATAATATATCTAAGATTTTCTTTTTCATACCTTCCTCCTTGTTTTGACAGTTCCCTTTCCTGTTCCCGGGTTCCAGAATCCGGTTCTGTCTGCAATGTGGAACGCGTTCCACATTTACCTAAAAGCTAATTGTATACTATATCCTTTTTGGCATAATGTCAATCTTACTTATTGATTATAATATTATTTTAGCATTATTCACTAAGATCGGATTCGTATTTTGTGCGCAATTACTCAAACAATAGCAAAGAACCTAGCCCTTATCTAAAATCAGACTAATGTCGTACCAGACTTTTTCAAAGACGCTTTCAAAACCACTTTCATCTTTTCCGGATTTTTCCCTGCAATAAGGGAAGTAATTGCCTTTGCCGCCTCCTTCGCAAGGAGTTCTATTGGCTGAACTACCGCCGTCACTTTGGGCTCGACGATATCGGTAATAAATGTTCCGTCATATGCTACGATTTTCACATCTTCAGGAATTCGCCTGTTCCGCTTCAGACATCTATTCATGCACTCTATCGCAATGCGATCGACTGCAAACACTCCATCAAAAGCAAACCCTGATTGCATCGCATCGTCCACGGCTTTGATGTAATACTCGGAATCCATCCTGTCCCAGGCAAGATCATAGCAATATGTTTTTATATTGTTCTCATCCATTATTCTCTGAAACTCGGAATGACGATCATAATAAGGTGTATCGATATCTCCCGCGCCTCTGAAATGGAGAACACTCCTGCATCCATTTTGAATCAGAAGTTCTGCGGCCATCCTTCCTCCTTCGCGGTGATCTACGGTAACTACCGGAATATTATCTCCAAGGTATCTGTCCACAGCCACTACTGGCTTTTTGATTGTTGAATAATATTCCTCTCCCAGAGACGAAACACATGAGACAACACCGTCTACAATATGTCTTTTCAGCATATCAAGATATTCTGCCTCCGCACCGGCATTCTTCGCAGTGTTGCACAGCATGACCTTAAAACCATCCATATACAATTCTTCCTCGATGCAATCGATGAATTCAGCAAAAAAAGGATTCGATACATTGGGCACAAGTACTGCAATAATGCCGGATTTCTTTCTGTACAAATTTCTTGCCAGTTCATTAGGCGTATAATCAAGAGCTTTCATCGCTGCCTGTATTTTTTCCCGGGATTCCTCCGACACGTAACCGCTTCTATTGATCATTCTGGAAACCGTTCCGACACCTACACCCGCACATTTCGCCACATCTTTTATTCCTGCCACGACAGATTCTCCATTCATTATTAATCGGTTATTAAGTATGCTATCAGTATATCACAATCGAGGCAAAAATGATCAACGATCCCTTAGAAGCTTCAAATTTTTCTGTTCAAGATGCCTGATATACTTTCTTCCCCACAATTCGATGCTGTCGAGAACGGGTTTGAACTCGTACCCGATCTCCGTAAGCTCATATTCCACCCGCGGAGGCACTTCCGGATAAACCGTCCTGGTCAGCAGTCCCTCTTTCTCCAGATTCCTGAGATGTGTTGCAAGAGTAGCCTGCGTAATGTCAATTTCCTTCTGCAGCTGATTAAACCTTTTAGGCCCGCCCGCGAGAGCATGCAGAATCAGAATCGCCCACTTCCCCGACAATAGCTGCTGCGCTGTCGCATACGGACACATACCGAATTGATTTGCTCTTTCACATGTTTCTTTTTTCATGATACCACCTGCTCTTATATACGAATATCGACCTGCTGCTCCGTCTCATGGAAGCAATTCCTTCATTCATTATTCCCGATCCTGCTTCATGCGGCGGATCGAATACTCAAGCAAAACATACCTGCTCAAGGAAAAAATCCTGCTTGACTGCATTCTACTATGGTCGTATTATTTTTGCAAGTCGGATAATTAAACTTTTGAGTATGAATTATTCACGTTCCTGACAATATCCATCTTCGATGAGGTCGGAGAGTTTCAAAATAAACTTCAAAATAACGAAGCAGTTCCCGGCCTCATCTCGGGGCAAAAAAGCATTTGGCCCTGGCAGCATTTGATGATCTTAAATGAAATTTACGGAGGTGTACTATGAATAAAAAAAGAATGCCGGTTATTTTTTCCGGCCACGGAAGTCCAATGCTGGCGCTGGAGGACACAGCTGTAACGAGAGGCCTGCACAGCATCGGCTCTCAAATCAGAGAACAATTCGGAAAGCCGAAGGCAATCCTCACCGTATCCGCACACTGGTATACAAAGGGAACTTTTGTGCAGAGCACAGAAAATCCAAAGCAGGTCTACGACATGTACGGGTTCCCGAAAGCGCTGTATGACTTCAAATATCCGGTCAAAGGATATCCCGCCCTGTCCGGCCGTGTGTCCGCACTCCTCGGTGACCGGGTATCCATCAACGACGACTGGGGCATTGATCACGGTGCCTGGACTGTGCTCTGCCATATGTTCCCGGAGGCGGATATCCCGGTCGTTCAGCTTTCCGTTGACGGCACGCTTTCCCCGGACGAGATCTACAATCTTGGAAAAGCGCTCGCGCCCCTTCGTGATGAAGGCTATCTGATCCTTGCAAGCGGAAACGTTGTACACAATCTGCGCCTGGTAGATTGGGACAACCCGGACGGATCCCCGGAATGTCTTGCATTTAATAAGGCAATCACGGAATATGTCCGGAATCGCCAGGATGACCGCGTGATCGCATATGAATCCTTACCGAACGCCGGATATGCCGCTCCTACACCGGAACATTTTCTTCCGCTCCTCTACATGCTCGGTGCATCCGAAGGTGAAAAAACACTGGTCTTCAACAACCACTGTGAACTCGGCGCAATCGCGATGACCGGCTACGCGTTCGGTCTTGAGCAGAATTAATAATCAGGCAGGCATACAACACACCAGATGTTCTACGGCATACAGGCGTTCCTGTCTTCAGATAACCATTCTTAGATTCCGAACCGTCATCTCCGATCATTTAACGCCGGATTAATTGTATTCGGCCTCCATCCTGTCTATAATATAGGCATTGCATATCAACTCTTCGAAAACGCAGACAGGCCTCGGCGCACCCGAGACGCACGTAAGAGACTGGAGATCAAGCGTACTACCTGATGAAGCCTCCGGCCTCGGTGCGCCCGAAACGCGCATAAGAGACTGGATGCGATTTCGAAGACAACCGGTATGATCAGCGAAGTGCCGCGGCGAGTTATAAATATTCTGACACCCGTCTGCGGAACATGGTGCTTTACAAAATTTCGGGATGGCTTATGTTCAGAAAAATTGACCTCAAAAAATCGTTATCCTCATGTCCGGAGCAAAAAGGCAGAGCACTTGAGAGGTGTATTGTCATTAACTCCCTTGTCGCACTTCTGTCTTTCCTCTGGCTGATTCTGATGAATAAAGGAGTATTTACGCTGTGCGGAGATTACAATGCGCAGGCAATTCCTTTCAGCGTCGGCATGCACAAGGCCATTCTGAACGGTCAGTCGTGGTCATGGGGAATCGATCTCGGAACTCAGACCGTCGGTGCGTACAGTTTTTACGGTCTCGGCAGCATTTCCTTCTGGATCACGATGCTGTTCCCGGTAAGCGCCACGCCGTGTGTGATGGGGTGGCTCTATATTCTGAAATATATTGCCGCGGGAATAACATCATTCCTCTACATCCGCCAGTTCACCCGCGATGACAATTACGCCGTGATCGGATCGACGCTTTACGCATTTTCCGGCTATCAGGCCGTAAATCTCGAATTTTACACCTTCCACGATGTCACAATCCTCTTTCCTCTGCTCCTTCTGGAATTTGACCGGATGATGAAATCGGGAAAATGCCGTCTTCGTGACGGAAAGCCTTTCATCCTTGTAACGGCACTTTCCTGCCTCAACAGCTATTTTTTCTTTGTCGGACAGGTCGTTTTTCTGCTTCTCTACTTCTTTCTGCGATACGGAGAAAGGAATCTGAGGCTTACCCTCAGGAATCTCCTCCTCTGCGGCATTGCCGGCCTCTGGGGCGTGATGATCGCCGGAGTCCTGTTCCTCCCGAACATCCTGTTCATTTCCGGAAACAAGCGAAGCAGTATTCAGCTCCTGCTGTCACAGCTCTTCCCCGAGCCCAAAATGCTCCTGTATCTGCTCAAGGGATTTCTGTTCCCGGGCGAGGCAATGTATGACAGCAGTGCCGTATACAACCAGAGATGGACCTCTACTTCCGCTTACCTGCCTATGATCGGCATGAGCGGCGTCCTTGCATACCTGCACCAAAAGCGCAGAGACTGGCTCTCCAGAATGCTGCTTGTTCTCATAGTGGCTGCCTTTTCTCCCCTTCTGACCTCTGCGTTTCTTCTGTTCACAGAGGCCAACCAGCGCTGGTGGTATATGCTGATCCTGCTGATGGCGTCTGCTTCTGCAATTGTGCTGGAACAGCGATCCGGAGAAAAAAACAACGACGTGCTGAAAACGGCTGTTTTCGTCAATATGGCCGTTCTTATCATCTATTATCTCGCGTTAAATCTCATGAAGTGGAGCGACTCCGAAAAGAGCCTGGTCTGCCACAGAGGATTCTTTTTTCTGATTTTTGCCGTGTCTCTGGCCGGCCTGCTCATCCTCCGCAGGCTTTCGTCCGGCGCACGCCATTTCTGCCTCACCGTCACCGCCTGGACTGCTGTTTTTGCTCTTCTCACCACTGCGTATGTCCTTGGCTATTACCGGTTCGCAGACGGAATCCGCGAGACCTGCACGCAGAAGATACGTCTCTACAGTCAGCTTGAGCCGATCAATGACCAGTACCGCTACATCGACGAGAACATGATGCTTTATTCAGAGGGAGCATCCGGTCTGCGCATTTTCAGTTCTACGGTTTCGGATTCCATCGTGCATTTTGACAGTCTGTTTGACTTTTACAAGCAGGCGCGCAGACTGGACAAGACCTCCTACGCCGGCCTGGCCGAGCTGTTCGGCGGCAAATACGATGTAACAACGGACCCGAAGGGGAGAACGCCGCTCCGGACGTATCAGGTAAATGGAAAAAATTATTATGTTGTGGAGAGGAATGCCTGTCCGATCGGTTTTGCGGTCGATCAGGTGATCACAGAGCGTGATCTGAAGAAAATTGATGTGAGTGAAAGAGGCCTTGTTCTCCTGCGGGCAGCTGTGATTCAGCCCGATGACCGCAAGAGTGTAAGCGATCTGGCCCCCTGTGTTTCCTATCGCGATGCGCTGAACGCCATTCAAACAGATTTGGAGACAGCCCGGACCGCTTCCGCCGGAAACAGTCATTTAGATCCCTCTGATAATGCGGGGCTTGTCTTTGACAGCGATCAGGAGGGCTACAGTCCTTCCGGACGTGAGGCGGATAATCTATCAAAGAGCAGTCCGGGAAAGAAGGTTGATCTGACCGACGACGAGCTTCAGGAAGTCGCTGCGGAGCGTGTCGCCAGTGATTCCAGCCGCGCCGTGAAAAATTTCCGCAGAACCTCTGACGGATTTGTCTGTGACAGCGATAACTCCAGTGACAGTCTCGTCTATTTCTCTGTCCCGAACGACAGCGGATGGAAAGCATTCATAGATGGACAGCAGACAGAGATCATCAATTCCGGCGGCATGATGCTGATCCGCGTCCCTGCCGGTACACACAGGATCTCCTTCCGTTACACGACCCCGGGGCTTTCCGCCGGAGCGGCGGTCAGTCTTATCTCTCTGTGCGCACTGATTCTGTATGTCCTATCCGACTGGAAAAAACGGAGAAGAGCAGCACTGCGCCGGTCTTTTGCCTCCTGTAACCGGTAGAGTCGGCTGTCCTTCCTGTAATCGGCAGAATCTATCGGCTTTACTTCCTGCAGCCGGCAGAATCTTCTGGCCTGGCCTTCAGCCGGAGATCCTCTTCTTGCAGCCGTCCTTCTTCCTGCTTCACATTACAGGATATACTCCAGCTGCCTTTCCTTGGTCTTCATTCCCATTTTTTCATAGAACTTCTCCGCGGAAGTGTTGCCCGCCCATACATTCAGGGTCACCTCGTAGCAGCCCATTTTTTTGGCTTCCTGCTTCACATGCTCAAAAAGCGCCTCGCCCACGTGTCTGCCCCGCGCGCTCTGATCCACGCACAGATCATCGATGAACAGTGAGGTAAATGGAACCATATTGTTCGAGAACGGCTGCTCTCTCTTCTGACAGAATGCATAACCAACGCAGCGGTCCTGTCCGTCCGCCGCCACGTAAACCGGCTTTCTGTCATCCTTCAGCATCTCTCTCAGCTCATCCACCGTGTACTTCGTCGTTCCCGGAATAAAAATATCCGGCCGGATACCGGCATGGATCTCCAGCACCTGGTTCAGCAGCCCCAGCAATGCCGGTATGTCCTTCTCCTCAGCTCTTCTGATCTTCACCATTGTGTAACTATTCATCTTCCCACTTTCTCCGGTCTCTGATGCTCCGGCTGCATACACTTCCGGACTTCTGAAAAAAATGACCACAGGCAGTACGACCGCCGCTGTCAAAACCGCATTGAACAAATTTATATTTCCGATCGGAGAATCATACAGAAAGTGGTCTGCCATAACGAGGAGAATCCAGCCGATGCCCTTTCTTCTGTGGTTTCTTCCGCTGGCTCTGACAATCAGATAGAGTCCGGCTGCGGTCACTGCGGCATAGCACCAGTGCGATCCAAGCGCGCCGGAGATCCGGTCCAGTGCCGTCGGAAACGCGTCGTTTACACTTTTGAATCCGCTTTCTGTAATGTACGAGATATCTTCCTCGATCTGAAAGCCCATGCCCACGCACATTCCAATAAGAAGGTACTGTCTGAACGTTTTTCTGTTCCACACATACACCAGCAGTGCTGTTGTGCCCAGTTTCAGAAGTTCCTCTGCAATTCCCGCTTCGAGTGAGCCCATCCACGCCTCGGAATAGGAATGGCCCATCATGGATTTCATCAGATTGTCAAAGCTATTGTTCACTTCTCCGGCAAACGCGGCGGGAATAAATGCTCCACAGAAAACAGCAGCCAGCAGTTCCCGGCTGCTCATATCGCCCTTTGCACCGATCTGTTTCACGAAAATTCCAAATGGTACAATATAGATCAGAAGCGGAAGAAATGCGCTGTATACCTCCAGATACTGAAGCACCTTCGTGTGACTGCTGCCCATGAAATCCGCTTCGTTGATGAGTATTCCCAACCCTGCCAGCAGAATCAGTACACCGGTCACAATCAGCTGCCGTCTCTGTTTCTTCTCATTCATTCAATTCTCCTCTTCACCCGTCTCTGCAATCTCTGCCCGGAAGACCATGATGGTATCTGCGTCAGAGCAGCAGAATTCCGCGGTCCCCGCTGGCTGTCCGGGAATGCTCCCGCCGTAGCGAAGGATGTCGATATAGGGGAAGGCACAGTGCATAGCCATTGGACAGATCCTCCCTCTGTCCTCATCAAAATCAAACACCTCGCCCACATGATGTCCGCGGTGGCATCCCCTCTTTCCCCGTCGGTCAATCACTGTGATCCTGATCTTAGGTCGTCTCTCTGCCATATCGTACCTCCCGGATAATTTTTTCTGTGTCGGAGAATATTCTAACTCCTTTTAGACCAGAAATCCACCGGCTCGTAGTCCTGCAGCTTTGCCAGAAATCCGTGATCCGCAAGTTCCCTCTGAATAATATCCAGGGTCTCCTCGCTGTCCGCAGTCACGGTATGATAATGGTACCCGGATGTGATACCGGACAGCGGTGAACTTTTTCCTCCGGAAAGTTCCTCCTGATACTGTTTCACATCCAGACGCGAACGGATATGCATGGCGGCACGAATGATCCCGTACACCCTGTGATAAACGAAGACATCCTCGATTCTTCCGCCACAGTCAACGATCAGATTCATCTCCTCGCAGGCCTGCTCCGGCGTGTGACAAACCTTGAATACGCGGCTCAGCTTCGACTTTTCCTTCCGATCAAGGACATAGCCCCGCGCGGCAGAAAGAATTGGCTGTCCCTCTGCTCTGAGCAGAGCTATGTCCTGCACGATCACCTGCCTGCTCACAGAAAACTGTCTTGCAAGCGCACCTCCGGAAACCTGCCCTTCGTTTTTTTTCAAAATATCCAGAATAGCCTCACGGCGCTCTGTACCCGTCAACATGTTTCACCTGCCTTACCTTCTCATTGCATATGAGAGAGTATATATCCTCTTACATCGTATCTGAAAAAATATCCTGTTCCATCGCATCTGGAAAAATATATATCCTGTTCCATTGCTTCTGAAAAAATTTTCTCGCTTTTCCGCATATAAATTGCTTCTGATCCATTCTGAAGTACAACTATCGGATCGCCGTTTCTGTACGTCAGAACTTCAGACTGCATGCAGATGCTTCATGGAAATGTCCAGGATCGGAGCGGAGTGTGTCAGTGCGCCGCTCGATATGTAATTGACTCCGAGATCCGTCAGCGAAGCGATTTTCTCGCGGGTCACATTGCCTGAAACCTCAACCTCAGCTCTTCCGGCAATGATCCGCATTGCATCGGCCATGAGGTCGTGACTCATATTATCAAGCATAATAATATCAGCACCGGCATCGACAGCCTCCCTGACCTGATCCAGATTCTCCACTTCAATCTCAATTTTCCGCACAAAAGGCGCATAGGCGCGGGCCATCTCAACAGCCTGTCTGACACCGCCCGCTGCACCGATATGATTATCCTTCAGAAGAACGCCGTCCGACAGGTTATACCGGTGATTATGCCCTCCTCCCACGCGAACCGCGTATTTTTCGAAGATACGGTTGTTCGGCGTGGTTTTCCGTGTGTCGAGAAGCCAGATATCCGTGCCCTCAAGAAGTGCAGCGGTCTGACGGGTACAGGTCGCGATACCACTCATTCTCTGAAGATAATTCAGGGCCGTCCGTTCGCCGGAAAGCAGCACGCGGATATCTCCTCGCACCTTCGCCATCTGCATTCCCTCTTTCACCTCGTCCCCATCTCGAACGAAAAACTCCACCTCAGTCTTCGGGTCCAGGAGCGTGAACACCCGCTCAAAAACGGGAAGTCCGCAGATGATTCCCTTCTCCTTCGCAATCAGATCCACCTCTCCGATCTTTGCCTCCGGCATCACACAGTTGGTGCTGACATCCTCGCTTGTGATATCCTCTCTGAGCGCGCTCTCGATCAGCGGATCGACCTGCAGTTTCATTGTAATCGGATCCAACATTCCCTTTTCCTCCACTATTGACTGTCGCACAATAATGTCATATCCCCGTGTCGCACCGTTGTCACTGTCGTATTATAGAATTTTACTCCATGCTCAATGCTTTTGCAATTTCATCCGCAGGATATGTATGTGCTTTTCACCTACGCAAATGCGCTTTTCACCTACGCAAATGCGCTTTTCACCTACGCATCTTTTCGTTGAATTGGCTTCATCCGTATAAACGGTATACGACGCATCACCTGGTACGGCAATTATACAGCTTCCGCTCCAGGCTCCGCTGCGAACTTGTCACGATAAGCGATCCTGACGGAAGACGGGCCTCCCTCCGCCTCGATCTCCTTCCGGATCATGGCTGCGTAACGCCTCTCAACAGACAACAGATCCCTGTATTCTGCAAGGGATACATCAGGCATACTGTCACGGATTCCCTCGTAGTGATTCATCATGTCCCGCGCGGCCCGCTTTGCAAAGACAAGGGACTCCAGAAGAGAATTGGATGCCAGCCTGTTTTTTCCGTGAACTCCGTTGCAGGCACATTCTCCGACCGCATAGAGATGCGGCATACTCGTCCCGGATTCATGGTTTACCTTTACCCCGCCCATGAAATAATGCTGTGCCGGAACCACCGGTATGCATTCCTTCGTCACGTCATAGCCGTTCTCCGCGCAATGCTGAACAATATTCGGAAAATGACGGAGGAGTTCTTCATGGGGAATCGTCCTGAGATCCTCCCAGACAAACTTCGTCCCGTCTTTTTTCATCTGCTTCAGAATCTCCTGTGTCAGAAGATCCCGCGGAAGAAGCTCATTCGTAAAGCGCTGCATATTCTTCCCATAGAGCTTCGCTCCCTCGCCGCGGACAGATTCAGAAATCAGGAAGCTCCGGTCCTCCTCGTGTCCCGAGTAGAAGGTTGTCGGATGCACCTGGATGTAGTTCACATGTTCCGTCGCAATACCGTGCTTCAGTGCAATCGCAACCGCATCGCCAGTCAGCTGACGGAAATTTGTCGAATGACTGTAGAGCCCGCCGATACCGCCCGTCGCAAAGATTGTGTAATCTGCCTCAATGATCCCCAGTTTTCCGTCCGGATAGCGAACGACCGCGCCCCGGCATCTGCCCGCCGCGTCTTCCTTCTGATGCTTTGATGCTCCATGGGAATTCTCATCTGTCACGATATCCACCATGGTTGTATACTCCATCATCGTCACATTGGGCAGGCGGCGCACTGCCTCCATGAGATGGCTCGTAATTTCCTTTCCCGTGATATCCTCATGGAACAGGATACGCTTCCGGCTGTGAGCGCCCTCTCTCGTGAACGCTAGGGCTCCCTTCTCGTCCCTGGCAAAACGGACGCCGTATCCGATCAGATCACGAATCACATCCTGAGATGAACGGATCATGATATCCACTGATACCGGATCGTTCTCGTTATGTCCCGCCCGCATCGTATCCTCAAAATACGACTGATAATCTGCCTCATCGCGCAGCATGCAGATTCCGCCCTGCGCCAGATAGGAATCGCTGCTTTCAAAATCCGCCTTTGTTATGAGCATTACCTTCCGGTTCTCCGGAACCTGCAGTGCAAAATACAGGGCTGCACAGCCGCTGCCGACGATCAGTATGTCTGTCTTCTTCATGTGTCTCTTCTTTCTGCGGCAGTCAGCCGCGATTCTCTGTCAAACCGTTCGCAAAGGAGTATAGCACTTGATTTTACACGTGACAAGCCATATATTTACATATGTCTTGACACATTTTCAGATCGTGTTATACTTGCGGGCAGGAAACTTCCCAGACTTGTAACTTCAGAAAACTATAAAGCTTAAAGCTTCAAGAAGGACTGTGGCGAGCAAGCTCCCCATGGGCCAAGAACATTGCGACTGGACTTATACAGTACACCTCATACGATAAGTCGTGACACATACTGTATAAGCTACGGATTGCTCCGTGCTTCGCACTCCCGCAATCCTACAGGTATTCGGATTTCGCGCGTTCGCGCTTCATCCTCATACCTGTTGCCTTCGAAATCGCATACAGTCTCTTACACACGCTTCGCGCGTGACGATCCTGTCTGCGTTTTCGAAGAGCTTATACAGTACAGTAATGAGAAAGGATAGTTATCATGACAACGAGAGAAATGCAGGACAGGATTATAGAATTGAAGCGCGAAAAGGATGTCTGTATTCTGGCACACGCGTACCAGAGTCATGATATCTGGGAGGTAGCCGATTTCATCGGCGACTCCTATGGTCTGAGTGTGCAGGCAGCAAAAGCGCCGCAAAGCACTCTTCTGATGTGCGGAGTCCGTTTTATGGCAGAGACCTGTAAGATTCTTTCTCCAGACAAAAAAGTCCTGCTGGCGAATCCGATGGCCGGCTGCCCCATGGCGATGCAGATGAACCGGGACCAGGCTCTCCAGCTGAAAGCGGCGAATCCCGGGCTTCCTCTCGTAGCCTATATAAACACCACAGCCAGTCTGAAAACAGTCTGTGATGTCGTCGTCACCTCGTCTTCCGCCGTGAAGATCATCGGACGCATGCCTGAAAAGGAAATGCTTTTCATTCCGGACTGCAATCTGGGCGGATGGATCGCTGAACAGCTCCCGGACAAAAAGCTGCATATGATTCAGGGCGGCTGCCCGACTCACATGCGAATGACCAGACAGGATGTGCTGGCCGCCCGCGCCGCACACCCGAAGGCTCTGCTTCTGGTTCATCCCGAATGCCGGAAGGAGGTCGTGGATCTCGCCGACTACATCGGCAGCACTACCGGCATCATGAAATATGCCGAATCCTCCGATGCCAATGAATTCATCATCGGTACAGAGAGCAGCATAGTTTCGCACCTGCAGTTTTCCTGCCCTGAAAAGCGTTTCTATCTGCTCTCAAAGCAATGTGTCTGCCACAACATGAAGATGACCACTCTTCCGGATGTGCTCCATGCCGTCGAAGGAATCGGCGGTGACGAAATTACTCTCACTGCTCAGACCATCCGCAATGCACGGAAATGCATCGATCGCATGATCGAGCTGGGCGGCTGAAGAAGCATGAAAACTTCATGCTCGATCCGGGCGGCTCAATCCGCCCGGACACATTATCTCCATACCAGTCCATCCGCCCGGACACATTATCTCCACACCAGCCCTCTGCAGCGACTGATTGCCTCCACCAGTTCTTCTTTCCTGGGCTTCGCCATGTCTCCGGAAACCTGACCGTGTTCTCCATACATCCCGAAGCCTTCTTTCCGGAAGGTTTCTTCCCAGTCATTTACAAGTGAGCGCACATTCACACGTCCGTTCATCTCTCCTTTTGCCATCAGCAAAAATGTCCGGGCAAGGCACTCGCTCTGTTCCCGGTCCGCCAGCTGCTCCACCAGCCTCAGGTCCGTCTCCCCTCGTCCGATCACAAACCCTTCCGTCCCAAGATTTTTATGCTTTACACGACCTCTCTGTTCCTGAAAATCACTGCCCGGACGCGGAAAACGTCTGCTTTGATCTGGACGATAAGCGGCGCCAGATCCACGATCCTTTTCTTCACGAGAAGAACCGGAGAAGCATGGAACAATTCTCCGCACCTTTTCTGTCACGTCCTTCGGCTCGTAGCGGTCCATCTGAATGATTGTGTCTGCACGACTGAAAAACGCGCCGGAGCTGCCCGCCACCAGAACCGTGCTGATGCCGGCATTCTCATACAACGCACGCATCCTGTCTGAGAACGGTGTGATCGGCTCTTCGTCTGCCGAAACGATTCTCTGCATCAGTGCATCCCGCACCATAAAATTCGTCGCACAGGTATCCTCATCCATCAGCAGCGTTCTCGATCCGCACTCCATAGCCTCTACAACGGAAGCCGCCTGAGAAGTGCTTCCGCTGGCATTCTCGGTAAAAAATGCAGTCGTGTCCTTTTCATTCGGCAGCCGGTTAATAAACAGCGAGATGTCATCGCCGTTCACACAGCGCCCGTCCTCCGCCCGGATCTTAACCGCTGTTTCATCCGTCACAACATATTCCCGGCCGTCTCCCGCGATATGATTGTAAACGCCCCGCTCCAATGCCTTTAACAGCGTGGATTTTCCGTGGTAGCCCCCGCCAATGATAAGCGTGATCCCTCTCTTTACTGCCATACCGCTGATTGTTCCATGATGGGGAAGATTCAGAGTGATCCTGTCCTCCTCCGGAGAACGAAAGGGAAGTGCATCCTTCAGCGGCTTCTGCGAGATTCCGCTCTCTCTGGGAAGAACGGCACCGTCTGCGACAAAGGCACACAGTGACAGTCTCTCAAGCTCGCTTCTGAGAAAAGCCTGATCTTCCGCAAGATTTATGACATCTCTGATTATCTTCTCCTGCCATGCGTCCGCAACGGCCGTATCCCGGACAATATCCGGAAGAAAGTGAAAAAGCATCTTCTCAAGCTCACCTGCCAGCACTGTCCGCCCGGCGGCCGGAAATCCCGCATAAAAACGGAGCGTCACATCGCCATCTCCGCCAAGCTGGCATGCGCTTCTGTCCAGAATCTCCTGGCCAGGCCGGCTGGCACTCATGTTTCCGCTTTTTCCCGATCCGCCGGCCTTTCCCGACACCTCGCGCAGCCTGGAACTGAAGCGCCGCAGAATCATATCCTGAAGAGCGACTCTCGTCTCATATCTGCTGCAGAATGCCGCCGGCCACTGCGCATCCCGCGCCTTCACCGTAACAGCCAGTTCAGACGGACTGGCAAAAGGATCTCCCTGCACATGGACGATATGCAGCACATAATTGCCGAAATCGTAGCTCCCTCTCAGTGACTTATACGCCGGATATCCCCGGTGATCAATGCTCCGCAATGCGCGAAGCAGTTCGTTTTTCGTTTTCATAATACAAATATTCCTTTCCTGTGTGTCCGTACAGACCGCGCTCATGATCCACGTTTCTCAGGATCCTGCTCTTACCACGCTCCACCGCCTCCGCCTCCGGATCCTCCTCCGGAAAAGCCGCCTCCGCTGAAACCGCCGCCGGAGAAGCCACCCGAACCGACACCGCTCTCGGAAGGAGGGGCTGCGCTCAGCGCTGTCGATGATGCCTGCATCACATGACCGAAATCCTCCCGGAACGTTGTAAAAACGAAAGGATGATATCCGTAATACCACGTCGGCTCCGGAACCGGAATATTGTATTTCTCAAACTGCGAGATCCACTTGTTCTCCAGACCGAACACATATGCGTAAGCCAGCGTAAAATAAAAATACGATGGATTTTCCCGGCTCAGCATCTTCAGCTGCTCAAGCTCCGCTTTCTCAATGAAATTCCGATAGCCGAGCACGTCGCCATAGTACTTCAGGTTTTCCTCTGTCCGGTACACCGCGCGGTCCGCCGCAAGGAAGTTCAGAAATCCTGCACACAGCATAATTAGTGCGGCAGGTACCGAATACAGCCGGCGGGTAAAGAGAAAAAGGCCGGCCAGAAACACTGTACTGACAGCCATCACAGCCACACTCTTCTTGCGGTGCTCCTGGTATTTTCCCTTCTGGTACAAAATAATCATACCGAATACCATAACAGCCACAGCGATCATGCCGAACCATACGGCGCTGCCCATGTCATCCATATAGACCACATAGGCCGTGTAAACAGCCGGGCAGAGCGTCATCTCGACGAATGCGAGAAGATACATCAGTCCTCTCAAGTTCCTGCCGCGGATCTGCCTTGCAGCACTTTCTTTGTGCATTTCGCCGACCCTGTCCAGCGTCCTGTTGAACTTGTATTCCAGATCACTGACAGAGGAAACCGTCCCGATTTCTCTCTTGCCCGGGAACATTCCCTCGAGAAACGCCCTCTCGTCTTTTTTCAATGCCGTGAAATCATTATTCTGAAGCCTGAAGCGGACCTTACCTTTTTTCGGCTCCTCGATCGTGAAATAGCCTTGGTCAGCCAGATACGGAATCAGAGCCACCTTATGTTCCGTTGTGCCGTTCCATATTTCTTCGACATCCAGTGGATTCATACCTTTCGGCGGATAAAAATTCACAACCGGCACCGCGCGCCGTCCGCTGCGCTTCCAGTTCCGCAGAACAGCAATCAGAGGAATCAGCAGCAGAATCACGATCGCGGTCCACGCCGCCGTTCTGTGCGAATGAAACACAAAATATCCCTCCGGGAGCTCACAGCGGATCGTAATTCCCTCGTAGGGATACAGCGCCGTATCATAGGAACCGCTGATCACAAGCCCGTTGACAGACGAGGTCAGCTGATCCGGATTATATCCTGCATTTCCGGAGGTTCCGACAGAATAGCCGATTTTTCCGGCATCAAAAGAAGACGGCATCGTGATCTTCCAGGAAACCGATTCGATCGGGCATGCCCATCCCGTACCGACAATATTGTAGTACAGCTCATCGGCATCCTCCAGCGGGTCCGGACTCGTGATGCTGTAGGTATAGCTCATCACATAGGTGTGCTCTCCCGTGTAGGTCTCATCGGACGAACCGATATAATATGCGCCGTTCTCTTTGCTGACGTCGGTATTCGCGTCCGGACTTGTCACCTGAAAATCCGAAACGCGCGCAATCACATAACAGTTCGTTCCATCCGCATAATACCGGTAATGATTTTCCGGAATCTCCCTCACCGGGCCGTGATGCGGCTGTATAAAATCGTAGACACAAGTCTCTGTGACGTCAAAAACGTTGTCCTCCCGCACCGTGATATCCACAAACAGAGATTTGATATAATAGTCCGTCTCCTGCGCGATGATATCTTCCGACGCATCGGCAGACGCCCCGGACGTCTCCGCGGCATGATCCGATGACGCGGAGGTATCTGCCGATGTTCCCTCCTCTGCATGAACCGGAACCGCCGGGACAAACAGCAAAGCCAAGACCGCCAGCACCACAGCCCAGGTATGTGTCCATTTTCTGATTGCAGGCAGTATACGCATAAATCTGACCCTCCCGTCATCTCATCTGACTGTCAAATATCCATCGGACTGTCATGCAGCCGGACAAACAGCCGAACCGCCATCCAGGCAAACCTGACATGCCACAGTAAGCAGGTCTCCGCACTGTCGTTCTGCCACAGTAAGCAGGCTGCCGCACTGTCGCAATGCCACAGTAAGCAGACTGCCGCACTGTCGCGATGCCATATCAATCAGCGCCTCAGAAAGAAACCTTCACATTCTCACGCTCCGCGGTATCTCCTACCTCGTACATAGAAGCCTTCCGGAAACCGAACATTCCCGCTACAAGGTTGGACGGGAACATCATCGTCTTATCATTATAAAGCTTTACACATCCGTTATAATACTTGCGGGCATTGGCGATATCCTCCTCCACCTGCCGGAGCTGCTGCTGAAGCTCCATAAAATTCGCATTGGCCTTAAGATCCGGATAATTCTCCGCGATAGCGAAAATACCGCGCAGACTCTGGCCCAGCGCTTCATTGCTTCGAATGACATCTGCCGCATCCTTCGCCCGTGCGGCTGTGTTTCTGGCCTGGATCACCTTTTCCAACGTTGCCTTCTCATGCGCCGCATAGCCCTTGACCGTCTCAACGAGATTTGGAATCAGGTCATATCTCTTCTTCAGGTATACATCCATGGTGGAAAACGCTTCCTCCACCTGGTTTCTGCTCTTCACCAGCCCGTTATACGTGCCAATCAAAAAAAACACAATAATTAATACAATCACACCAATGACAATCCAGGCAATCATGCAGTTCCCTCCCGTATTTTATTTTCACATCTGTCCTGTAGTTTTCTGCCGTCTTTAATTATATACGCCTACCTTCTGATTATAATGGAAAGCAGCAGAAAAAGACAACCTAAAATAACCCAATATCACTTTTTCCTGACACTCTGACCGATTCGGAGACGCAGGAAACTTCCGCAGACCGGAAAACCCTCCTATACTTCCACTGTCTTCCGGTTCACAAACCAGAAGCCGTTCTCCTCATAATACAATTCGACTCTCTGTCCGAGAATCCGGCAGACATACCGGATCCCCGCGCCTCCCGCCTTAAGGCTGGCACACCGGTCCACGCGGAGAATACTGTCAATATCGTATCTGTGACCGTCCTCCCATATGATGCGGAGCGGCTTCATTCTCCCGTCAGAGGAAAAATCCGCGATAACCTCAACGTATGCTTTGTATGGGCTGACGTCACGCGTTTCCTGCACATTTTCCGCAAGCGGCACGTCACATCGCGCCTCCGGACGGTCCGAGCGCCCCGAATCATGATGATAATCATAAACACCCACTCTGATCACCTGCCTTCCGCGACAAGAACGGCCTCATATCCGGTCCGGTTCCCGTTCTCAAAATACGAATGCGGATGAATCATGTGGTCCTCTGCAGTCGCATCCAGTGAAGACAAATACCGGTCCTCGTGCATGATTCCCCGCTGCACCGCGGCATATCCATAGCGGCTGCGGATATCGGAGACCATGCGGTCCGCCCGCATCTGCCGCTCGCGGGATTTCTCGTTCACAAACAAAGAGAGCTGCCGCGGCCCGTTCTCCGGTTTCAGATCACCGACGCTGATTCCGATACTCCGGATCGGCTTCTCCCAGCGGTACAGGCGCTGGAAAATCAAAAAAGCCTCCTCCTCTATCTCCCCGGAGATATTGGTGGGCACCGCCAGCTTTTTCTGCTGATGGTATCCCCAGAGATCCTTATCCCGAACGTAAACCGAGACCACCTGTCCCTCAAAATGATTCTTCCGGAGCCGCTCCGATACGCTCTCCGATAAAAGATACAGCACCAGCCGGACATCCTCATTATTCACGAGATCACGGGGCGTGGTTGTGCTGTTCCCGACACTCTTGACCGGTGCCTCGATCCCGACATTGCTCACCGGTGTCTGATCCAGTCCCCGGGCAAATACAGAAAGCATTGCGCCGACCTTTCCAAACCAGTTCTGAAGATAATCAGGATCCGCTTCTGCGAGCTGTCCGATCGTGCGTATGCCATACTTTGCGAGCTTCTGACCGGTCCTTCTCCCGACATACAGGAGATCCGACACCGGGAGAGGATCGATCAGCTTCCTGTAATTATCACGGTCAAAAACCGTAATGGCATCCGGCTTCTTGTAGTCGCTGCCGAGCTTCGCGTAAATCTTGTTCCAGGAGACGCCGATGCTGACTGTGATGCCAAGTTCCCTGCGAATCCTTCTGCTTATCTCCTGAGCAATCCGGTATCCGTTTTCAATCGTCCTCGTGTGATCTCCCAGAATCGCACAGCTCTCTGTCAGATCGATCCAGCATTCATCCAGTCCAAAACTCTCCACCTTGTCGGAGTATTCCTGATAAATAGCTCTCGCCATCCGGGAAAAACGGAGATAGAGATACATTCTCGGCGGAACAAAGACAAGATTCGGGCAGCACTGCCTCGCCTGCCAAAGTGCCATGCCGGTCTTCACTCCCTGCCGCTTCGCGATGTAGTTTGCGGTAAGGACAATGCCGTGCCGCTCCTCCGGATCCCCTCCGACGGCCAGCGGCTTTCCGGCAAGCTCCGGATGATACAGCATCTCCACTGATGCGTAAAAACAATTGCAGTCCACATGCAGAATAATCCGATCTGACACCTTTTCTCACTCCCCTGTCTTTTCCCGGTCCTGTTACCAGGAAAGAAACGAACCGATCCGTATAACGACATCGCTTTTTCTCTGTACATCCAATATAACGGCATACCTGTTGCCCTGCACAGCCAATATAGCACTATTTTGAGCGGAAATAAATGGTCGTTTCGGCCCGTTTTTCTTTTGTGGATAGATTTTTGCTTGCTATTTGTGAGGAATGGTGATACTATGTAGACATAAGAAACAGACTGTCTGTCGGCAGTCTCCGCGATAAACTGACAGATTTCAGAACCGGGAAAGCAAAAGAAAGAGGTGTAACATGGAGAATATCGGCGCAATCATCACTTCCTACCGGAAGAAAGCGCACATGTCACAGATTGAACTTGCGGACAGGCTTCAGGAAGACGGCATCGATGTCAGCTCCAAAAGTGTTTCCGCCTGGGAAACCGGAAGGAATGAGATCTCCGCGCGGATTTTCCTGCATGTGTGCCGGATCCTGAAGATTCCGGACTGTCTCGAGGAATACTTCGGCAGCAATCCGAATAACCCACTGACCATGCTGAACGACGAGGGAAAGCAGAAGGCGCTCTCCTACATTGATCTTCTGACTCATCCGGTCAGCTACGCCAGGAAATCAAATGTAATACCGTACCCGCCGGCTCCTTCCGACAGCCTTTCCATGATCCGGCTGCGCCTCTACGACGCAAGGGTGTCCGCCGGTCGCGGAGATTTTCTCGATTCCGATTATTACACGACCATCGAGGTACCCGCCACGGAAGCGGGGGATGCAGACTTTGCCGTTACGATCCACGGGGATAGTATGGAACCGGTTTTCCATGATCACGACATGGTTTACGTGCACCGGCAGGAAACGCTGACGGATGGAGAAATCGGGATCTTCTCGCTGAACGACAATGCCTATATCAAGAAGCTAAAGAACGACGATGAGGGGACCTTCCTGATTTCCCTGAACCAGAAGTACGAGCCGATTCCGGTTCATCTTGACCGTGATTCCTTCCGCATCTTCGGAAGGGTCTGCCGTGCCATCCGGTAACATGACACACCGAAAGGGAAAAGCCGGGTCCGTTTTAGCATTCATCCGAATGCATGTGCCGCTTCACATGCTATGGACGCGGCACTCTGCCAAAAGGATAAATCCTTCAGAATTTCAAGTATGATGATAAATCCGTCAGAATTTCAAGAATGAGGTGTTGCATTATGCTCAAAAAACCGAACAACCTGTTGGAAGCCCGAAAATCCGCCGGCCTTTCCCGGACCAGGGCCGCTGCGGATCTCCAGCTTGACCCGAAAACGCTCTACCGGTATGAAAACGGAACACAGTGCCCGAATGTCTATACGGCGATGCGTCTCTCCGATTACTATCAGCAAAGCGTGAAGGAATTGTTCCCGCCGGAATAAGGCCCGGCTGCCTCCCCGTGAGACAGCACACCTTCGCCGATCTGAGAAGAAAGCGGTTCTTTACCTTCCCAGTTTTTTATCAATATCCCAACGGGACATCGCGATCATGCAGATGACACTTATTACAATCGGGACACCATAAACCAGTACGATTTCCGCAGTGGGAACAGTAGCTGCCTGTACCGACAGTGCTCCGTTGTAACCACCGATTTGCAGTCCCCAGCCAAGCGCTGCCGCTGCCAGTCCGGTTCCTACTTTTATTCCAACACTGTTTACAGAAGTAACCAATCCCTCGTAACGTATTTTTGTCTGCTGTTCCAGCAAATCAATAATATCCGGTGCAAAGGTAAAAATGCCTGCAACATACGGCGCAAGGCCCAGACCCGTAATAACAGTTGCAATCAGTACCATTACCAGTTTTCTCGCTCCGACAATTCCCACTACACAACCGGCAATATAAACTGCGGAACTTATCATTAATGTCTTCTGTTTTCCCATTTTCGCGAACAGCCTTGGCGCAGCGGAGATTCCGATGATCGTGGCAAATACACTGGTAACTGCCACGAGACTGTACAGTCCCGCATTTCCCAGAACATCTCTCGTGTAATAAACATGAGTCGCCAGAACCAGTCCATTTAGAATATAGGTACAGATAAACACAATAATAGAAATATAAAAATATTTTGTATGCACCAGGGCATAAATTCCTTTTTTCAGCTCCCCATTCTTTGCATCTTTCTTTTCCGTCTCATCCGAACAAGGTATCTTTTCTTTTACGCAAAAGAATGTGATCGACTCCAGCACCAGACAAGCGATACTGAATACCAGCGCTGTCACCGTCCACGCATGCTGTTCCTTTGACCCGCCGTTACCCTTTAAAAGGATTGGCGTGAGAATGGACAACAGTAGCCCGGCCAGGAATGCAAAGATCCCTCGTACTGAACTTACCTTGTTCCGATCACCCGGATCCAGACTAATCCTTGAAAGCATGGCATGGTACGATAAATTGTTAATTGTGTATGCAACAACGGTAAGAAGAAAATATGTAACAATGATCCATACCAGCTTTGCTCTATACGATAAGCCGGATGGTACATTATATACAAAGAGCTGAATGACCACCAGCGGAATGATGCTTCCGCCGAACCAAGGTCTTGCTTTTCCAAATCTCGTATGCGTTTTTTCAATCATTGCGCCAAAAATAATATCACTGACACCATCTGCCAAACGCAGCACCAGCATAATTGTTCCGATCAATCCCGCAGACACAAGCACACTGTCTGTGTAATACAGCGTCAGCCATGAGGCACAGAAGGTCCATACAAAATTTGAACCCAGATCTCCCAATGCATACGCAAGTTTTTCTCCTCCACTCGTCACCCCGTAGGGCCTTTCTCTTTTTGACATATTCATCCCTCCATTATCTTTAGCATCTGCCAAATTCATCCATAATCTGCTGGTATTTCGCTTTCACGATTTCCTCACTCCAGACACGCGTAAAGGGAATCTCTCTGATCCTTCTCTGTTTTGATTTTTTCTTCTTAATATGCTATCAGCTCTACCGTCTGCGTCTCCACACCTTCTGCTGATGCAGTAACTTTGATGATTCCCTTCTCTCCATTATTCTGCACAATTGCCAACAGTCTTCCGTGATATGACGTATAGCTGCTGTCTGAAAATTTCTCCGTTGTTTCAGGATTCCCACTTGCCAGAGCCCGCAGGAAGCCGGCGCCCTCCACAGTAACCGATATCTTCCGGTCTTTTAACATTTTTACGATCTCACGCTCATCTGTGAGCAAAATATTGATATAAGCCAGATCTTCACCGTCTGCCTTCAGGAACCCTTCTTCCGGAAGAACTGTCATTTTCTCTGATTTTCCTGCTGAAATAAGCGCTTCTCTTCCAACTTCATTTCCGGCTGCATCATAGCTGACTGCCTCCAGTTTGCCCGGTCGGTATTCCGCCTGATAAAATGCACGGTATTCCTCCAACGGTTTTCTGCCAAGCGATATGCCATCCTGAAGCAGTTCTACTTCTGCTCCGATACTATAGACGTCAATATCAGCGATTTTTCCATCCTGCCCCGGCCAGCTCCAGCTATTCACTGCATCCGTCAATCTCCATTTTCCGACGGTGTACGCTTCTCCCGCATGATCGACCGGGCGCACCGCGATGTATGGTTTTTTGTAAGCGCCAAATACAATTGAGGTGTAGTAGCCCTGGCTCTCTATGTAACCGGTCAGATCCACCGAACCGCAGCCTGCTGTCAGGCACGGATAATCTTTGGAGAATGGCGCCTGTGTGGTTCCGTAGACCGGAAGACCGACACCGGCCTCCCCGAGATAATCCCATGCCGTCCACATAAAATCACCAATCAGATATGGACTGTTCTCCACTCGTTTCCAGTTGCTGCCAATCTTACACGGGAAAGTCTCTGAACTGACCATCACTCTTTCAGGAACCATTTCATGTGTCTTTTCGTACCATAATTCTCCATAATTGTAGCCCACAATATCGACATGGCTGAACACATCCTTCAAAAGCGCTTCCTGATTTTCCGCTGTGATAGATGCCATGATCCGGGGCAGCAGCGTCAGTACATTATTTGCATCCTGACTTCCAACCGTTTTTTCTTTTGCGTCATTATCTTTTACAGCCGTACCCTCCGTGGTCTTTTTGTCCCTGTCACTGACCGATGCCGCCTTCTGCTCCGCCATTTTTTTCGCCATTACTGACAGCAATACATTGTTGGCAATCATTGTCGGTCTTGATGCATCCAATGATTTTATTGTCTCCGTGATTTTCTTGCAGATGAGTGCTCCGTGCGGAAGTCCCGTATCCGTAATCTCATTTCCCACACAATACATGATCACAGAGGGATGGCTGTAATCCTTTTTTACCAGCGCACTCACATCTTTTTCCCATTCAGAATCAAAATATCTTGAATAATCATAAGTCGTCTGTGGCAGTTTCCACTGATCAAAGCTTTCATCCACCACATACATTCCAACCTCATCACAAATCTCCAGAAACAATCTTCCGGCAGGATTGTGGGAATAACGGATTGCATTATATCCAAGCTCTTTCAGTTTTTTCACCCGGCGGTATTCTGCTTTGTAGACCGAACATGCTCCCAATGGTCCGTTGTCATGATGTATACAGCCGCCTTTCAGCTTCACCGTCTTGCCGTTAACCTGAAATCCCTTTCCTGCATCCCATGCGAGACTTCGTATGCCAAAACACATCTCCGACTCATCTATGACTGCATTTTGTTTCATCAATCGAACAATTAATGTATAAAGATTCGGGTTTTCAGCATCCCAGAGTTCTGCCTTCGGAATCGTAATCTGAGTGTCTGCCGTTCGTCCCTCTGCTATTTTGTCTCCATCACGGAACACCTCACAAATGATCTCCGCCCCCGCATCTGCCGTTGTCTCTGTCTCAACGCGGATCACTGCCGGATCGGTTGATAATGTGGTGATACGTATTCCTTCAGGCACGATGTGCTCCCGGTCTCCCACATACAGATGCACATCTCTGTAAATACCGCTTCCTGAATACCATCTGGAATTCGGAGTCATGGAATTGTCAACGATCACCTTTAATTCATTTTCCTCTCCGATGCGGAGATGCTCCGTCAGATCCACATAGAAGTTTGTATACCCGTATATCCAGCCACCGATTACTTCTCCGTTCATAAGTACGGTTGAATTCATGTAAATGCCTTCAAACTCTACAATAACCGACTTGCCTTCATACGCTTTCTCCCCGTACATGGGCTTGACATAGATGTATTTTCCTCCCGGGTAGAATCCCGTCGCATTGCCGTTCTCAAGATCCGGAACACGTTCCTCCTCCAGCATCGCATCATGAGGCAGATTGATCTGCTTTTTACCTGCCTCATGACCCTCCTTCCAAAAATACCAGCCCTGATTAAATTTCTGCTCTTTCACAGCGTTACTCCCCTTCCCCTGATTTTTTATCAGCACGCTATCCTGTTGTTTACTTTACTTTTACTTATTGTATATTTCTGTCTTCCTTCCGAACAATGACACAAATCGTTATGGTGCCCGCTTTTATGTTCCATATTTCGACTTTTCGATATCTTTCAAAAAATTAATGTCATAAAATGTATCGTAATCCGACTTATTACATATATGTTTGTATCATATTACGTCATCATTCTTTCGTCTGGTCTGTCAGTATGCTACAATGAACTCAGTATCCTTCTGTAAAATTGGTACGCTGTAAATCATCGAATTATCGGAGGCGCAGAAAGTAATGCGGATTGAACCATCCATTCAAAGCAAAAACAGTGATATCAATCAGATTTTCTCATTTCATGATTCCGGAAATCCTCAAATGTTCTTTCAGAACAGCAATGCGCCTTTTGCTCTTAATATCATGAACTGCCATACAGGTGAAGATCCGGCCGTGATCATGTCAACCTTATTGCCCGGCTCACAATTTAATTACACAATCACGCCCGAAATGGTAAGCCCGAAAATGAATCGCATGCATCAGCATAATCACTTTGAATTCATGTACATTTTGAAAGGAAGCATGTACCAGATTGTAGAAAATAAGCGTTACTTCTACACAACCGGAAGCTGCTGCCTGCTCAATCGGAATACGCTCCACACAGAAGAATATTCCACGAACTATGTCTGTATATTCTTCACGGTATCCACCGATTTTGTATCGAGGCTTACCAATTATGGCCATGCTCTTCTCTTTCCGGAAGAACACGCGCAGACTGACAATATCATCTTCAATTTCTTAAGTAACAATCTGGAACAGGCACATGAGAATACGAAGGATTTTCTTGACTTTGTGCCAAAGATCACGGAGACGGAGCAAAAGCATATTGTACACGACATTTTCGAGCAGATGATTTCTACGATTCTGAACCCTTTTTATGGTGCGACCTACCAATTGCAGGTACTCTTCTGCAAACTGATTTTTGTCTTATCCGATTCCCGCTACTATCATGTGGAACACATTTCCACAGGAAGCAATATGGATTCCTTCCTTTTTGCCCGCATCGATCAGCTTCTGGAGGAAAAAAACGGACGCATTACCAATCATGAGTTGTCAGAAATATTGAATTATGACGGATCCTATATCGGAAGGATCGTAAAAAAGACGACCGGCAAAAGTCTGTTTGCATACAGCATGACTTTTACCATGAACGCAGCTGCAAAATTGCTGCGCAACACGGATAAAAGCATCACCCGGATCGCGGAAGAACTGCACTTTACCAACCGTGCGCATTTTATAAATTATTCTATCAGCACTACCATATGACACCTAAGGAATACAGAAAAAGCCCCGGAAAGTAGTTTTTCTGCTTTCCGGGACCTCGTTTCCTGTTATTCGATACCTTCTATTTTTCCTTCAGCTTTTCCTTCTTTGTTCAGCACCCTCACATAGTTCATTGCAATATACAATATGACATTCACAATAATCCTTCACAACAGCTTTTTGCCTTTTCATCTTTTAATCTTCAATCATGCGAACCTTCACATGGTAGATTTTCTTCTCGCCCGGCTGCAGGAATTTCAGCATCCCGTTTTTTCTCATGACATCTCTGCCATCTGGATAGCAGTTTCCGCATTCCAGACCAAGCACATAATCTCTGACGCCCATCATTTTCCACTCTACAAAGCCGTCAAGTTCCGATGCGTCAAAGCTGATGCGGAGTCCCGCATGCAATTTTGGCTGGTAGATTTCCGCGATTCCGTTCTCATCTGAAAATCTGTGATAATAACAGCGCTCCTGATACCCTGCTGTCGGCTTCTCCATATGCATCCAGTTTGCAATATCATCCGCTGCATGAGCGTCCCTCGGCTTCACTTCCACAGATGGAATCGTAATCACACTGTCCTCGTCCAGAAGCGGATAACCCATGTTCATATGATACAGAACTTCCATCGGCTCCACCCTGTCACCGGTATTTGTGATACTATCGCAGATCTCAAACTCATTCGTTTCCGTGGAGACGCGGATCTCCCGTTCCAGTCTCAGTTTTCTGCCGAAAATCTGCTCATCCTTTGTCACCGTATGAACGATCAACTCTCCGCCCTTTTCAAAAAAATATGCCTGCTCACAGGGGGAATTCGCAATGGACCCGTGCAGAGGCAGTTCTTCTCCCTCGTCCGTACACGGGCTCCCTACTGCCTGCAGCCCGCATGTGGTAAGAAATCCGGCAGTAAAAGAGGACAGCCAGTTACTGCCTGTACGGTCATAGTAGGCCGGTGCCACATAACCGCACGGAGACATATAACTCATATTGATTCCTTTGAACCGGAGTCTTGTAATATCCCCATTTCGGTCAGGAGAAATGACAAGCTCCAGTCCCTTTCCGTTATTCACCTCAAACAGGCGCATTCCATCGCCCTTTCCGCCTGACAGACGGTGTTCTTCGATCCCATAGAGCTGGGAATCATGTCCGATATATGGATTCATTCTTATCCGCTCCTACATCAATGGTCTGACTGCATGATATACCTGTCGATATCTCTCATATATCTTCTGATATCTCTCATGCATCTCTTTTCTCGGCACATAAGTCACAGTTTCTTCCACCATGTGAGCAGCCGCATCCGCAAGATCAGAAAACAGGCCGATCGCCACTCCTGTCAGCATGGCGCTTCCAACCGTTCCCGCATCTGCAGTTTTCAATGCCGTCATCGGAAGGTTCAGCATATCCGCCTTCATCTGCATCCAGACAGCAGAGTGCGCGCCGCCGCCTGTCGCATGTAATTTCTGAAAATGAATTCCGGAATGCTTCAGTGCCTGCAGGTTCAGGTACATTTCATAAACCACGCCCTCCATACAGCCGCGGTAGATGTCTGCTGCGGTAGTGGCCGTTGTGAGCCCCAATACCGCGCCCTTTGAACCCGTGTCCATATATGGTGTCGCGGCTCCCGCAAAATGCGGCAGAACCAGCAATCCGCTCGGTTCCTCATGATGAAGGCAGTCATACATTTTTTCCAGGTATTCATTTACAGAAATTCCCTGTTCCCCTGCCAGCTTCTTCTCCTCTTTCGCAATGGTCTCTACACACCACTGCATCAGCGCACCGCCGGTATAGGAAAATGCATAAGCCACGTATTTTCCAGGTATGACATACGGTACAACGGAAAAATATCCCTCATACATCACATCAATGTCCGGAAGTTCATCGTAAATCGGAGTCAGACACTCCACCGTTCCGGCCCCGTCAACCGCCACCGTCCCGTCAAATGCTCCTGCTCCGACTGCCGCAGCCACCTGATCATGGCTGACGGATACGATTTTCGTATCCGTCGACAAGCCCGTCATCTGCGCGGATTTCTGTGTGATCACTCCTGCTATGGTGCCCGAAGGTACCGGTTCAGACATCAGATTGCTGTCAATGTCTGCCGCCTCAAATATACCCCTGCTCCAGCAAAGATTTTTTATATCGAAGGCCATCGTGCGGGTGGCAAGAGAATAGTCAATCTGCGCCTTTCCGGTCAGATGATAAACCACATAGTCTCCCATCAGGAAGATTCTCCTGGTTGAAGCGTAAATCTCCGGACAGTGTTTTTTGATCCACATTATCTTGGAAATGCTATACATCTCATGGGGTCTCAGTCCTGTAATATGCGCAATATTATGCCCGCCAAGCTTCTCGATCAGTTCCCGGCACTCTTCCTGCCCTCTCGGATCTGTATACAGCATTGCCGGATGAAGCGGATTTCCCGCCTCATCCACGCAGACGAACGTCTCTCCAAAGCTTGTCACACCGATACCCGCAATATCCGGGTACTTTTCAGCCATCTCCCGAATGGATGCATACACGGCGTCCATAATGGCCGCAGCGTCAATCTCATGACCGGTGACCGCGCGCGTCACCGGATAATCGCGATAGGCTTTCGCCAGATATTTTCCCTGATCATCGAATACCGTACACTTGCATCCGGTCGTTCCGATGTCTAATCCTGCTATCTTCATACTATTTCCTCAATCATACAAACCAATCCTGTATTCGTCCAATCGCAGCGTTCCCGGCGCACAGGAAGAGTGCCTGAGACCCTCAACGACTTTCTTTTGATCTTTGCCGCAATGTTCCCGGCACACGGGAGGACTGCCTGAGATCCTCAACGACTTTCTTTTGATCTTTGCCGCAATGTTCCCGGCACACGGGAAGAGTGCCTGCCAGCGGGCGGGAAAATCACCGGCACGGCCGCTGCGAAGCGGCTATCTTGATCTGCGGACTTATACATATTGTGGTGCCCCTCCAGCAGGGCATAGCCTTTACTGATCAATGTCAACCCACTCATATCCAAGATATGTAGTGAAAGCCTCTTTTAAGATCTCCTTCATATGGCCGACACCTACACAGGTATGGTGCTTGAAGCCGCCCTTCGCAAGCTTAATCATTTTATCCTGCATATTATCTATGGCACAGACGCCTGCACATCCGAAGTATGCATCCTCGATGGGATCATCGGTGAATTCTGCCTCTGTGGCGTAGATAACCACCTTTCCATCCACGGTTAAGCAGTTGGAAAGCGTTGTTTTCATCGGACGGATACGGCCCTCGTTTGTTCCCCATCCTGATCCCGGATCCCCTTTCGCAAACATCTTGTGTTCGGTAACCGTACCCTTCTTTACCATAAGGCTCTGGGCAGTCGATCCGCAGTGGAACAGGATTACCTTGTTCTCATCATCTCCGTAGTTATTGTTCCAGTCAAGGACTGCCGCCGGCTGCTCACTTGCGAGAGCCATTGCCCGCATGGATATCGCGGAAGTCAGATCAATCTCACAGGAGGTCACGATACCGCGGTCATTCAGCTCCGAAAGGAGTACACACGGACAAACACGAAGAATTGTCTCCATCTCATTCCAGCAGCGAATCGCCAGCGCATCCAGATGATACTCTTTGATGTATTCATCAATGACAACCGATATCTTAGCCAGAGTATTCTTGTTTTTCTCCGGAACTTTGCTGAAGTCCGCATATTTCATCAGGCTTTCTTTCTTAGCCAGAACGGCAGCATCCGTATCGGCTTTGTTATTTACTTTGTATATGAGTTCTGAAAGATCAAAGCACTCTACAGTAATGCCGTTTTTCTGCAAACCGATCTCGTCAAATCTGGTTGTCTTGAATGCCGTGGTTCTTGCCCCGATGCACCCGATTGTGAATCTTTTCATTCCATTCACCACGCGGCAGATCGCGGCAAAGTCACGTAAATTCTCCTGAAACTTTTCAGAAAGCGGATGAACGACATGTGGCTTTAATACGGTAAACGGTACCTGATACTGCGTGAATACATCGGTAACTGAGAATTTCCCGCAAAATGCGTCTCTTCGGTGGGCAAAGTCCATTTTCCCGATCTCATCCGGATATGCCTGCATTAAAATTGGCACTCCGGCATCCCGCAGCGCAGTGATCGCCCCGTTCTCATCTGCAAAGATCGGCATAGAGAAGATCACTCCGTCGTACTCTCCCTCATGCTCCTTTAACCATTTTGCATAAAGCATTCCCTCGTCTCTTGTCTCAATACCGCCGAACCGGGTAAGTCCGGCATCCATCGCGATATAGTCATAACCCGCGTCTGTGACAGCCTTGATCATATCCTCTCTTGCGCCGTAGATTAACTCTCCCGGCATGAAACCTCTGTTACAGAACGCCAGCGCAAATGTCATCTTTTTTCCCATCACTCTGTCCTCCATTAAATCAATGAACCTTTAATCCATCAACGCAAACATTTTCATTGCTGCCTTTACATTTTCCTTCATGGCATCCCGTCCTGCCATACTGATCGATGAGAAGAAAATCGGCTCATCGGATTTCAGTGTTTTCAGATAGGCAGCAGCCGCGCTTCCGCCGGATTTATCCATGTACGTGAAATAATTCATTTTTCTTACGCCGGCTTTTACTGCCTTTCCGTAATCTTCCCTGCTCACCCCGGAGCCGCCGTGCATGACTACCGGAATGTTGTTCGTAAGAGCTCTGACATTTTTCACAACATCAAAGTCCAGCTTCGGCTCTGTCAGATAAATGCCGTGAGTAGTGCCGAAAGAGCATGCCAGCGCATCAATTCCGCTTTCCTCCACAAATATCTTTGCCTGTTCCGGGTCGGTATAAATCTTGGTTTCATCCGCTTCTCCCGTATCATCTCCTGCTCCGGACTCTCTTCTTCCCATGGAACCCAGCTCGGCTTCCACGGATGCGCCTGTCCTGGCTGCCATGGCGACTGCCTTTTTCGTATTCTTCAGATTTTCCTCATATGGAAGCGTCGAGCCGTCATACATGATGGAAGAAAAGCCCAGATCAAGCGCCTGCTGCAGATATTCCAGAGTCTCACCATGATCCAGATGCACACATACCGGAACTTTGGATTTCTTCGCCGCTTCTATCATAATCGGTCCGATCAGGTCTAATGGGATCCACGGTTCGTGGCACTGCGCGAACTGAATGATGACCGGAAGCTCAAGCTCCTCTGCTGCTTCTGTCACTGCCTGTAGCGCCTCAAGATTCGGTGTATTAAAAGAGCCGACAGCAATTTCTTTTTCTTCTGCTATTTTCATTACATCATTTAATGTTGCTAACATGAGAACCTCCTCCTGTAAACTTTTTTCTGTGGTTTATTATCCTCATCATAGCTTTTCCGGCGCCGGTTTTATATAGGAGTCTGTTCATTTTACTTTGAATTTGTTCGCTGATATAATAAAATAAGTTCGCCGATATCCAAAATATCCAATTGATAAATGATATCTGTTATTAAAAGCGAGGTTAAGGAAACCATGATTTCTACTTTCAATCGGACAAAGCTGAATTCCCTTCTCCAGGATTTTTACCGGCTCACGCCAATCCGTATCACTGTCTTCGATGATCAGTTTACAGAGCTGGCTTCCTATCCGGAACACATCGCGCCGTTCTGCCAGATCATCCGCACGGATAAAGAAGGATATGAGAACTGTAAAAAATGTGACAGAGAAGCCTGCCTGCGTGCCGCCAGGCAGCGTTCCCCATACACCTACCGCTGCCATGCCGGCCTCACGGAGAGCATCACACCGCTATATCTCGGAAACATTATCATCGGCTACCTTCTGTTTGGTCATGTGTTTGCTTATCCCTCCCATGAAACGGGATGGAAAATAATCGAAGAACAGTGCAGGAATTACAAGGTGGATAAAGAACTTCTGAAAAAAGAGTGCTTTTCCATGCCGCTTCACTCAGAGGCTTATATTACCTCTGCCTCCCACATTCTCGAGGCAGTTGCAAGTTACCTCTGTCTGGAGCGCATGGCGAGCCTGCGCAAGCAGGAGCTTCCCGTACAAATTGACGAATATATTCAGGCTCATTTTCTGGAAGACCTGACGGCTAAGGATATCGCTGAAAAATTTGGAATTGGCAGAACGCAATTATATGAGATTGCAAAACAGAATTATGGTACAGGGATTGCAGAACATATCCGGATCTTAAGAATGGAAAAGGCGAAACAGCTTCTGGAAGACAGAAGTCTTCCTCTGGCTGAAATCGCCTCTCAGTGTGGATATAAGGATTATAACTATTTCATTACTGTGTTCAAACGTACCGCAGGTGTATCACCAAAAAAATATCAATCCATTTTCACATCAAATCGCCTGCAAAATCATTAATCTTGCCACGCTGCTACCGAGTGCCCTGATGCAGCCCATGGCAGGATTTGTCTCTTGAATGCGGACGCCGAGAAGGGGGAGCAGAGATTCCATTCCGGCAAAGTCTTCAAAACAAAATGGCGGGCTGTTTTCGAAAGATCTTTTGACCTCTTTCGAAAACAGCCCGCTTTTTCATTAAGGATTAAATGTCAGCAACTTACAGAGTGACCGATTCTCCGCATCTTCACCGGGTTTTTATTCTTCAAAAAATACTCTCTTTGAAATATCTTCCGGATCCTTGGGCCCCGGAAGTTCCGCAATACCACCGAAAGGCATCTGCGCAACCAGCTTATAGCTGTCCGGCAGATGGAACATCTCACGCACAGCATCATCAATAACCGGATTGTAATGCTGGATATTGGCCCCTACTCCCAGTTCTCTGAGACCCGCCCATACAGCCAGCTGCAGCATACCATTGGATTGATTTGCCCATACCGGGAAATTGGGCGCATAGAGAGGGAACTGCTCCTGCAAGCCCTTTACCACCGCCTCATCATAAAAGAACAGAACGGTTCCGGCTCCCGCGCGGAATCCATCTATTTTCTCCCTCGGCACCTTTCCTTCAAATACATCATAAATTCTGTCCCAGAGCTTGTCCTGTTTCTCACCCAGCACAAGCACGACTCTCTGGCTGTGCATATTAAACGCATCCGGCACAAGTTCCGTCGTTTCCGCGACAAGTTTTTTTATCTCATCTGCAGATACGGGAAGCTCCTTTTTCAGTGCATAAACGGTTCTTCTTTCCTTCAGTGATTCACGTATACTCATTTTAACCTCTTTTCTCCGTAAAGGATTGACCCGATACGGGCTTTCCATTTTTTCCGTCAGGCTGTTTCCGTTTTCCTTTTGTCTCGTATTTTGCCACCATACTGTAAATTCATGTCCGGTTTGCATCTCTTTGAGATATTTCTAGTGTCCCCTGTCAGCTGCATGATTCTTAGCTGCTTTCTTTCCGGGAATTTCTGTGCGCACGAAAATAAATTCTGTATCCGACGAGCGGTCAGGATCAAAATGATAGCCGCTCCAGTTAAATGCTTTCATCTGCTCCGGGGCTTCGGCATGGATGCCTGCCATAAATCGAACCATTTCGCCCCTGGCCATTTTAGCATATACGCCCTTCTGGACAATCTTGCCTCCCTCCGGCTCACCGAAAACACAGGTAATAAACCGGTCCTCAGGCTTCAGATATTTTTCCAGACACCTGGAATATTCCTTCGAAGCCAGATTAATAATGATCCCGCTCTCGTCCCGCACTTCCCGATAAAGACTGTCACCCCAGAAGTCATACAGATTCTTATATTGGTCAAATGATACCTTTGCCTGCATTTCCAAACGGTACGGTACCACACCGTCCAGAGGCTTTATGACACCATAAAAGCCGGACAGGATGCGCAGATGCTCCTGTACATACGCATACTGACCATCTTCGAATACAGCAGGTGCCATATAAGTGTACTGAATCCCGTCATAAGCAAGAATCGCAGGCGTAAGATTCTTCCGCAGATCCATATGATGAAACCGCTCGGAGTTCTGAAGGGCGATCTTATCGTTACAGGCCCAGAGTATCTTCTGCTGCTCATAGGAAAGGCCGCTGATCCAGTCCTTTAATCTTCCTGCTTTCTCAAGAAACGGCGGAAGCTCTGTACACGTAAAGGAATCCGTGTCCACCCGCATCTGCTTCGCCGGAGAGATGATGATCCTCATGACAATTCGTCCAGCATCTGTGCAGGATTGTCGGCAGCCTTCACCTTACCGAAGGCTTTCACAATGATGCCATTCTCATCGATCAGGTAGGTCGTCCGGACAACACCCATCGAGACCTTGCCGTAGTTCTTCTTCTCTTTCCAGACATCGTACGCCTGGATCACTTCTTTTTCGGGGTCCGAAAGCAGAGTGAACGGCAGGCCGTACTTCTCCTCAAATTTCTTATGCGAAGCAACACTGTCCTTGCTGACGCCGAGAACGACGGCGCCCTTCTCCCGAAACTGCGGATACAGCTCGCCAAACCCGCAGGCCTGCCTGGTACAGCCTGCCGTCATATCTTTCGGGTAAAAATACAGAATTACCTTCTCTCCACGATAGTCCGAAAGGCTGTGCATCTCTCCATTCTGGTCCGGCAGAGTAAAATCCGGTGCTTCTGTTCCAATATTCAACATCTTACATTCCTCCTCCTATAATAAAGTCAGCCTACTGCTCCTGAAACTGCCTCCTCTCTGAACCTCTTTCAGCATATCTGTCAAATTACACTCCACCGTAATTCCGGTAGTTCTGTCATGAATTGAAGCATCCACATGATCGTCTGCCATCTGAGCAGACTAACCAGAGCGCGAACTGGAAGAAGGATGATTCGGAATATCAACAGAAAGATGAACCCAATTATGCGAAATACCTTCATATCTGATTATAAGAGACCGAACGGGAAATACCGAACACTTTCGTGTCAGAATTTCTGACATGAAGGTTTTTGTTGACCAATCCGGGACTATTACTCTCGCTTTGTTTCGCCTGATTATAAATCCATGCTGTCAGGATTCAACAGGAAGTCAAAAACACTCATCACCAACACACCTTCTTCATTGTAAAGCGGTGCTATGGCATCTTTTGTGATTATGATTTTCTTGAACCCATCGCCTGTATTGACCAGAGAGCGTTGTTCCTGCTGCATTTTCTTTTCATCATGCACAGCAAATGCCGACTGAATATAGTAACGTTTGGAACCTTTATTGCAGACAAAATCAATCTCTAGTTGCTTTCTTATTTTTTTACCTGTCTGATCTGTTTCATTCATCACAACGACGCCTACATCGACGTTATATCCTCTGACTTTCAGTTCGTTGAAAATGATATTCTCCATCGCGTGTGTTTCTTCGACCTGTCGGAAATTTAATCTGGCATTTCGAAGACCCAGGTCCGTGAAATAATACTTGGATGGTGTATCAATATATTTCTTACCTTTTATATCGTAGCGAATTGCACTGTCAATCAGGAAAGCGTCTTCAAGATAATCGATATAGCGTTTGATCGTCATCTTACTGATAGTCGTATGTTTTACGCTCTTAAAAGTTGCACACAGCTTGCTCGGATTCGTCAGAGAGCCGATGGAAGAGGACAGAATATTCAGAAGTTCTTCCAGCTCCACTTTATTTCTGACATTATTTCTCCCGATAATATCGGAGATATACGTCTCCTCGAACAGAGATTTCAGAAAATCACCCTTCTGATCCGGCGTGGTAAATGTGAGTACTAACGGGATTCCTCCATAAAGCACATAATCACGCCATCCATCCGCTTTCTCACCCTCATACACAGACATAAACTCCGCAAATGTCAGCGGATACATATGCACTTCATCACCACGCCCGCGGAACTCTGTAATGATATCTTTGGAAAGAAATTTTGCGTTGCTGCCTGTCACATAGACATCAACGTTTTTCCTTCGCACCAGGCTATTCAGAATGGACTCAAAATCTCCGAGAAGCTGCACCTCGTCCAACAGCACATAGTATTGATCCTGGTCGTTAATTCGTTCGTTCAGATAAGGGAAGAATATTTCCGGATCCCGATACTTTTTATTCTCATAGGCATCAAAAGCCATCTCTATAATATGATCGTCCGGAACCTGGCTCTTCCTGAGATACTCTCTGAACAACTCAAAAAGCAGATACGATTTTCCGCATCTGCGAACCCCGGTAATGACCTTAATCAACCCATTATGACGCTTGGAAATCAGCTTGTTCAGATAGGTATTCCTGCGAATTTCCATTTTCATCATCCCTGTCTAATAATGATACAAAAATGCGGAATCCGCATTTTTGTCCATTTACATTGTAGCTCGCATCACACTGGTCGTCAACACTTCATGTGACATTTTTGCGGATTCCGCATTTTTGTCCATCTTATATGAATTGACGTTTTGCACCACCTGCAAACGAAACGCAATTAGTTGATATCCAGATCCGCAGTGACCTGATAGTAATCGCTGGCGTGAGCGGTATAACCCGTCACATTGCTCTTGGAAATCATGTTCATTTGCAGAAAGGAGCAGAAGACAAAGGCGTTATCATCGAGAATCGCCTGCTGCAGGCGTACAGCCAGCTCACCCCGTTTGGCGGTGTCGAACTCGGTTGACAATTCTTCAATCATAGCACTGACTTCCTTGTTCTCATAGGCGCCAAAGTTGTAGCTCATACCGGGCATGCAGCTGGTGGTAAAGAAATACTGAGGATCACCGGAGGGGGCGGTGACCAGAGCGGAGGCATAAATGTCCCAACTGTTCATATCAGCAAGGAACTCCCGACGGTTGGCGGTACAGTTGATGTCCACATCCATGCCGATCTCCTTCAGGGTAGCCTGCACAGATTCGGCAAGCAGAGGCAGCTCCTGACGGCTGGGATAGGTCAGCCATCGAATGGACAGCTTCACGCCGTCCTTCTCCCGGATGCCGTCGCCGTCGTTGTCCACCCAGCCGGCTTTTTCCAGAACTTCCTTTGCTCCTTCAGGATCGTAGTTTTCTGTAGTAACCTTCTCCCCGCCAAAATTTGAGAAGCCGTTGGGGAATGCGCCATTGGCGGGAACGCCGTGGCCATCCAGCATGGTCTTCACAAAGCCTTCCTTGTTGATGCCCATGGCAATGGCTTTCCGAACAGCCGCGTCCTGAATGATGGGGCTGGTCATGTTCATGGAGGCGAAAAACGCCCGTGAGGTCTGAATGGAGGAGAACTGATAGTCGTCGTTTTCAAAATTAGGGTAAGCCTCGTATGCCATACCGTAGGCGGCGTCAATGTCTCCAGCCTGTAAAGCGGCGGACAATGTATCGCCGTCGGACAGAGTGCGAATGGTCAGCTCGTCGATCCTGGGGGTGCCGTTCCAGTAGTTTTCGTTCTTGGTCAGTGTCAGGTGATCGTCCGTGACCATATCCTTCACCACATAGGGACCGGTGCCAATAACGATTCCTTTATCAAAGTCGCTGGCATCCACATCGATGATGCAGCCGTAGGGATCGCCAAGATAGTTCATAAGGGCAGGGTTGGGTTCGCTGGTGATAATGGTCAATACCTGACCGTCCGCCTTGATATCCGTGATCTTTGTGTCGCTGGGAGCGCGGTCATGGTTCGCAAGTAAATGTTCAAGGCACTGCTTCACCGCATTGCCGTCCATTTTCCGTCCGTTGGAGAAGGTAACGTTATCCTGCAACGTTATGGTCCAGGTGCAGTTACCGTCATTTTCCCAGGACTTTGCCAGCCAGGGTTCCAGCTCCATGGTGTCGGTGTAATGCACCAGCGTCTCACCGATACCATAGCGGATACAGGCCCAGCCGTTGTAGGTGCGATGAGGATCGACGGTTTCCTCCCAGTTTTCAGAGTTGAAGGTGGTGTCGCCGATGGTCATAACTTTCCTGTCTGCGGAGACTTCCTGCCAGGAAGCATTGCTGCCACTGTCAGCAGCAGGTGCCTGCGCCGGGGTGTTGCTGCCGCAGCCAGCCAGCAGAGAAACGGCAAGACAGGCAGCCATAATCAGGGAAAACGGCTTTTTCATTTTATATTTCCTTTCTTCAAATGTAATATGTGGAAGCCAGTCACCTAGCCCGGCACCAATGACCATTACAGAACGCTGTCGATCAAGCGCTGAGTGTACGCATTCCTGGGATGTTGAATGACTTCGTCGGGAGTACCCTCCTCCACAATGCCGCCGTGATACATCACCAGCACCCGGTCACAGAACTGCTGCACAAGAGAGATGTCGTGGCAGATGAACAGGATGGACAGGCTGTTTCCCTGTTGGGAACGAAGCTCATTCAGCAGTTCCAATATTTCCTTCTGAACAGTCACATCCAGCGCGGAGGTGGCTTCATCACAGATGAGAATCCCCGGCTTCACAGCAAGAGCCCGGGCGATGGCCGCTCTCTGGCATTGTCCTCCGCTGACCTGATGGGGATAGCGATCCGCAAAGTCAGCAGAAAGCCCGCACTTCCCCAGAAGCCGCTCCACTTCCTTGCGTGTTTCCTTACGGGACATTCCGATATTCCGCAGACTCTCCCCAATGCCGTCGCCCAGAGTCCGGCGGGGGTCAAAGGAATCTGTGGGAGTCTGGAACACCATCTGCATTTTCCGGTAGACCTTACGAAGTTCCTTGCCTTTCAGATGGGTAATCTCCGCACCCTCCAGCAGAATACTCCCTTCTGTGACATCCAGCAGCCTGGTGATCAAATTCACTGCAGTCGTCTTGCCGCTTCCGCTTTCACCGATAATACCTAAGCACTCACCAGGACGGAGGTCAAAGCAGATGCCGCTGACCGCGGTGAAATTCTCCTGCCCGCTGCGGGAAAAGACCTTTGTGAGATTTTTAACTTTTAAAATCGGTTCCATCTCATTTCCTCCGTAGTCTCGGCACTGCGGAAAGAAGCTGTCGGGTATACTCTGCCTGTGGGCTCCCAAGTACCTGACGGGTGTCGCCATACTCTACGGCTTCCCCGTTCTTCATCACCAGTATCTTATCTGCCATGGCCCTGATAACCCCTATGTTGTGGGTCACCAAAATCATGGCCGTACCGTAAGTCTTTCGCACCAGCAGCATCTCGTCCAATACCTGTTTTTGCACCGTCACATCCAACGCGGAAGTCGGCTCGTCCGCGAACAATATGCCGGGATTTAAGAGCATCGCCGCCGCAATGCCCACCCGCTGCTGCATTCCGCCGGACAGCTCAAAGGGGAAGCTCTCCAGCACCCGTTCTACGTCTTCAAATCCCAGCTTTCCCATCAGCTCTATGGCGCGCTGGTGGAATTCTTGTTTTGAAATCTTTCCATGCTCGGTCATCGTCTCGTAGAGCTGTGCGCCGATGGTGCGGATGGGACAGAAGGAGCTGCCCACGCTCTGGAAGATCATGCCCAATTCCGGTCCGTTGAGTTTGCGAAGTTCTTTAGCGGGCAGGTCAGGAAGATTTTTTCCCTTGTACCAGATGTCGCCCCGGGTCACCATTCCGTCATCGCCCAGCAGACCCATGGCAGCTTTAATCAGGGTGGATTTTCCACAGCCGCTTTCGCCTGCTATGCCAAGGATTTCGCCAGGCTCCAGGGTGAAGCTCACATCCCTTACCGCCAGAAAGCCATTATAGGAGATACCTACATGATCGTACCGCAACAATTCTGCCATACCGTTACCTCCCCTTTGGATCTGCGTAGTCCCGGATTGTGTCGCCCAGAAGGTTGAAGATCATGACAGAAAGGAAGATCGCAATGCCGGGAGAGAAGGTTATCCACGGAGAGGTAGTCATCAGGCTCCGGGTGTCGCTCATCATGCTTCCCCACTCCGCAATGGGCGGTTTCGCACCCAGCCCTAAGAAACTCAGTGCCGCCAACTCCATCATCATGGTGCCAATATCCAGCACGGACGTTACCAGAATCGGACCGATGATGTTGGGAAGGATGTGTTTGAAAATGATCTTGCCCGTGCCACTGCCGGAGAGCTTTGCCGCCTTCATCCAGACTGTTTCCTTCCGGGCAAGGGTCTGACTCCGGGCGATCCGGGCATATTTGGGCCAGGAAATCACCGCCAGAGCGATAATGGCATTTTGTAATCCACCTCCCAGCACACCCGCTACCGCCAGTGCGAACACCAGTCCGGGGAAAGCAAGGAACAGATCGGAAATCCGCATAAGCACCGTATCCAATGCTTTGCCGTACCAGCCGCAGACCACGCCCACGGCGGTTCCGAAAGCGGTGATGATCGCAACCAGCAAAAGGGTGGAAAAAATACTGGTCCGGCTGCCCACTATAACCCGGGACAGCATATCCCGTCCGTAGCGGTCCGTGCCCAGAAGATGCTCCGCACAGGGCGGCTGTTTGGCGATGCTCAAATTCTGCAAATAAGGGTCATAGGGAGCGAGATACTCCGAGAAAAGGGAGCAGACAATTAACAGCGCAGCGAGTGTGCCGAAGACGATAAGACGTATTTTTACGCTGCCTTTTTTGATTTTCTGCTTCCGTATGGTAACTTCACGCATCCGCACGCACCCCCAGTCGAATTCTCGGATCAAGGGCATGGTAAAGCAGGTCTGTGATCAGATTGACCAATACGTAGATGATTGCCATCCAGACCACATAAGCCTGAATCATGGGATAGTCACGCATGGTGATGGCATCCACCGCCAGCTTCCCCACGCCATCCCACATAAAAATACTCTCAATAATCGCCGTACCGCCCAGAAGACTTCCGATGGACAGAGCCAGCAGCGTGATGATGGTGAGCATGGAGGATTTCAGCACGCTTTTCCAGAGGATAACGGAACCGCGGACACCTCTCGCCTTTGCGCCGATGACGTAATCCTTGTTCAGTTCCTCCAGCACCGCAGCCCGCACCTGCCGCATGTACTTGGCAGACATGGCAATGGCAAGAGTCAGGGTAGGCAGCATGGCGCCCTGGATACTCAATCCCTTTGAAATAACGGGAAGTATTCTCAGTTTGATAGAGAAAATCTGCATGAGAAGCAGCGCCACGAAGAAGTTGGGAAGGGAATTTCCCACGAAGCTGAAAAAACGCAGAACGTAGTCTGTTAGCTTATCATGGCGCACCGCCGTCAGAACCCCCAACGGAATGGAAATGACCACCGTCATGGCTATAGACAGCGCGGTAAGGAGCAGCGTCGCCGGGAGCTTTGAAATAAACGTCTGAAATACATCCTTCCCGGATATATAGCTCACGCCCATATCGCCCCGCATCATACCGCCCACCCAGGCAAGGTACTGGACGAGAAAGGGCTTATCCAGACCAAGTTCCGCCCGCTTCGCGTCAATGATCTCCTGTGACACCGCACCCTTATCGCCATAAAGCTCGGTAATAGCATCGCTGCCCGCCGCGCGCATCATAGCAAAAGACAGAAAAGTGATGCCAATTAGGACAGGTATCAATTGTAAGAATCTGCGTAAAACGTATTTCTTCAAATTGCAGCCCCCACTTTACAGCCCTCCACCAGGAACATAGGTGTGGAGGCATTGTTGATCCGCTCTTCTCTCGTCCAGACCTGTTTCCAGATTTCCGTATCGGCATTTGCCTGCATTCCCATCCCCCGAAGCACATCCAGATCCCACGCAGGGCGATGAATCCTGGAAAGCGGGGTCTGACGGGCGATGGCTTCCATGGCATCCACATCCGTTCCGGCAGTTTCGTCCCGGACATCTGAATCCTGAAGGTTCTTCCTGTCCAGTGCGTGTGCTGCCTGGTCATTCTCGTCCCAGAGGTAGCGGTACCAGTTAGCGTCAAAATTCAGGAGCAGCCCGCCGGGTTTCAGCACCCGCATCCAATGGGCATAGGCTTTCTCCGGGTTTGGCAGATTCCATGTGACGTTCCGGGTCACCAGCACATCAAAGGAAGCCGCCCGGAAGGACAGTTCCTCGGCATTCATCTGCCGGAAATCGATCTTCTCCGCCAGCGCCCCTGCGTTGCGCTTCGCTTCCTCCAGCATGGAGGCGGTATAGTCCACCGCTGTCACCTGATAGTCCAGCTCCGCCAGAATAATGGCGAAGAAACCCGGGCCGGTGCCTACATCCAGCACGCGGATCCGCTTCGGGTTGGTATTGGGAAACCGGGCGGCAATGCGCCGGGAGATCAGCCCTCGCCATACCGTTTTCTGGCTGGTTGCCAGTTCCTCCTGATTGACCCCGGAGTAACCGGAAGCCCTGTTTGTCCAATAGTGGATATTTTCTTCTTCATAGGTTGCAAACTGTTTCATGGCAAAAGTGCCTCCGATTTCTTATTTCTGAGCTACAATCCCAAACATGGGGGCAGCAGTCAGATCCAGTTCTCCCAACAGACGCTGACCAACCTGTGTGTCCGTCTGACATTTCACAAAACCTGTTCTTGTCAAGAGCTGCGCATCCCACGCCGGTCGGGATTTCCCAATGTCCATCGAAAGCGTAATGTCGTCATTTTCCTTCTGTAAGACATCCGTCATGCCCACATGACCATACGGGCTGTCCGGGGCAACCTTTCGGTTCTGGATGCTGTGGCTGCGCACATGAGAAGCGTAATCCGCATCAAAATTCAAAAGCACCCCGTCGGGTTTCAACACTCTAAACCACTCGGCATAGGCGCTGTCCGGATCAGGAAGCGTCCATGTAAGATTCCGGCTGATGACCACATCAAAAGAATCATTGGGATAATCCAAATTCTGAGCGTCCATTTCCCGGAAAGTGATATCGAGATTCCGCTGTTTTGCCAAAATCCGAGCTTCCTCCAGCATGGCAGGGGTAAGATCAATTCCCTCCACACGATGCCCCTGCTCCGCCAGAAGCACGGCGAAGAAACCAACGCCTGTGCCCACGTCCAGAATGTCCAGCTTTCTCCGCTCCGGCAGGAACCGTTCGATCTCATGGAGCCACCTTTGCCCCATTTCATTTCTCAGCTCGTTCTTACGCACCGTTCCAAAATCGTGGGAACGCTGTGTCCAGTATTTCTTCACACGTTCTTCCATTTTCACATCCATATTTCCATCCTTCCTCCGACAATTCACCATAAGCAATCATTGGCTTCCCCTTTTCATGCCTGATGAATTAACGGTCGGTATTATTGGTGTAACAAAAATTTTCCTTTTACAGAAGCCCCCTCGGGGGATGAAATTTTTACGACAAAATTGGCCGCACCGGTTTCGTTTCCGGTGCGGCCAGAAATCCTCTGCCTGCTCAGGTAAAACGAGATAAAACACGCTGCGCGAGTTTTATCTCGCTATCGCGACGCTCGCCGCACACGAATACTTCTCATTCGGCTGCGGCTCATTGTTCGCGTAAATAAAAAGACGCCCTTTTTAGGACGCCTTTCATAACTATATTTTGTGTGATGGAATCATAAAGAGGGCTGCGGCCGTTATCAGACTCCGTCCGGCTTTATCATTAAAGCAAACTATAACGATGCTGCCAATACCCTTCTGAAGCGTCTGTATATAGTCTGCCTTCTGCTTATTTGAAAAGATGTTCATAGATATCCCTGTCCTTATCGCTAAATAGCATCATGAAACCCTCCGGATGCCCATTCCAAATTCTCGATGTCTGTTTCTGCATTGTCTTTCGCAAGTTTCAGAATCTGTTGTGAAGGGATCATGTAGCCACCACCTTATTTACATTTTTGCTTATAATTGTACAAATTATAAGCAAGAATGTAAATTCTATTTTCACTCGATCTCCACACCCCCTCTACTAATTGCGCCTATCTAATTACGCAACACTCACGATTGATAATCGTTACCTTTTTTAAGTAAAAGGAAATCTCTGAAGCTTATGCATTTCACCTTTTGTTTTTTGTCACTTACCTCAAATGTCAGGACAGAGCTTTCGATATATTGTATGATTACATCATCAAAGAGAAAGGAAACCGGAGCATGAAGATAAGTGTTGATATTTCTGCTGAATATAAAGAACCATATGCAGTGATCTACACTGACAAGGTGACACATCAGATACAGCGAATGCTTGATCTATTCAGCACAAACGAAACTCCCATAACTGCTCTGCAGAATGAAGAGGATATTATCATTCTGCAGCCTAAGGAAATATACATGGTCAGAGTAGAGGATGGAGATACGATTATTTATGGTGAAAAACAAAAATATCGTTCACGGAAAAGGCTATATGAGATTGGTCAGCAGTTAGGAAAACAGTTCATGCAGATATCAAAATCCACACTGATCAATCTGTCTTATATGGACAGTATCGAGCCGGGCTTCAGCGGAACACTTTTGCTGAAGCTGAAGAACGGATGCAAGGATTACGTTTCGAGAACATATCTGCCGGAGTTCAAAAAATATCTTGGATTATAGGAGGCGAAAGCAATGAAAGAGACAATAAAAGATTTAGCAAAGAGCACGGTAATCAGTATTGGAATGGCAATGGCTATTTTCTGTCTGGGTGGAATTGTATTTGATGTAAGATACAAAGGGAATTTCAGCCTTGAGAATTACAGGTTTACAAAAATGGTTGTCGGTTGCGTTTTGGTTGGCCTTGGATTTGGAGTTCCGACCATTGTGTACAGGAAGGAAAATCTTCCAATGCCGATTAGAGTGTTGATACACATGGGTATTGGCTGCGTGATTTATACAATCGTTGCTTATGCAGTCGGATGGACAGGTGGGTCTGCAACCATCGGTCAGGAAATAATAATTATGGCGATTCAGCTGGCTGTTGCGTTTCTTATCTGGTTCCTTTTCATGAGATATTATCGTGCAGAAGCAAAAAAGATGAATGATAAGATACAGGCAATGAAGTAAGAAGCAGTAAAACATAGTTTTTGAGAACATCGGTCAGAAATGATCGGTGTTTTCTTTTACCCCAAATCAGGAAGGAGGGAGATGGATGGCTGGACGGATGGACGGATCTAGGGTATCACCGTTGAGATTGGCGGCGATACTACCAAACTACAGACAGCCCTTAAGGGCGTAAATACAAAGATCAGAAATTATTGAGGATCGAGTTTTATCTCGCTATCGCGACGCTCGCCGCACACGAACACTTCGCATTCGGCTGCGGCTCACTGTTCGCGTAAATAAAGAAGGCAGGTACTCCGACAAAAGTACCTGCCCTCTTTTATAGTCAAACTGGCGTATTAAATTCGATATATCACCAGATCCGCATAACATGCTGCATGCCAAGGCTGACAAGCGTAATTCCCGCCCAGCAAGCCGCGCCGATGACGATCGGCTTCCCGCCGGTCCGGATCAGTTTCACGATGTCGCTGTTCAAACCGATCGCAGCCATCGCCATGACGATGAAAAACTTCGACAGGTTCTTGAGTGGTACGAACACCTCCGTGCTGACGCCCGCCTGTACACAGACCGTCGTGATCACCGAAGCCAAAACAAAATACAGGATAAACACGGGAAACGCCCTGCGCAGGCTGAAAGCTTCACTATTCGGGGCAGTGCTGTTTTTCTCCGACTGTTTTGCACGAACGATCGAAAGAACCAGCGTAATCGGGATGATGGCCAGAGTACGTGTCAGCTTAACCGTGACCGCTTTATCCAGCGTCTGGTTCCCGAGGCCCCACATGCTGTCCCAAGTGGATGCCGCTGCGGTCACCGAAGAAGTATCATTAACGGCCGTCCCGGCAAAGATTCCGAAGGCGTCTCCGCTGGTAGTATCAAAGCCGATGGCACGCCCCAGGATCGGGAAGAAAACCGCCGCAAGGACGTTGAAAAAGAAGATTACAGAGATTGCCTGCGCCACCTCATCGTCATCCGCACCAATGACCGGAGCGGTCGCTGCAATCGCAGAACCTCCGCAAATCGAGGAACCTACACCTACCAGTGTGGAGATGTTCCCCGGGACATGCATCAGCTGGTGCAACAGCCATGCGATGATCAGCGAAGTGCTGATTGTACAAATGATGATCGGCAGGGACTGCTTTCCGGTTTCGGCGATCACCCCGAGGTCCATCCCGAATCCAAGCAGAACCACGGCTGTCTGCAGGATATATTTAGAAGTCCATCGGATCCCGCCTTCCGCAGGTCCTTTGTTTTTCCAGAACACAGTTACGGCCATTCCCGCCAGAATACCGATGACGGCTCCGCCGACAACCGGGAAGCGCTGTCCGATGATCCATGACGGAATGGCAATTGCAAGACACAGAAGAATTCCCGCGCCGTTTTTTCTTATAAATGACATGATAGATATGTCCTCCCTCTGTTTAATTTCATTGACAGGGATCATCATAGAATGGTAAATTCAAAATGTAAAATTATTTATTTCTTGTTTACGATATTATTTTTTTATTGATAAGTGTGTCTTATGCTGGACTTTCGAATCAATACGTTTCTGTGCGTCTGCCAGACCATGAATTACACCAAAGCCGCTGCGCAGCTGAACATTACGCAGCCGGCGGTATCTTCCCATATCCATTATCTGGAGGATTATTACGGCACATCGCTTTTTCTATACCGGAATAAAAAACTGTATCTGACCCGGCAGGGGGAAATTCTTAAGGAACGCCTGCAGGCCATGCAGAATGACGAGGTACAGCTCAAACAGGAACTTCGTCCGGAGGACACCGGGATAAAATGTCTGTCCTTCGGCGTTACCATGACTGTCGGTGAATATGCGGTTGTAAATCCGCTGGCCGGGTTTCTGAAACGGCATCCGGATATGAATATACACCTGAAATTCGGAAATACCGAGCAGTTGATCCATCTGCTCGAAGATGGCAAGATTCACCTAGCACTTGTAGAAGGATATTATCCCGGGGATCAGTATGAGAATCTGACTTACAACACAGAGGATTACATCGCGGTATGTGCAGCCGAGCATGTTTTCAGGAATGGGACGCCGGCCTGTCTGAGAGATCTTCAGGGGGAGAGGCTACTGATCCGGGAAAAGGGTTCCGGTACCAGAGAAATCATGGAGCGCAGCCTGTCCGCCCGGGGCATCCGGCTGCATGACTTCTCTCATTTCATCGAAGTGGAGAATATGCATACGATCACAGCCCTGCTGAAAGAGGACTGCGGGATTTCATTCCTGTATAAAATTGCCGTTAAGGAAGAGCTCCAAAACGGCAGGCTGCGCGAAATAAAGCTCCGGGATTTTTCCATGCAGCATGATCTCGACTTTATCTGGGAAAAAGGCAGTATCTATGCCGGTCAATACCGGAGGATCTGTGAGGAGCTGATCAAGGAAAAATGATGCGAACCATCACACTGAAAGAGCAGCGGCAGCGTGTGAACCTGTCACGAAAGTTGCACATGTCTCGTACAAGAAGAAACTTTAGTGCCAAGTTCAAATCTGATCTCGTCCTTGAGGTTCTGAAGGGGGAAAAGGAACCTATTCCGTGCTGATGGTTATCGTAACATCTCCTTGTGAAAGAAGATCTGCCATCTCTGCCTCATCCTTATCAGATATATGACCGAGCCTTGTGTATGACCAGCTGTTGGAGCCATAGAACACTACCATCTGATTGCCCGAATAAAGTACAATGTCACCTGAACTCGTTGTTGTCTGTTTGTCATCTCGTGGCAAGCTCTGTCCTATGGAACCCACCTGTTCATAACCGCCATACATTGACATCTGAATGGTAATATCACCATCTTTAGCCATATCCCGCAGTCTTTCTACAGCCTGATTGTCTTCCCACTCCACATTAACTTTTGTACCATCAATCATCATTATCATAGTACTATCTCCAACAGCTTCATCATCTGCTGATTCATCTTTTTCTGCCATCTGATACATAGCAGTTCCCTCCGACATGACATTCTCTTCTGAGCTTTCTGTTTCAACATTTTCTGATGTTGATATTTCAGTTACTGCATTCTGATTATCACCGGAGTTTATTGTATTTCCTGAACAGGCGCTCATACAAAACATGATTGTCATACAGAATGCTATCAAAATCATTTTTTCTTTCATATCAAGCATCCTTTATCTTAAAGACTTTCCAAACTCGAAAGCCTCGTTTAACTCTTCTGTTTTCCCGGATGCCTCACCCATATCACCTATGCCACCGCAGAATAAGGAACCTGAAAACTGAGCCTTTTCGAAGCAATCAACCCATCCTTGAAGTCCACTTTCTGCCTTTTTAGGCACAAACTCTTCATCCTCAGCTGCTACAGAGAGCATATATACATTTCTAAATTTATAATCTGAAGGATATAGAGGATTGAGCCTGTCCAAAAGAGTCTTCATCTGACCACTCATCTCATAGTAATAAATCGGAGTGACGAATACCAATGTATCTACGTTCTTTACTTTATCAGCAATCGTGGCAGCATCATCCTTAATGACACATTTCTGAGTATTCTGACATGCCAGACATCCTATACAAAAGCCTATGCTCTTCCCTTTAAGACTTATATGCTCCACATCATGACCTGATGCTTTTGCTCCTTCTATAAGCTTTTCAGTAAGTATATCTGAATTGCTATTTGCACGAAGGCTTGTTGAAATTACTAATACTTTGCTCATATCATCTCATCCTTTTATTTTAAATTCTCCTTAAAGAAGCTCTCCAGCTTGTCATAAGGAATATAATCCTTATCTCCACCATCATATAGATCTGTATGCACCGCATCAGGGATTATCATAAGTTCTTTATTATCAGCATACTTGCTGTCTTTGATCATATCTGCATAAGCATCCTTTGAGAAATAACATGAATGAGCCTTTTCTCCATGAACAAGTAAAACTGCACTTCTGATCTCGTTGCTGTATTTAAGTATTGGCTGATTAACAAAGGATTCACAGCCGATTACATTCCAGCCACCATTAGAATTAAGGCTTCTCTTGTGATAACCTCTGTCGGTCTTGTAGTAGTCATAGTAATCTTTCACAAAGAAAGGGGCATCCTCAGGAAGTGGATCTACAACTCCGCCGCCAAGCTTATACTCACCTGCCTTAAGGTCTTCAAGTCTCTGAGCGCACATGGCAGCCCTCTTCTGATACCTTGCTTCCTCGCTGTCCTCGGAGTCAAAATATCCCTTTGCATTTACTCTTGTCATGTCATACATTGTCATTGCAGCTGTAGCTTTGATCCTTGTATCAAGAGCTGCTGTATTTACAGCCATGCCTCCCCATCCACAGATACCGATGATTCCAATCCTGTCAGGATCTACTTTTTCATTAAGTGAAAGGAAATCAACTGAAGCCATGAAATCTTCTGTGTTGATATCAGGAGATGCCATATATCTTACGTTCCCACCGGACTCTCCTGTAAATGATGGGTCAAATGCTATTGTTAAGAATCCTCTCTCTGCCATTGTCTGAGCATAAAGACCTGATCACTGCTCTTTAACTGCACCGAATGGCCCGCATACAGCAATTGCAGGGAGCTTACCATCTGCATTCTTTGGAACATACATATCCGCTGCAAGAGTGATTCCATATCTGTTTACAAATGTGACTTTGCTGTGGTCTACTTTATCACTTTTCTTAAAGGTTTTATCCCATTCCGTTACAAGGTTCAGTTCTTCTTTTCTGATCATTTTACATTCCTCCGTTTTAATTACTTTTCTTTTTGGATCTGTCTTATCAAAAAATCCATGTTATCAACTTTCTTCTGACTGTCATGAAGTTCGTCCATCAGATGGCACCGGCATTTTCTAAGATCTCGAAGAAGCGTATCTGTATCCCCTTCTTCATACATCTTTTTCATAAAGCTTATTTCTTTCTCATCACAGCCCATGTCAGTAAGGCTTTCAAGAATCTTTTTAGTATCCATCTTTTTTGCTCCTTCTGATTTCATAGTAAATCCTTGACCAGGTTTTCGCTAATGAATAAAATAAATATCGTGATATTCGTCTTTGGAATAACACTTTAATTGTCAACTTCATGGAGGTTTTCGTGGAAATAAAAAATCTCAGATATTTTCTTGCAGTTGCAAGGGAAGAAAATATGTCAAAGGCTGCTGAGCAGCTTCATGTATCACAGCCTACTCTTTCAAAGACATTAAAATCATTAGAGGAAGAACTTGGGAAGAAACTGTTTGTAAGGCACAGTTTCAGCATTTCGCTTACGGACGAAGGGATGCTTCTACGTGACCGTGCTCAGGATCTTGTGGCTATGTCAGATAAAATAGAACAGGAATTTAATTCCCTGGATGATATAACAGGTGGGAATATTTATTTTGGACTGGCCGAGAGCTATCAGATAAGATATCTTGCCAGAGAGATCTATAAGTTAAAAGAAAAATATCCCAACTTCACTTATCATATAACCAGCGGAGATACTGAGCTGGTTACTGAAAAACTTGATAAGGGCATTTTAGACTTTGCTGTACTGTGTGAAACACCTGACAGCAATAAATATGAATATGTTAAGTTTCCGGAAGCCGATGTATGGGGAGCAATCATATCTTCATCTCATCCCCTTGCAAAGAAAAAATCCATCCATGTCTCTGACCTGATAGGACAGCCTCTGTTTGTCTCTGAGCAAAGCTGGAACAATGAAATCAAAACATGGGCTAAAGAAAGATTTCCTAAGCTAAAGCTTGAAGGCTCTTTCAGACTGTCCTATAACGGCTCTGTATTTGCAAGGGAAAACCTTGGAATACTTCTTACATTTAAAGATCTGATAAATACCGAAGGAACTGACATGGTATTCAGACCACTTTCACCTGAACTGAAGTCAGAACTATATCTCATATGGAATAAATATCAGACCTTTACTCCTATTGCTGAAAAGTTTCTGGAGCAGATAAAAAAGACTTTCAAGTAATTTTCAAGAAGGTCACAGCATAATAAAGCTATGACCTTCTATTGTATAGTGTTCTAATCTTATACTTCACGTAACAAATCTGTAGCCACATCAATCCATACCTTCACCTCAGCAGCTGCAAAAAGAACAACCATCCTGGCACCATATATTAGTGCCAGGATTCCTATTACTGGTATTTTCCACGGCACCTCCAGAGTATATAATAAGTTATAACGATTGTGGGAGGAGGTTCCGCTATGGGAGATCGGTACGGTCTAGATAAAATCGGGTCTATGCAGTTTAAAACGATAGAAATGCTGGAATTTGATGATGGCAGGAATTCCGGGGCATCGTATCGTATGACAAGCATGCAGCTTGCAGGTATGCCCCGCAATTTTGAGGATATGAATGAGCTGCGGGTCAGACTGGATGAATACTATTATGATCGCCTTGACGGAAAAGAAGCTCAGCTGGAAACAAAATGCCAGATTTCCAGCAACCTCTTCCATAAGTATCTCCGTTTTAAGGGAGGGCGCAATATTACTTATGAAAACCTGGCGAAGTTCTGCGTTGGCGTCAGTCTCACCGTAGAAGAAGCGGACGAACTGTTCAGGTACCGGGGCAAAAGGCTGGATGTAGAAAACCTATGCGACTATATCCTCATGTGCGAACTGGAAAATAACGGGGATATTTATGAATATATTGAAGATATGAAAAAATATGCCGGTGTGAAGATCCGCTGCATAGGGGAAGAATAACTGTAACAATGGAGGACAGCATGTCCAGTTATCTTTTTCCAGAGGTAGTATGCTAAAACCATCAAGTTCGATGAAAGGATACACACACGATGAAGAATGGTTTTACCTGGGAGAATTTCAGCACGAAATTTATTAAAAGCATTGTTTACAGTCCAAAGACCAGCGCAAAATACCGTCCCATCAGGAAGATTGAGGAAAAAGAAAGCCTCGTGGTGCACATTGCAAGAATCTGCCCTAAGCCGGACGAGCATTTTGTGCGGTGCTACCGTGATGAGATTACAGAGAATTTCTTAAAGGGAAGCGGGGCACTGACCAGCCTTATCGCTAATCTGGAGAAGCATAAATACCGCGGCGCCAAAGTCGGAAGTCACGATGCCATGCTGGAGCAGTTTCAGCACATGAGGCTTACATCAACGGTGATGAGCCTGGTCCTGAAGGAACTGTTGCAGGCCGGGGCATATACAGATTACGAAGAAGATACATCTATCTTTACCACACCGAAGGTTCTGGACATGTCTAAGTGCATTCCGTCGGATCTCCCGCTGAAACCATATCAGGATAAGGCGGTGGAAAGCTTACGGGATTACTTTATTACACAGAAAAAGAAGGCAGGAATGCTGGTCATGCCGACCGGAAGCGGAAAGACCAGAGTCGCTACGTATTTTCTTATAAAGGACATGGTCGCCGCCGGATGGCAGGTGATCTGGCTTGCTCACCGGCATATGCTGATCGAACAGACAGCGGATGCCATGTACAACGGAGCAGCAGGACTACTAAAATCCGCTGCGCCAAAGAAAAAGGGATTTCATCTGATCTGTGTCTCAGGAAACCATGCCAGTGTTAAGGCAATCGACCGGGACGATGATGTCGTGATCGGCAGTGTACAGACTATTTACCGGAACCTTCCCTATCTTCATACAGTACTGCGGAACAAAGTGATGATCGTCGTGGATGAGGCGCATCATACACTGGCCCCTTCTTACCGGAAGATCATCGATGAGATCAAGAACCTATCCAGACAAGTTAAGCTTCTTGGCCTCACTGCGACCCCCTCTCGGCTCACAGATCTCGATACAGCCAGGCTTATGACGATCTTCGACCGTAAGATCATTTATGAGGTATCGCCAGCGACGCTGATCGCAAAAAAAATCCTTTCCAAACCGGAATGCGTCAGGATCAATACGGATATTGATTTTGAGACCAACATCACCCTTGATGAAGAAAAGTATATCCGGAAATGGGGAGAGCTTTCCCCGGAGACTCTGGAACGCATGGCCAGGGTCAAGGAAAGAAATACACTGATTGCGGATGAATACATACAAAACAAAGAAAAATACGGAAAGACCCTGATTTTTGCACTGAATGCGGAGCACTGCATCAGCCTCTGTGAAGAACTTCAGAAACGCGGTGTGCGCTGCGATTACGTGTACAGCATTCACGATGGAAACGAGACAAAGATCGCCAGATTCCGCAGCGGAGAACTGGACGTCCTGGTGAATATCCAGATCATGACGGAAGGGAGCGATGTCCCGGATATCCAGACTGTATTCCTGACCAGACCGACGTCCAGCGATGTACTGCTGATGCAGATAATCGGTCGCGGAATGCGCGGGAAGGATTATCAGGGCACGGAAACCCTGTATGTTGTGGATTTCCATGATATGTGGGGAAGATTCACCGACTGGCTGAGTCCGGAGGAGGTGCTCTGGCCATTTATGCCGCCGACAGACCAGAACCTGGCGCTGGAATCTTCGAAACCGAAACTGATACCCTGGGAGCAGATCCATGACATCCTTGAAGGGATCGATGTACGGTATACGGGAACAGGAGATCTCCCGTCTCTGGCGGTCCTTCCCGTCGGCTGGTATGACATTGATGATGAAGAATGGGAGGACAGGAAGCTCCTGGTATTCGACTGCCAGGTCAGCGGATACAATGCGCTTCTGAAAAACCGGGAGCGAACCTTCGGCGATCCGGACTATACGGGAAAAATGGCATTGGACGAATTCTTCACCGGGTTCGGACTCTGCCCGAAGGCACGGGATCTCCAGCTGTTCCTGGATACCTATCGGGAGGAGTATCCGCACTTGTACTTCTTCAAAGACCAGAAGGAGATCGATGCCTATACACTTGCACAGAAACTGCGCGCGAACAATGTTGGCATCGCTGATCTTGATGGAAATATAGAGGGCTTTTACAACGATCACAAAGACCTGATCGACAGTGTATACGGAAGCCAGGAAGAGTACAGTCAGAGAGTGTACGATTTTATCCGGTATCCGAACGGTGTGGTCCCGTTGGGAATGAAGATCGCAGAGATCCCGGAGGAAAGCCTGACTCTGGACCGAACCCCGGTATATGATAATGACAGCCTGACTGAACTGGCAAACGAAGTCCTTAAAGAACGCTTTTCCGAAGAGCCCTATGGGGATCTTCCTCAGCTCCGTTGGACGGACAGACCCCTCACAGAGTATTTTGGAAAATACGTTCCCAGGGACGGAGACCCCATTGTGTTGATCAACAGTGTTCTTAATTCTCCTGACGTACCCCGTGAAGTTATCAAATATGTGATATACCATGAACTTCTTCACAGAGATGAGCCCCGCCACTCAAAGGAATTCCGTGCAAAAGAGCACAGTTATCCGGATTGGACCGAGCACGAACGATTCCTGGATGTCACATTCCCGAAATTCAATCTTAGATATGCGATATGAGTAACACGTTTACATAGAAGTAAAAAGGTGAGATCTATGAGAATTCTGTTTTGCAATATTGCCTGGATGAACTACTATAAAGGAATTATTCAAGGCAAAGACGAGCCCGTCGGAGGCGGTTCCTACGTCGTTAAAAACAATGATGCTGGTGAAGCATATAACTTTTGTCCGATCCATACAAAATGGGACGACGGACTAGAGCAGGACATCTGTTATGGATTTACTGAGACAAAGACCTCAAAAAGTGGGAAAATACAGGATCTTCATATCGAAAAAATAGAGGGATGCGAGCACTGTGCTAAGGAAGAGTTCGTAGAAGATGTAACGGTTATCTATTGTGCCGCGAGGCCGCGCCAGGGTTTTACTTCTGTTGTAGGCTGGTATAAACATGCAATTGTCTACCGCAAATACCAGATTGCAGAAGTGCCACTGTCAGATAGAACGTATTATTATCAGTATTACAATGCGGAAGCGCTAAAGGAAGATTGCGTCCTGCTTCCGAAGAATGAACGGCGTATTACAAAGTGGAATGTTCCAAGGCGGCAGACGGGGGCGTCTTATGGCTTTGGACAGTCAAATGTCTGGTTTGCTGATGGCAGAAGAGAAAACAAGCTGCTCGATGAGTTCTTGAAGAAAACCATCGACAAGATCGAGAATTACCAAGGTGAGAACTGGATAGACATTCAGCAGGATACTCTAATGTAAAAAATCTATCACCATGGTTTATTGTTTATCTCCTGCCATGCGCCTGTTGTCAAATTGTTGTACTTCGAGTCAATTGTTACAGAGTGTTGTACTTCCCAGTTCTGCCTCCTGCCAGAATCAATCACGGCATCTGCAGGCAAATCATCTGGCGGAATCGTCCAGGTGCGGCGTTCTGCCAAAGACATATTCCTATTCCGTATTATGCCTTGTAACGATTTGCTCTCCTTCATTTCTGATTATAAGAGGCCGGACGGGAAATGCCGAATACTTTCGTGTCAGAATTTCTGACATCAACGTCGGGATGAATTATGCCATTCACCATTATTATTCCTCCTCCGCAACAGGGAGTCCGTGTTTTCGCCGGATTTCATCCAGTCCCTGCTGAATTCGCTCGTCTTTTTCACACGCAAGGCTTAGAAGAAGGTAAATGTCATCCACCCGTCCGCCTTCCATAACAGGTGTACAATCATAACTCCACTCTTCAATGATACTTCCACCAAAATCCAGAAATTCTTCTTCTGAAATGATATCTTCTTTTGGCAAGCGCTTAATACGGTTTCTACTAATAGCGACTCCCGGATCTCCTTTAGAAGCGGCAACCATTGAGATCATGGAAAGTGCCCGGATCCCACATAAAGGAAGTGTTAAACCTTCAGGATTCTTCTTGACATAGATATCCCGGATTACAGGAGAGCGCATGAATTCATACGACTTCAATAGAAAACTCTTTTTTTGAGACTCATTTTTGATTGTACCATTGGCATTGTAACAGTTCCAACCCCTTTAATTACACTGCCAATGCATTCGCATTCACTCGCTCGATTGCGCTCCGGATTCCCATCCAGACACTGAGATCTGTAAAGATCTCTACGACACTACCCATGGCATTAAACGGAGCCTCCTGAAGAACGGAAAGGTCTTTCATCATGCCGTTGTGGACGATGTATTCCACGATCTGATTCACAAAGTAGATCTGCCTGCTGTCAAGACTGGTGTCGTTCAGATATTTTGCAAAAGCCTCCTTCGCAGCATTCATATCCAGGCCAACAATCTCCCGGACGAATTCTCCCAGCGGTTTGCTTCCATACTCCGCTTCATAATCCTCTTTTGTGCCAACCTCATTCCAGAGAATTTCCTCCAATGCTTCCACATCGGTTTCTGTAAGCGGAACATTGTTCTTCAGTTTATGAATCGCGATATGATCCTGGTGCTGCCGGATGTAGTATTCTGCCTTTGCCTTATAATTCTTGAGATCGTCATTTTCCAACTCAGACTCCTTCCAGTCCATGGAAAGAATCTGGTCATCAAAGTCCGTATCATACCGGATCTTTTTCTTCGGCAGATATTTCATCAGATCACGGAGGTTCTCCCTTATATGCTCGAATTCATTAATTCCGGCATTTTCAACGTAATCTGTATGAAGGATCTTATCGATCAGCCCTGACTGCGCCATAATCTCAGGAATATTGGCAACACTTGCAATACCAGCCACTTTCGTAATCAGGTCATGCCTGGCTCTTGTATACTTCTTCCCCACAAGGTAAGCCAGTTCGATTCCGTACATCAAAGCATCAAATCGCAATGCCGACGCTTCATCCGACTCCGGCTCGATCAACGGAGCAAGCTCTTCACGAACCAACAGCGTGTCCTCATAGGTAAGTGCCTTGTAATTGTCCTTGTTCGCATAGAGATCCACGTACTTCAGATGCTGCCGGACTGCAAAGTTTTCCCTGTTGAGTTCCTGCACCTTCCCGGTCATATGCTCTACAAGAGCTTCTCTATACGCCTTCAATCGTTCAATCTGTTGGTACTGCAGATCCTGCAGCTTGAACGCAATCTGGAATTCCAGGTTGAAGATAGCTCCCTGGAGAGCGATCATATTCGCTGTCGGTTTCCCTTTGTTCATACGGAAGAATTCAAAGTTCCCGCAGAAATCAAAGATGTAAAACTTGTTCTTGTCTTCTCCATCAATGAGCCCGGGGCAAAGCCTGGTCCCGCGGCCGATCATCTGCCAAAACTTTGCCTTACTCATAACCTTCTTAAAGAAGACCAGGTTCAGGATCTCCGGAACATCTATGCCGGTATCAAGCATATCCACAGATATGGCAATCTGCGGCAGTTTCTGCGGCTCCGAGAATTCGTCAATGGCGCTCTGTGCGTAGGTCATATAATTGTCAATAACCTTCGCAAAGCCATTCAAATGGGGATACTCCTTGTTGAAGACCTCCAGAATCTTTTCGGCATGATTGTGATTCTTGGCAAAGATAATGGTTTTACCGATCTTCGCGCCGTAATCAACCTTCAGCCCATGCTCCATCAGGATATTGAGAACCTCGCGGATCGTATCTTCATTAAAGATCCATTCGTTCAGAGCCGAAGAAGCAATGCTCTCCGGAAGCTCCCCGTTTTCATCCTCAAAAGTATCTTCATAGATCTGCTTATCTTCTTCAGAAAGGTCATCATATACGATGCCTTGCTCTATGAATTTCAGCTGTGTCTCCACCGACATGAAATCTACCAGGTATCCATCCTGAACCGCCTGCGCCAGATCGTAGCCATAGGTAGGAACACCATTTTCAAGTTCGAAGATCTCATACGTGTTCTTATCGATCTCATCCTTCGGTGTCGCTGTCAGGCCGACCAGGGGAGCGTCAAAATAATTGAAGATATCCCGATATTTGTTATAGATGGACCGGTGAGCCTCATCGCAAATAATCAGATCGAAATGTCCACAGGTAAAGAGCTTGCCCTGGTCATCTTCGACCGAATCGATGCAGTTCATCATAGTCTGATAGGTCGAGAACACGCAGTGTGCTGTATAATTATCCTTTTCCTCTACCAGGTTGGTCACCGAAAGATCCGGAAGAAGATTTACGAAACTGCGCTTAGCCTGTGTAACCAGAGAGTTTCTGTCCGCCAGAAACAAAACATCACGAATCCAGCCCTGTTCCTGCAGAACTTTTACCAGCGCAATGACGGTTCGTGTCTTGCCGGACCCGGTCGCCATGACCAGAAGAGCCTTACGACGATTCTTCTTCCCAAAACTGTCACAAACAGCCTTAATTGCAGCTTCCTGATAATATCGCCCCGCGATATTCTTATCGACAACAACGTAAGAGAGGCTGGATCGCATCGCCTGAAGATTGAAAAGCTTTTCCAGATCGCGCTTGGAGTAGATCTCGGAACATCTGCGCTCCGGATACAGATTATCCTGGATTCTGGTTTCAAATCCATTTGTCAGGAAAATCACCGGCCGCCTGCCGTACTTTTTCTCCAGAAGATCTGCATAAAGCTTTGCCTGCTGTCGGCCTTTTGCCACGTCCACACAGGTTCGCTTTGCTTCGATCACAGCCAATGGCCTGCCGTCGTCACCATACAGTACATAGTCCGCATATCCGACACCTGACTGATTCGGCATCCCCTGAAGTTCCACTTCATTGATCCAGTTTTTGCCTTCGATCCATCCGGCATCCTCCAGCATGGAATCGATATAGATCTTTCGAGTTTTATATTCGGAAATATCCAGCGGCTTCGGAACATACGTCTGCTGCTGTTCCTCGCGCCGCGCAGTCAGTTCCTCTTTCAGTGCCGCATTTTCTTTGATCAAGGCATCCAGATCAACCTCGGAAATAAGCGGCTCAGCAGCAACCGGCTCTGGATCTTTCACTTCGGAAAGAGTTGGATCAAACGTCCTCTCTGTATATTCATCCCCATAGCAGTACGAGAGGAAGTCCATAAAAATGAACAGGTTTTTCAAACAGAGAAGGGCCTGGTCTTTCGTTACCTTTCTGCCGGAGTGTGCCGCAGTATTTCCCATCTTCCGGATAAAATCCATCCGGATCCAGAGACTATTGTCCACAATATCACGGAATTCCTCCGTACTCATCAGACTGACCAGCCTATCATCCCACGGCATGACCAGAGAACTGTCAACAGAATACATCCATTTGACAGCGAACTCCATCGCCCTCCGGCAATTGATAATCGATGCTGACACATCAATCGGAAGGATCTTCTCTGCCGATATCGCAACATCAGCGAAGCTCTCAAATTTCTCTTCTGTTTTTAAGAAATCAAAGTTGGTCATCTTGATTCCCCCTTAACGTTATTAGGCAACTTTTGATTTGTCGACTTGAGCAACGAAGGTAACGAACCTTTCCTGTAGTTCTATCGGGGGAACGGTCACTTTCAACAACTTCAGCTTTGCTCCAGGGAGATGAGCAATCGTAGCCTTTGCCCCCTCTATTGAAGCAAATCCCCCATGCTCGCAATTATACTGAAACCATCTTGCTAAATAGTCCGGCAAAACCATATCAGTATTACACCGAACACGATGTAGCGCCTTTTGAAAATAGCAAGGCTGTATCTCGTTATGCCAAACCGCACAACGTCCAATCTCGCCGCCCTCACAAACCAACAGATCTCCATCTTTTAGCTGAAATTCAACCTGATCTGCTTCGTTGAAGTCCATCTCATTCAGATTCTCAAGTTCAAACCTAAACCACTGCACATTGAAATTAGCCAGATATGGATATTTATATTTTCCAGTCTGTTGTTTAGCATCCAGCATTTTCCCAAGACGTGAAGTCGCTATGTCAGAAAAAACATACTGCGGCCATCCCTTATTATTCCGGATTATATCCCCAAACATCTCGACAAATCGGGCTTTGATAAGTTCATCCAGTTTCAGTAATTCCTGCTTTCGCATCTGAATAATGGCATATACTTTTTCCAGATTTTCTGCACAAATATGCTGTTGTTTAAATCCATAATCTGGAACCAGTGTTTCTTCAAGAACTTTTCGACCGATTGCTTTAAATGTGCTCCCCGTTCCCTTGCTGTTTAATTCCGCATTTTTTCCTCTTAATAGCCAGAAGATGAATTCTGTAGAAAACTTTCCAGGATCAGGTGTAATAGCTGCAAGTCCTCGGCCAATACAGCATTCTTCTTTTGCATAGTTTAAGGCACCGATTGGAGCTCTAACCGAGATCAAAATGTCTCCAGCATTGGCAATTTTCGTTGGAGCATTACACCATACTCTTGTCACCGGGTATCTTTCACCAAAATCAGCATTCCCTTGGAAAAAAGGAATCCCTTCACCATTTTCATTGTAGCTACTCGATTTCGGAGATTGCCCCATATTGATTTTGCATACATCTTTAAGTGCTATATATTCCATCCTTCGTCACCCACAAATCCGAATTGCCTTTAGGCCATATACCTCTGGTGTGAGTTCTTGACGTTATTCTGATTCACAATCGCATACTGCATTGTAGTATCAATCTGAGAATGTCCCAGGATCTTCTGTACTTTTCAATCGGCATTCCCTTATCTATCGCCCTCGTTGCCATAGTCCGTCTGAACTTATGTGGATGAATTCGATCAAGTGAAAGCTTCCGGCCTAATTGTCTCAGCCGAATTTCAACTCCGCTGATCTCAAGGCGCTTATGCCGGCCATCTAAAGAGACAAACAAGGCCGGATTATTATCGGTTCGAGACGCAAGATATTCCATCAAGTGAATTTTGGCCTTTGCGTCAAAATATACCCTTCGTTCTTTGTCTCCTTTGCCAAATACAATACATTCCCGTTGTTCCATATTCACATCTTCGATGTTCAAGCGGACCAGTTCTCCAACGCGTATACCTGTAGAGTAAAGCAGATCGATAATAGCCAAGTCCCTCATCTCATCACAGGCATCTCGCATTTTCTCCATGTTCTCATCCGAGATCACTTCTTTAACAACGGTCTTCGTTTTAATCTTATGAATACGCCGCATAGGGCTTTTCAGGATATAATCTTCTTCCTCCAGCCAGGAAAAGAAGCTTGATATATTACGCCTGATATTGTCGATCGTTACTTTGCTGCATCCGCCACGTTGCTGATACTCCACCAGATATGTCCGGATCTCGTCTGTTGTCATTTTACGAATAGGAGTGCTTATTCTCTTCAGCATTTGTTCTACCGTAACCTTGTAATACTGCAGAGTCCGCTCAGAACAACCCTCGATTCGTTTTGCATCCAGAAAAAGCTTCAGATATTCGCTATTCTCGATGTTTTCTTTTTGTGCACTTGTGTTGGATAAATTATCTAACAATACCTCCTGAAGCTTCTTCATCTGCGGCACACTCAGATACTCCGCCATTTCATTCAGAATATTAACCAGTTTTTCTTCCATGATGATATACTCCTTTTCGTTGTATACCATCGTCCTGCACCAGCCTGTGGCCACACAAATTATCCAAAATATTCCTGCATCAGACTGTCGAATAACAGCTGCGCTTTATCCAATGCCGACTGCACGGCAACTTTTGATTTGTCGACTTGAGCAACGAAGGTAACGAACCTTTCCTGTAGTTCTATCGGGGGAACGGTCACTTTCAACAACTTCAGCTTTGCTCCAGGGAGATGAGCAATCGTAGCCTTTGCCCCCTCTATTGAAGCAAATCCCCCATGCTCGCAATTATACTGAAACCATCTTGCTAAATAGTCCGGCAAAACCATATCAGTATTACACCGAACACGATGTAGCGCCTTTTGAAAATAGCAAGGCTGTATCTCGTTATGCCAAACCGCACAACGTCCAATCTCGCCGCCCTCACAAACCAACAGATCTCCATCTTTTAGCTGAAATTCAACCTGATCTGCTTCGTTGAAGTCCATCTCATTCAGATTCTCAAGTTCAAACCTAAACCACTGCACATTGAAATTAGCCAGATATGGATATTTATATTTTCCAGTCTGTTGTTTAGCATCCAGCATTTTCCCAAGACGTGAAGTCGCTATGTCAGAAAAAACATACTGCGGCCATCCCTTATTATTCCGGATTATATCCCCAAACATCTCGACAAATCGGGCTTTGATAAGTTCGTCCAGTCGCTGTATTTCTTCAGTTCGTTTTTCTATAATCCGTTGTATCGTCTTCAGCTTTTCCACGATAACTGTCTGCTCATTCACACCTCGCATTGGAATAAGCATTTTTCTCATTGTGGCCTGAGTAAGCTTTTGCCTTGTAGCACCATTTACTAGCCTATCTGTGTTATAGAACATCAAGGAATAACATAAATAATCAACATCAAGTCCTTCCTTTGGCTTCAGGACATGTGCGTGATTATTCACCCAGCATTTTCCGGAAACTCTGTAAGCAATTGGGCGCTCCTTAGATCCAAAATTTCCGCCGTCCTCAGCTAGAAGGACAAGTTCATCATCAAAGATATAATCTACAACATGGTCTTGTATTCCGTTTGCCCCATAATATGGATATGGACCTTCTTTTCTATCTGATGCTGTAATCGGTACTCGCATAGAATCAAGTATTTCACAGCAATCTTCTAAGAGTACTTTATCCATGATCTCTTCCCCACAAATCCGAATTTATAATCCCAGCAGCCGTTCCAGTTCATCCATCTCTTCGCCGATTTTCATTTCAATCTCGCGAAGATCTGCCATGATTTCCTGTGTCGGAGGATATTCTACGGCCACATATTCTGTCTGCTTATACTTATTGATGGAAAGATCGTAATCATTATCTACGATTTCCTGCTTCGGCACAAAGAAACTCTGCTCTGTACGCTTACGTTCCGTCTCTCCGTCAAGATTATGGAATCTCTTTATGATATCCGGAATGTCATTTTCCTTCACTTCACTTCGCTTATCATCCAGACTGAATCCATCAGCCTTCATGTCATAAAACCAGACATTGTCCGTTCCACCGTGTCCGGTCTTTGTAAAGATCAGAATAGCTGTGGAAACTCCGGCATAAGGTTTGAATACGCCAGAGGGCATGGAGATCACCGCCTGCAGCCTCTGATTCTCGATCAGTTCCTTCCGAATCGCTTTATGCGCAGTAGAAGATCCAAACAGTACGCCGTCCGGTACGATGCAGGCACACCGTCCACCCACCTTCAGCATCCGGACAAACAGCGCCAGAAACAGAAGCTCTGTCTTTTTTGTCTTGCAGACCTTCAGCAGATCTGTAGATACCGTATCATAATCCAAGGATCCTTTGAAAGGCGGATTTGACAAAATCAGGCTGTATTTCTCACGGTCCGGATTCTGATCGGAAAGGCTGTCACGGTATTCGATAAAAGGATTATCCACGCCGTGTGTCATCATGTTCATGGCACCGATACGGAGCATCGTGCGATCCATATCGAAGCCATGAAACATGTGATTCATATAATGGTCTTTGTTCTGCCGGTTGAAGAAAACATCTTCCTTCCGATTATCTTTCAGATATTCGCTGGCAGCCACCAGAAAACCGGACGTACCGCAGGCGGGATCACAGATTACTTCATCCGGTTCCGGTTCCATCAGATCGACCATCATACGGATGATGTGTCTTGGAGTGCGAAACTGTCCGTTCACGCCGGCATTAGAAAGCTTAGAGAGAAGGTATTCGTATACATCCCCACGGATATCCGAAGATTTCACTTGTACCATTTGAGCATAAAGGGTATCCATGGAAGTGACGATTTTATCCAGCATCAGGGGCGTCGGAATTTTGAAGATCGCATCTCCCATATATTTTGCATAGGCACTGTTCTTATCTCCATGCAGATTTTTAATAAACGGAAATACCCATTCCTGAACCACGCTATACATTTTAGCCGCCGGGAAATCATGAAAGATACTCCATTTCAGCTGGTTTCCGGCGATTGTCCGATCGCCAATCTGGACTTCATCTGCAAAGATACTTTGATAAGGAAGGCCCAGCATAGCTGCTTCCTTTGCCCGGAGATTATCCGAGTCATCCAGGTCATGAATAAACATCATATAAGTCATCTGTTCAATGACATCCAGCGGATTTGTAAGGCCACCGGTCCAGAAGATCTCCCAAATGCTGTCGATCTTGTTTTTCAGTTCACCTGTAATCATTACTGTTCATCCTCCTGATCCCAGTTCCATCTGTATTTGATATAGCGGCCTGCGCCGAGTTTGATGATCTTGCCCTGTTTAGTCAGTTCAGTAAGTGTCCTCTGGACAGTTGTCTGGCTGACATCCGGCACCTGCTCCACCAGCTGTGCCTTTGTGATTGTCCCGATATGATTTTTTATCTCCTCGGCAATCCGCTCCGGCTTAGACATCTTTACGGACGTGATCAGCTTGGTTCGTTCAAAGAATTCACGATAGGACGCAACTACAACACCCAGAAGATATTTCACAAATGGGGCATAGTCGTTGATCTCTTCGTGCCATCCCGTGGAGCTCGCCTGAAGATCCTCGTAATAGGAGTCCTTTGTCCGTTCAATCAGCTTTTCGATACTGATATACTTACCGACATAATAGCCTCCCTGATAGAGGAGCAAAAGCGTCAGGAGTCGGCTCATCCTTCCATTACCATCACGGAAAGGATGAATACACAGAAAATCAAGAATGAACATCGGCATGATCAGAAGCGGATCCACGTCTGGCTCTTTCAGAACCTGATTATATGCAGCACAGAGCTGATCCACGGCCTCCGGTGTCTCCCAGGCTGAAACCGGTTGGAATCTGGTTTTTGCATTTCCGTTTTCATCCACCTCTTCAATCGTATTATCTACATTTTTGAAGACTCCACCGGTTCCGGCACCCTGAAACTTATAAAGATCTCTGTGGAGCTGAAGGAGCAGAGTTGCACGAATCGGAATGAAATCGTAATTCTCATGAATAGTATTCAAAACATCCCTGTAACCGGCTATTTCCTGCTCATTTCGATTTCGGGGCATCGTCTTGTCGAGAACGATCTTTTTCAGCCTTTCGTCTGAGGTGTAAATGCCTTCGATTTTATTGGAGCTTTCTGTACTCTGGATTCTGGCGATATCCACCAGATCTGTCAGTACATCCGCATAATGTTCGGCAATCAGCCGTTGCTCTCCTTTATATTCATGAATTGAGGTGAGCAGGGAGATAATTTCCGGCGTCAGCAACTTTTTCCATTTTTCTCTATAGTCGTAATTTCTCATGCATGCTTCTCCATACGCAGCATCTGCTTCGTCATTTCAAAGATATTGACTCAACTATAATATACCGGCAATCTGCATCATCGTCAAGTCGTCTCTTCATCATTTTGATATAAATGACGAAGAGAAAAATTGAAATGAATACTTTGCAGCTGCGTTTTGATTATCAGTTTCAGCCATTTACAGTGTAACACCCCAACTTGCTGCCCTCGAACAACATAAATCAGGCTCTTAATTTCTTTGGTTTCCGTTATAGAAGGAATAATATCCGTTGTCTGCTCCTGTTCACTCTTTGCCATTTACTCTCCTCCCCTTCCCTTGGCATAAAAAATGACCGACGCCTTTCTTATTGAAAAGCAATCGGTCTAAAGTAATTGGCATATCTGTCCCCCGTTTTTTGGCTGGAATAACCCGACCCAAAATGGCTGAAATCACCCGGCGCTAACATAATCAATGTTTAATGCTCTACATCTACGATCATTTTGCTGTGTGGAGGGAGCTCTAGAGAAGGTCAAAGATGCTCATCTGTCTGTCAATCCAGGACGCCTGTTTGGCAGTGTGTACAATATCCTGCTCTGTGAGATGTCCGATTAACAGCGGAGACGAAGGATCATGCTGACTCATATTATGGAGAACAGCGGATTGGTCGTAGTTGGCATAGCAATAAAGGCAGCCGTGTCCGCAGGTGTTGTACTCGCCAATATCGGCGCCAAGGAGACAGGAACACCCCTGCCGTGCAGGGGAATGGGCTGGCACGAGAAGTCTCTTTCCTATGGCATTTTCAATGACCTTCTTAGAAAAACACCCTTCTGCATCCACATGGCTTCTGACAAGGGATCTGTCTTCCAGACACAGGTGAATCTGCATACCCAGCCTTTCAGCGGTCATATTGAAAGAATCGATCAGCTCATTCTGTACGGACATCGGAACTGCCGATGCCTCTGGAAAATTGCGCTTTGTCTTTTCATACAGATCAAGGAAGCTCACTACACACTGATCGGTATAGGGCTTTAATTTCCCAGCCATCTCAGCGAATGTCCGTTTGTGGAAATCAACCGTATATTTTCCGAAAATAAAGACCGGATCGTACCTCCAGATGACACTCCTTCGGCCGGCGTAACGGGAAAGAGCTGCAAAGGCCTTCATAACCTTCTTCTTTTCCGGAACATGCGGCTCTATCTCCGTCCCGTAAGGAGTGATGGTCACCATGAAGAAAGTGCGGAATGCGTCCAGTTCATGGATCCTGTTCAGCATAGGAATTGGATTTTTTGTGCAAAAAGAGATGACATCCACAACTGACGGGTCCAACCTGTATTTTGTCACGGAGACCGGATTGTATGGGTTCCTGACAAGGGCATATCTCTCGCGAATGCGGTTATAGAACCAGTCCGAAAAGAAGGCTGGGATATCCGTTCGGCTTCCTGTGTTGATAATCATTGCATACCTCTGAAATCCACTGTGCACATACCATTTCAATTCTGCACAACTTATCTGCAATCTGCTGATTTTCGAGACAACTGAACGGATAAAGGCATCAGAAATCATATTCCCGCACTTGCGCATTGCGGATACCGAATGAAGCGAACTCCTCGTTCGTCATGTCATGAAAATATGACTCGATAATTCTGGAAATGCCGTTGTGTGCAACGAGCAGATATGTCTTCTCCGGATCCCTTTTCAGATCATCGATCAGATTGTAGATGCGCTGTGCCATTCGCATCATGGATTCGCCGCCGTCAAAGCTGTCACAGAAGTTCTGCTTTGCTCTGGCAAACTCTTTTCCGTCTCGGGCGGTTCCCTCCCATTTGCCGAAATTCTGTTCAATGAGCCTTTGCTCGATCCGCATCGGCACACCGGTCATCACAGAAATTTCCTTTGCCGTGTCATAGGCACGGCTGAGCGGTGATGTCAGGATTTCATCGATGGTGATTTCTCCGGCATCCATCTTCAGCTTCAGGATTCTTCCTGTCTCTCTGGCCTGCTCATGCCCCAGCTCTGTCAGGGGACTGTCTGTTGCGCCGCAGATCTTATTTTCAACGTTCCATACTGTCTGGCCGTGCCGGACGAAGTAAAATTTACCCATAGTTGTGTTTAAGGCTCCCTTGATAAAATAATATTGAGAATAATCCTTGAATGCATGATCAATCTTGAAGAGCCGGATATACTGCATTCAGCAAAGAATCAGAATATGTAATCGAGAATGAACATTTAAAATTCTTAAATCAGAAGAGGTCCAGCGTGTTATCCAGATAGAGTTCTTCCCGCACAGCGATCTGGTATTCCGGTTTTGTCATGTAATAAAGAATGAATTCCAAGAGAAGAGCACTGCCAAGTCCGCGTCCCTCGATCTTGAAATTGGAAAAGCCCATTGGAAGGTAAATTTGTTGGATGCCCTCTATGCTGATGAAGGCAGGATTTTTCATTGCCGCAAAGAATCGGTAGCCTTTTTCTGCCTCCGGTGCATTGCAGTGAAAGGCAGAATAGTCCTCTCCTGGATGGGCATCTTCTCCAAGATTCCTAAAGCTTACGGCTTCGTAACAGCGCTTTCTGTCTTTGCATCCAATCCAGCAGCACTCATTGCAGAGGAATTCAACCTTATTCTTTTCGGTCTGTGACAGCGCTGCCAGTCTGGAAAATGCCTTATTGAGCCGAAAATCAGGAACGACATAAAGGAATTCCTTTCGATCCAATTCTTTTTTCAGCGCTTCAAATTCTGTCAGAACTTTTGTTGTAGAGGAGACATAATAAAAATCCGGATACTCCTTCGTCATATAGGAGAGGAGGAGATCCGAAGTAATGATGATGCCATTTCCAGGTTTGTGAAAGAGCCGGCTTAGCGCGTTGCATCTGTGATCGGACAGATGTTCCTCCCGGAGCAGTGCATTACTGAAAGTAAGTCGTGCAGAAATGCCATACTGCCTCGTCAGTGTCAGCACCTTCTGAGGATCCGTGCCGCTCTCTTCCACTCGACCGCCGGCCCAAAGACAGTCTGATGGCGCCCCGTATATGGATCCAATTTCACACCAGTTATAAAACCAATCTCTGTGATGGAGATACAGCGGCAGGAATTGACGATAGAATTCGTAAAACTCGAAGAGACCAGGCAGATGATAAAAAGCCGTCATACGTCTTCCTTCCTGAGCTGTACTGCTTTTGTTCTGTAAGATTCCGTCAGGGCATCCAAATCTGCCTGGACCATTTCTTTTGTCATCCTCATTGTTGATTCACCACATTGTGACCGGCGCGCTGGTGACTGCGCGCCGGTCACGGTGTCATTCGATCTCATCGAAGTAGGAGCTGTCCTTGTGACAGATCGGACACTCAGCCGGTGGATTGACATCCTCGCAGATATAACCACAAATGCGGCACTTCCACTTCTTAACAGGATCGAAGTAGGATCTGTCCATATGACAAATCGGACACTCAGCCGGCGGATTATCTCCTTCATAGATATAACCGCAGACACGACATTTCCATTTTCGTGTTGCAGATCCGGGCGTTGTCACTTCCTCATAATCGCCGGTGCGTTCTGACCTTGCATTTTTGCCTGTTTCTTCTCCGAAAAAGGCTGCTGCACCGTTTTTCGCTTCTGCTCCATCTACGTCAAATGTCAGTAGTGTCTTATATTTTCCGGCATCTTCACCGAGCAGCCCACTCCTGTCCGTGTAGGATGTATGGAGCATTTCTTCAGCGATCGGCGAGAGAGGCTTTCTGTAAAACTCTTCATACAGCTGCTTCAGCTCTGGATTCTCATGACTCTTTCGCAGCTTCATCTGCGCATCCCGCTTGTAAAGACTTTCAATACGGGAATCCACCATAGTTCTGCGCTCTTCCACATCGGCTTTCGGCTGTCCTCCGCCGCCAATGCATCCTCCCGGACAGGTCATGACCTCAATAAAATCATAATGTTTTCCGGATTCCTTTGCCATGGAAAGGAATCTGCGGACATTCGATGTGCCATAGATCACGGCCAGCTGAAGGCGCAGTGTTCCGATTTCTACGGCCGCTTCACGGATTTCCTGCATGCCGCGGACGGGCTCGAGTGTGTACAGTTCCTTTGGAGCAGGTTCATGTGTGACAAATTCGTAGGCAGTGCGGACGGCAGCCTCCATGACGCCGCCTGTGTTGCCGAAGATTACGCCTGCGCCGGAGGCTTCTCCCATCAGCTTGTCGAATTTTGAATCCTCCAGCGATGAAAAATCAATGTCAGCCTTTTTCGCCCAGTCTGCGAGCTCACGCGTTGTGATGACATGATCCATATCTCTGAGACCGGGAAGTTCCAGATACCTGGCGGAAGCATTCATTTCTCCGCGGCGGATCTCGAATTTCTTAGCGGTACAGGGCGTCAGCGCCACATTTACAATTTTCTTTGGATCTATCCCCATTTTCTTTGCAAAATAGGTCTTGATCGTAGGGCCCTGCATCCCTATAGGGCTCTTTGCGGACGAAATATTCGGCAAAAGCTCGGGGTAATAGATCTCGGCAAACTTCACCCAGGCCGGACAGCAGGATGTGAACTGAGGAAGTGGCTTATTGTGCGTTGTAAGCCTCTCCACAAGTTCGCTGGCCTCCTCCACAATCGTCATATCTGCCGCGAAATTTGTGTCGAGCACATAATCTGCGCCCAGTTTCCGGAGGAGTGCAATCATCTTTCCTTCGACAAAGCTTCCTCTTTGCATTCCGAAAGCTTCGCCCAGGGAAACCCTGACGGATGGTGATGTACTGACGATAAGAACCTTATCCGGATCCTTTGCTGCGGCTATTACGGCGTCCATCTCCGGTGTCTCTGTTATCGAGCTGACCGGACAGACATTCGCGCACTGGCCGCAATGGATACAGACGGCAGTGTCGTTGGTCTTTGACAGGTCATAATAGCCGAGCACGCTGATATAATCCCGGCAGATGTCTCTGCACTGACCACACTTAATACAGAGATTTTCTATGCGGCGGATGGCAGGATTGTCTGCCTCAATTGGAACACGGATGCTCTCTGATAAATGTTTTCCCACTGCGCGCCTCCTTTTTTTATTGAAACTTACGCCTTTTCTTGTTCTGTCATCCTTCCGGGTCAGCTCATCAGAAAATGGCTGCAGGAAAGATCGATCCTGCAACCATTATACACCTGCCTGTGTTTCCCCGCCTTAAAAATTACACCGACCGAACTTTTTCAAATATCAGAGACCGATTTTTCCCCAGGCGGTAATTTTCAGGTGACTTGGTCACCAAAAAAATCCTGCGGACATTCAAGAGCCGTTTCCCCAGAGGAAAAAATGCCGGCCTGGCAAATGTATATTTTTTATCTGTTTTTTCAGTTTACCATGATACCGGAGACGACAAAAGACCCGGGAAGCATTTGCACAATCGCATCGGCCTCCCGGACAAATTGCAATTTATCTTTCTCTTCTATGTCTTTCGATCAGTAAAAGGATAAACATGCCTGACCATATGACCCATGCGATCAATGTTCCCTTTATAGGAAAAATGAAGTCAATAACAGCTCCAATGAAAAAGGGAATCGACCATAGCATCATATGCTTTCCGTAATCCTTACACATTTTCTTCTCATCATATTTTTTGCGTTCTTCAGCGGACTTCATATTGTAGCCTGTTAAGAAGTTCGCTGCTTTCCCATTTGATCTGTAAAACAAGAACCCAATCAAAAAGAAAATGGCAGCCATTACCAGGTCCAGGATTATGCAGAATTCCTTTAACGACATATTCATTTACCCCTTCTTCTCTATTCACTTACACTGACTATGTATCATGTACCACGCTCGTGATCACTGCTCTTGCAATCTCTCAAAGCTTGAGGTCGCAATTTGCGGCCTCAAGCGACTGCACCTGCAAGTCAAACATACCATAAAGCGCCCAGGGAGGACAATGAATACTTCTCACTTTGCCTTTTCTCAAAGAGAAGGATCTTCTGCTTTCAAGGCTTTTCCTGCTGTCTGCACACAAAAAGGCACCCCCTCTCAGATTGATTCTGAAAAGGAGTGCCTTGAAGGTTTTTGGAACTGGGATGTGTGTCAGGTTTTCCGCCTGTAATTTTCCCCGGATCAATACAGCTTTGCGCCGGCCGGGATATGGTTGTCCACCATCAGAAGATGAAGTTCTTCGTCTTCGCTGTCCTTCTTGTTGTTCACAGCGGAGAGAAGCATTCCGCAGGAGTCGATGCCCATCATCTTTCTCGGCGGGAGATTGGTGATGGCGATCAGGGTCTTTCCGACCAGCTCTTCCGGCTCATAGTAAGCATGGATACCGGAAAGAATAATCCGGTCTGTGCCTGTTCCATCATCCAGAGTGAACTGAAGGAGCTTCTTGGACTTCTTTACTGCCTCGCAAGCCTTTACCTTCACCGCCCGGAAATCGGATTTGCTGAAGGTGTCGAAATCGACCTGCTCCTCAAAGAGCGGCTCAATCTTCACGTTTGAAAAATCGATGCTGTCGTTCGGTGTGAAGAATCCGCTCTTGTCTTCAGAAGCGGCCTTCTCTCCGGTTGCTTCTCCATCGGCACCTTCTCCGCTCTCTGCCTTCGCAGATGATGAAGATGCTCCGTTTTCAGCCGAAGCCGCTGAGGTTCCGCTGCGGAGTGTCGGGAAGAGCAAAACGTCTCGAATGGATGCACTGTTTGTCAGAAGCATGCAGAGACGGTCAATGCCGTATCCGATACCGCCTGTCGGAGGCATACCGATTTCCATCGCGTGAAGGAAATCCTCATCTGTGTGCTGTGCTTCCTCATCGCCCTGTGCGGAGAGGGCATCCTGAGCAGCAAAACGTTCTCTCTGGTCGATCGGGTCGTTCAGCTCAGAATAAGCGTTGCACATCTCCCATCCGTTGATGTAAAGCTCGAAACGCTCTACTTTTCTCGGATCGGACGGTTTCTTCTTTGTCAGAGGGCTGATCTCGAGCGGGTGATCCATGATGAAGGTCGGCTGGATCATCTTGTCCTCGCAGTACTCGTCGAAGAACAGGTTGATGATGTCTCCTCTCTTGTGACGGTCCTCGAACTCGATGTTGTGCTCTTTTGCGAGAGCCTTTGCCTCTTCGTCTGTGTTGATCGTCTCAAAATCGATTCCGGTCTGCTCCTTGATCGCGTCTTCCATCGTCAGACGGCGGAACGGTTTTCCGAGGTCAATGATCTTGCCTGTGCCGTCCTCTTTATTTCCATAATAGATGCTTGTGCTTCCGCAAACTTTTTCCGCAAGATAACGGAACATGCTCTCGGTCAGCTCCATCATGCCGTTGTAATCGGTATATGCCTGATAAAGCTCCATAAGCGTGAATTCCGGGTTATGCTTCTGATCGAGTCCCTCGTTCCGGAATACACGTCCGATCTCATAGACTCTCTCAAGTCCGCCGACGATCAGACGCTTCAGATACAGCTCCAGAGAAATCCGCAGCTTCTTGTACTCGCCGAGCGCATTATAATAGGTAACAAAGGGACGTGCGGAAGCTCCGCCGGCATTGTCTACCAACATGGGGGTCTCCACCTCCATGAAGTCGCGCTCCCCGAGGAAATTACGGATCTCGCGGATAATCTGGGATCTTTTAATAAATGTCTTCTTGACATCCTCATTCATGATCAGATCCACATATCTCTGACGATACCTTGTGTCGGTATCCTGAAGCCCGTGGAACTTCTCCGGAAGCGGCTGAAGGGATTTTGACAGAAGAATAACTTCCTTTGCGTGGACACTGATCTCTCCAGTCTGGGTCCGGAATACATAGCCCTTGATGCCGACGATATCGCCGATATCGAGATGCTTGAACTCCTTGTAGGGCTCATCTCCCAGAGAATCGCGCTGCACATAGCACTGAATCTGTCCCAGCTTATCCTGAATATGGCAGAAGGAAGCCTTACCCATGACACGCTTGCTCATGATACGTCCCGCGATGGATACGTCCTTCCCGTCGAGTTCCTCAAAGTGGTCTTTGATTTCCTGGCTGTGATGGGTCTGGTCGTAGGTTGTGATCTTGAACGGATCTTTGCCTGCATCCTGCAGCTCTTTCAGCTTGTCGCGACGTACCTTCAGGATCTGGTTCATATCCTGTACCGGTTTCTGCTTCCCGTTTTTATTCTGGTTCTGCTCTGCCATCTCTTCCTCCTGCTTCCTTATGTTCCAAAAAAATTTCTATCAGATGTTTCTCTCGATTCCGAGGATCTTGTACTGCTCATCGCCGTCCGGCGTCTCGATGGAAACCACTTCGCCTACCTCGTGTCCCAGAAGAGCCTTTCCAACCGGAGACTCATTGGAGATTTTCCCCTTCAGGCTGTTTGCCTCCGTTGAACCGACAATCTGGAACTCAAGCTCCTCGTCGTAGGTCATGTCCTGAACCTTGACCTTGCAGCCGATATTTACCTTGTTTGCGTCCGCCTCGGACTCAACGACTACCTCTACATTCTTCAGCAGAGCCTCGATTTCCTCGATTCTTGCCTCGATCTGGGCCTGCTCGTCCTTTGCGGCATCGTACTCCGCGTTCTCTGAGAGGTCACCCTGTGCCCGGGCTTCTTTCAGCTTCTCTGCAATCTCTTTACGCTTTGTAACCTTAAGATCCTGCAGTTCGTCCTCGAGTGCCTTCAGGCCTGCATATGTAACTACTGTCTTATTTGCCATGATTTCACCTCATGAATAAAAGAAAATACCGTCATTTGCGCGCATATTCGCAATTTCCATATTTTAAACTGTCCACCAGGCGATGTCAAGTAAAGTTCGGCGCGGAAGGCAGGTAAAAATCCGTAAAAATTGCCCTCGGACGGCGGGTATCCTCCGATGCCGAACCCGGTGAAAACACTGCCTCGCAAATCAGATATAGTTCGCTGCAGCACTCAGCCTTAACTGCTTCGTCTGACAGTGCAAAATACGTTCAAAAATTGACATTGATAGAAGGCAATGCTAGAATTTTCTTATCTTATCCGGCTTTATCTCCTATATAAATGTAAATAGCGATAAACAGCGCCGTACCTTCACCTGCTTCCAGTGGTTGGTATCCGCTGGACCGGAAATACTCAATGGCTTATATTTCAGATTATTACCAAGGGGGCTCATTCACATGGACAACATTCTACCGTTTCTGATCAAATGGTCCGGCGTCATCTTAAGTGTGCTGATACTTCTGATATCGATCGTCAGCACGGCAACTGCAGGCGTGACCCGCTATGAGAAACAGATGTCGAAGGACAAGGATCCGTCTCATTATATTATGCGCAATCCGCTGAGCGGCCTTTTTATCGGCTTCAGTATATTGCTATTGGGCTGTGTCATAGAGATTTTTATCGGATGGCTGGCACTGAAGGGTGATTCTCAGAGACAGATAATTGCCATCGCAGTGGAGCTTGTCTGTGCCTTTGTCACCGGACTGATTTTTTTCCTGATGCAGAGAAAGGCCCTCTGTGAAAGGGTTTTCGTCGAGGGCAATACCATCCGCTACCAGGGATCTTTCGGAAAACCGGAAATCACTGCTTTTGATCAAATCCGCACCGTGAAGAAGGAGAATGCTGAAGACGCGATGCACGCGAAAAGCCTGACCATCCGCCCGAACAATGGCGGCCGCTTCAAGGTTAGAAATACCATGTCCAATTACATGAAGTTTGCCGAGCAGATTGAGCGCGATGTCAAGCTTCCGGATCTGACAAAGAAGAGGCGCCGCGATACACCGGAAGATGCGGACACTGAGGAATAATCTCACAATTCCTCTGCCGGGAATCATCAGAAAGCATATGCGGCAATCCCGCGAACAGACATTCTGAGGGAACAGGCAGTGTTTCTGCCTACAACAGCGAAAGGTTTTTATTTTATGAACAACAGAGACGATGAATATCTCAGTGGGGCGACGCGGGAAATCCATGTTCCGGAATATGATACGGCATTCACCGATTCTTCCTCTGATTCTTTTCAGAGCAGTCCCGGACAGTCCGGAGCAGAGCACAATTTGAACTATTATCAGCGCATGCGCAATGCGGGCAGCTTCGATGATATCGGGCGCCAGAACAGCTTCCGTGACAGCTATGAAAGCGGACAAGATGCCGGGAGATTCAGCGGCTATCGCGGCAACGGCGACCAGACTGCGAGTTTCAGCGGCTATCGCGGCAACGGTGACCAGGCCGGAAGTTTCAGCAGCTATCGCGGCAACGGTGACCAGGCCGGAAGTTTCAGCGGCTATCGCGGCAACGGTGACGACGATGCTCCCTATGATGATGGATACCAGGACGATCCTTCCGATGATACCTATGATATCGGTGATGATTATGATTTCGGATTCAAGCCGAAGAAGCGCAAGAAACCCCGACCGGACAGATATGACGATAACGATTCCTATGGAAACCATTCCGGCAGAGGCGGCCGTTCGACGAACAATTATGACGATGATTACGGCAGGCGTCCCCGCAGGAAAAGGAGACATCCGGTTCGACGTTTCTTCCTGACCCTTCTGGGTATTATTCTTGTCCTCATTGTCCTTGTGGCTGTTTTTCTCCATATTGCATTCAGCAGGATGAACCGCGTGGAACCCGTAGCGGATACGACCGCGGATAAAGCGACGGAGGCTGCCGGCGTAGATGCCTATGAGGAGCGCGGCGTCATGAATATTCTCCTCGTCGGAGAGGATGCCAGGGAGGGAGAAACCCAGACCCGTTCAGATACCATGATCATCTGCAGCCTTAATGCAAAAACGCGGCAGATCACTCTGGTCTCCCTGATGCGTGACACCTATGTGCCCATTGCCGGCACAGATTATTCCGCAAAGCTGAATGCCGCCTATGCCGCAGGAGGATTGGAAACTCTCGATGAGACAGTTCAGGAGAACTTCGGCATTGACATCGACGGAAACGCGGTTGTAGATCTCGACGGCTTCCTGGAGGCCATAACCTCTGTCGGAAATCTGGACATAGACCTGACCTACGACGAGGCGACCTATATGAATGCGAATGAGGGCCTGGGATCCAGTGTGGACAACGCCCAGGTGGACGAACCCTGGGGGCTCGTAGAGGGAGTCAATTCTCTGACCCCGGAGCAGGCACTCTGCTACGCCAGGATGAGATATGTCGGCAATTCCGACTGGGACCGCGTAAATCGTCAGAAGAAAATCATCCAGGCAGCATTTGCGAAGATGAAGTCCAATCCCTTCCGTATGCTGGAGGTAATGAATCAGGCTGCGCCGAGCATCACAACGGATATGACAGACCTCTATCTGACGAGGGCATGCTTTTTTGCTTTTCTGTGCGGATCTGACATGAATGCGGCGACTCTGCCGGGCGACGGCATGTATTATTCGGATACCATCGATGGTCAGTCTGTTCTTGTCCCGGATCTGAATGCCTGCCATAAAGCTTTGATCAGCTACCTTTACGGTTCTTCCGCGGATGACAGTATCTTCAAATCCACCCCGTCAGCCACACCGACACCCGCGCCGAAGGCCTCATCAGACACCGGCGGCACGGACGCTTCCGATAATGATGACCAGACCTGGACAGAGCCCGTCTATACCGTACCGGACAACTCTGGTCAGCAGGCTGCTCCGGATACCGATATCGCAGATATTCCAGCGAATGGAGATGACGGCAGTTCCGGCGCCGGCACTACAGACGGAACATATGATAACGGAACGACCGGCACGGATAATTCCGGATACGATAACTCCGGGACCGGAAATGGTGATTATGACAACTCTGGCTACGATAACACGGGAACCGATAATTCCGGGTACGACGGAACGGGAACTGATAATTCCGGGTACAATGACAGCGGCACCGATAATTCCGGATATGACAGCTCCGGAACCGGAAATGGCGGATATGACAACTCCGGTTACGACAATAGCGGCACGGATACTTCCGGTTATGATAATGCCGGAGATGCCGCACAGAACGCAAATGCCGGGTAATTACTGGAACGTGTACCCGCTTGGCGCACCGTAAAAAAAAGGATGCAGCTGATCGGCTGCATCCTTTTTCGTCCACGTTGATCCGGCTCTTAACGGTCTGATTTATCTATGTATGCCCTATAGTGGTTTGGACTTATCATAATATAGTTTGGACTTATAATAGTTTGCCCTTATAATGGTTTTGCCTTATGCATGTTTCCGGAAACGAAGGGTTATGGTCGTACCCTTGTCCAGCTTGCTGCTCACCTTGATCTGGGCATTGTGCAACTGCGCCCCGTGCTTTACGATGGACAGGCCGAGTCCTGTTCCGCCGACCGCTTTGGAGTGGCTCTTGTCTACCCGGTAGAACCGCTCGAAGATACGGCTCTGATCCGCTTCCGGTATACCGATTCCGGTATCCTGCACGCTTACAATCACATGGTTGGTGGTCGTCGCGATTTTCACCTCTATGCTCCCATGTTCCCGGTTATACTTGACCGCATTGTCACAGAGATTGTAGATCATTTCCGATACAATTCTCCGGACACCGGTGATGTTGCCGTGAACGCCGGAAAGCCTGATCTTTACATCCTTCTTGTCCGCGGCTGCCTGTACATGACTGATCTCCTCCGACACGATCTGATAGAGATCAATCATCTCCCAGTCGAACTCCATATTTTCGTCGTCCAGCGAACTCAGATTGATGATGTCGTTCACCAGGGAAATCAGACGGCTTGCCTCGTCATAGATCGACTTGGAGAAATCCATGACGGTTTCCTCCGGCATACCTCCTCCCATCATCAGCTCGGCAAAGCCTGAAATGGAGGTAAGCGGTGTCTTCAGCTCGTGTGACACATTTGCAGTGAATTCTCTTCGGAAGTTTTCCCGCTTGATGCTTTCCGTCTCATCGAGGATCACAAAAACCGCACCTATTACTTCCTCCTGATTGTCATCATAGGCAGGGTTTGCGATCAGCTTGTAGGTCCGGTTCTCTCTCTGCAGGGTCAGTTCTTCTTTCTTCCCGCTCAATACCTTGAAGATCGTCTCGCGAAAATCTCTGGTGCGGTTCAGCCGAAGGACGCTTCCCGAGGGCTCATCGGTCATGCCGAGAAGCCGAAGCGCCGAAGGATTCCAGGACAGGATATCCGTATTCTTGTCGATGACCAGAAAGCCCTCGGACATATTCTCTGTGATCAGATTAAATTCTTCCTGTCTCTGCTTTGCCGAATTCAGCTGCTTCCGGATCGTTTCCTGCTGCGTCTGCAGCCGGTTCAGCAGCGGTGCAAGCTCATCGTATACCACATCATTATTGTCGAGATGATCCAGATCGAGCCGGTTCAGCGGACTTAAAATATTCTTCGTCACCATGTTGGATAAAAACAGCGACAGCAGCACGGTCGCCATGAACAGAATGACAGCAGGCCGGATCAGCTTTGCAAGGATCGCCCAGATGGAATCCTGCGTGACCGCGACACGAAGAATGGTCCCGTCATCCAGCTTCTGCGCAAAATAGATCGTCTCACGCGTCATCGTCTCGGACTTCCGAATACTGTGACCGCTTCCGCTCTTCACCGCTTCTTCTACTTCTTCCCGGTTGCTGTGGTTTTCCATCGTCGAGGCATCTGCCTCATTGTCATACAGCACAGTCCCGTCGCGCCGGATCAGTGTGACCCTTCGATCTGTATTTATCCGGTCCAGATATTCCTGCCCCTGTGCCTCAATTCCGTAGGACAGTATATTTGCTTCCTCTCTCAGTTCATCCACAGTTCTGCTTTCCAGAAAACTGAACAGCAGCGCCGCTGTGACTCCCATGGTCAGAGCAAATATCACAATGGAAATCCAGAAGGTTGATTTGAATATTTTATGACTCATATGTGTTCACCAGGCGTCAGCACGCTTCAATCTTGTAACCGATTCCTTTCACCGTCTGGATGTATTTACCCGCTTCATCGCCGAGCTTTACCCTCAGCTTACGGATATGTACATCCAGGGTTCTCGATTCTCCGTAAAATTCACCCCAAACCTTTGTAAGGAGTTCTTCTCTATGTACAACATTTCCCTTTGCCTCGAGAAGTGCCATCAGGAGGCAGTATTCCTTATAAGACAAAGAAATATCCTCATTGTCAACCTGTATGACATGCTTATCCGGGTTAACATAGAGCTTCCCGACATGATATTCGTCCTCCGGCTCCTTTTTGGTCCTGCCGGATCTTCGCAGTACCGCGCGCACCCTCGAAGTCAGCTCGACGATGCCAAACGGCTTTGCAATATAGTCGTCCGCGCCGAGATCAAGTCCGTTCGCCTTGTCATACTCACTGCTCTTTGCTGTCAGCATGATGATCGGAACATCCTCGGTTCGGATATTCTTTCTGATTTTCTTCAGAATGCTCAGCCCGTCCTCACCGGGAAGCATGATGTCCAGAAGAATCAGCTCCGGCAGCGCTTCGTCCATTCCGTGATAGAATGATTTCGGTTCTGAAAATCCCCTTACCTCATAGCCTTCTCTGGAAAGCGCATAACTGACCAGCTTTCTGATATTGTCGTCATCTTCCAGTATATATATCATGATCGGTCTTCTCCTCGTCCCACGGATGTCTGATACCGGAATAATCACCGGGATCATTCTCTTGTGTTTTTCCCATCTGATATAGTTTACATTGTATAAAAAGTAATGTAAACTCCGCTAGGTTTTTTATGTTAATTGTATCTTAAGTGTTAACCATTTTATCTCGTAAAAACGCCGGGAGTCGCCTCCCGGCTTTACTTCCGCTCTGATTTTTGTGAAAAGCACGAAGCTTTGTTAACATTGCCTGCTCAACAGATTTATTCATAGAACTGGAACTGCTGGCTTTCCTTCTGATAACGGTCCGTATATTTCATATGAAGCTTTCCCTTGACAATAAATGATACCCAGGAAGCGATGTTCTCTGAGTGATCTGCCATCCGTTCGATATATTTGGCGATCATCAGATAGTTCACATACTGCTCCGTATTCTCCGGTTTTTCCTTGATCCTCAAAATTATTTTTTCCATAATATCATCGAGCCCTTTATCGACGATATTGTCCTGTGTGGAGATATCCTTCGCCAGTTCAATATTCCCGGTGAAAAAGCTTTCGATTGTATTTCCGACCATCTCCCTCATTGTGAGGAACATCCGGTGAAATTCTTCCGGTGCCTCAACCTCCGGCATCTTTGAAAGCTTCACAATGTAAATGCTGATATCGCTACTGTTGTCCGCGATTCTCTCCAGATCACTGATCATTCGCATGTAGGAGGCAATTTTTCTCCAATCCGATGCAAGCGGCGCCTGTTTCACCACGATGCCGATGCATCTCTCTTCAATGTCCGTCTCCATCTTGTCAATGATATCATCATGCTCCATGACCTCTGCAGCCAGCTTCGCGTCTCTCTCCGAGAACGCGTGGATGATCCGGTCTATGGATCTCTTCACTTCTTTTCCCATCTCGTGAACCAGCACATTGATTTCACGAAGTTCGTCGTCGTATTCTTTTCTATTTGCCATTTTATCTGTATTCCTCTTTCTCCATCCCATGAACCAGATTGTGCGACCCGCCATCCGCGCTGGAAAAATATCAGGCTCCGGCCAGACTCATCCGGATCATCAGCCGAATCTTCCTGTGATGTACTCCTCTGTCTTCTTGTTCTTCGGATTCAGGAAGATATTCTGGGTCTCTCCGGATTCGATCAGTTCTCCGAGAAGGAAGAACGCCGTAATATCAGAGATACGGTTTGCCTGCTGCATGTTGTGGGTAACCATTACGATCGTGTATTTCTTCTTTAGCTCCAGACAGAGCTCCTCGATCTTACCCGTTGAGATCGGGTCCAGCGCACTGGTGGACTCATCCATCAGAAGGACCTCCGGCTCGACCGCAATCGCTCTGGCGATGCAGAGTCTCTGCTGCTGCCCGCCGCTCATTCCGAGGGCATTCTTCTTGAGCCTGTCCTTGGTCTCGTCCCAGATTGCCGCCTGCTTGAGGGAACGCTCAACAATCTCATCGAGTGCCGCCTTGCTGTGTACGCCATGAAGTCTCGGGCCGTAGGCTACGTTGTCATAAATGGACATCGGGAACGGGTTTGCCTTCTGGAATACCATGCCCACCTTTTTCCGGAGGATATTTACGTCCATGTCCTTGTAGATGTCGACACCATTCAGTCTGACGTCTCCTTCAATCCGGCATCCCTCCACCAGATCGTTCATCCGGTTTAATGTCTTCATGAATGTGGACTTGCCGCATCCGGAGGGGCCGATGAGAGCTGTAATCTTATGCTCCTGAATGTCCATGTTGATATTTTTTAATGCCTGATGATCTCCGTACCAGAGATTCAGATTATGTGCTTCGATAATATTCGCCATTTTTTATACCTGCATAGATCTCCTGAAATATCCGAATCTGCCGTCGGCATACTCTTTCGCCGACCTTCCGCGCCTTGATGCACGATTTTGTTCCGTACCTGTTTCGGATAAAAATTTACAGTCACATATAGACTTTCCGGAAGAATGCGGCTGCTGCCGTGATGCTCTCCGTCAGTCTACCTTAACCTTAAGTTTTTTTGCCACCAGTTTTGCGGAAAGATTGATAATCAGGGTGAGGATCAGCAGAATTGCCGCGATCGCAAAGGCCACGCCGAACTCTCCTCTTTCCTTCGCATACATGTAAAGAGCTACGGTAAGTGTGGAGCCCGCGTTTCCGGGTGTTACCGCGTCCTTGATCGAAAGGATGTTGTTTGCCATTCCGGCAGTGAACAGAAGCGCGGCACTTTCTCCGACGATACGTCCGATAGCCAGAATACAGCCTGTCACGATACCATCTATCGAGGACGGCAGGACTACGGTGCGGATCATGTGCCATTTTCCGGAACCGAGTGCAAGACTGCCTTCGCGGTAGCTGTCCGGAACTGTCTTCAGACTTTCCTGTGTTGTTCTGACAATTGTAGGAAGTGTCATGATTACCAGGGTCAGCGATCCGGCGAGAAGGCTCGTTCCGATGGAGCAGAACTGTACGAAAATCAGCATGCCGGCGAGTCCGTAGATGATTGACGGGATTCCTGCAAGGGTCTCCGAAGCAAATTCAATCACGCCCACGAGTTTGCGGTTGGTCGCGTACTCGTTCAGGTATACCGCCGTTCCGACTCCGAGAGGCAGTACAATGACGAGGGTAATCAGTACAATGTATACCGTATTCAGAATGTTCGGGAGAATTCCAATGACTCCCTTCAGAAGGCTTGGCTTGGAACTCAGAAATTTCCAGCTGATGTTCGGAATGCCTCGGTAGCAGATATATCCGATCAGCCCCGCTACCAGCGCCAGGATCAGGATGAAGGAAATGTACATCAGGATGTTGACAACTTTAATTTTTATTCTTCTGGATAATGATATTTTCTCGTGCATAGCCTTACCTTCTGTCACTCTTTTTTGCTCTTGAATACAAAGTTCAGAAGCAGTGTAATGATCATAATGAATATAAACAGTACCAGCGCAATCGAGAACAGTGCCTGTCTCTGAAGTCCTGAAGAGTAGGACATCTCACTCGCGATTGCTGTTGTCAGGAACCGGACGCTCTTGAACAGTCCCGGCATATTCGCGACATTACCGGATACCATCATAACCGCCATTGCCTCTCCGATCGCACGGCCGACACCGAGAACGACTGCGGAAGCGATTCCACTTGAGGCTGCCGGAACCGATACCTTAAATACGGTTTCTGTCCATGTCGCGCCGAGAGCGAGGCTTGCTTCCTCATATTCCTTCGGAACAGCCAGGAGTGCGGTTTCCGACACACTGATGACGTTCGGCAGTACCATGACGGACAGAACAATGATTGCCGACAGAAGGTTCGCGCCGTCCGAGAGATGGAACGCGTTACGAATCATCGGCACAATGACGATCATACCTACCAGACCATAGACAACGGACGGAATTCCGGCAAGCAGCTCAACAGCTGCCCGGATCAGCTCCGCGATCCTGCTGCTGGCCATCTTCGCAAGAAAAATGGAACACAGCAGGCCGATCGGAACGGCAATCACAATTGCACCGAGAGTTCCGTATACAGATGTCAGAATGAAGGGAAGGATTCCGAACTTCGGGTCAGCGGCCGTGGATGCCCATACTGAGCCGAACAGGAAGTCCGTGATTCCGATCTTTCCGATTGCCGGAACACCGGATGTGACCAGAAAGATTGTAATGAACAGAACGAATGCGATGGCAATCATTCCGCATACAAAGAAGATGCCGCTCATCACTCTTTCCGCCGCGTTCTTTTTCTTCTGACGCTTTTCGTACAGCGATGGGCCTGTGACGCTGTAAAATGTAGCTTTTCCGTTTCCGGACGCATCTCCGTTTCCGGATTGCTTATTCTTATTGGATTCTTTTGCTGATGATATCTGCATATTGCCTTTCCCTGATCCTTACGACCATTCTGAATTCTGTTAAATCTGTAAAAAATTATCGCTGTGCCGTGCATAAATAATTCGCATTCGGCTGCGGCTCACTGTTCGCGTAAATAAATTCTTACAAGACCGCCCTTACCGTGTCGGACCTGTAAGAATTCTGCTTCTGTCACTTCATATTCCGTCGCTGTTCTGTTCTATATTTCCTGGTTTATTCTGATCTTACTTGTTCGCTTTGGAAACCGGAACAGCTCCTGCCTTCTCAATCAGGTCAGCTGCCTGATCGCTGGTGATGTAATCGAAGAACGCCTGTGCCTGCGGGCTCAGCTTCTTGCTGTCGTTTGTAATTACATTGAAGTTACGCTGAATCTTGTAGCTTCCATCGAGAATTGTATCCTCGGTGCAGGCAACTCCGCCGACGGTAAGAGTCTTAACGGTATCGTTCAGATCTGCCATTGAAGCATATCCTATTGCATTCGGATTTCCTGCTACGGTCTGGATGACATCACCTGTGGAAGTCAGCTCCTGAGAAAGTTTGCACTGATCCTTGGTGTCTGTGATGGTTTCGAATCCGTCTCTTGTACCGGAACCTGCCTCACGTCCGATGCAGACGATTTCAGCGTCATCGCCGCCGACATCCTTCCAGTTTGTGATCTGGCCTGTGTAGATTTGCTTGATCTGATCAATTGAAAGATCTGAAACCTTGTTGTCCGGGTTTACGATCAGGGCAATTCCATCAATAGCGATGGTCGTCTGTGTGAGTCCGTCCTTCTCCTCATCCTTCAGGTCACGGCTTGCAAGTCCGAGATCGGTGCTTCCCTCGGTCGCTGCCTGAATACCGGAGCTGGAACCGGTCGGATTGTAGGTAACCTCAACGTTCGGGTACTCTTCCATGAAGGACTCGCTCAGGTAGCTGATAACCTTCTCCATAGAGGTGGATCCGTCTGTTCCGACTGTTCCGGAGAGATCAGATGATGCTGTAGCAGCCGCCTCATCTCCGGAGGATGCTGCAACTGTGCTTTCTGCAGATTCTTCTGAGGATGCTGCCTCCGTGGTCTCGGCTGAGGATGCTGCAGCAGAAGTATCTGCGCTGCTCTGCTCCGATGATGCCGATGTGCTTCCGCATCCTGCTGCCAACAGAGATGCGCCGAGAATTCCGGCAAGAACAAATGTCATAGTTTTACGTTTCATTGTCATTCTCCTTCTTCCTTCATGGATGTTTACTACTTTCCGGATACGAATCTCTTCTGGATTTCTGGTTTTCTGGTTTTCTAATCCTGTTCCTGAAATCTTCTGCTCCGAAAAAATCGTGTTCTTTCTCGTATTGAATGATGGAATCGCATCACTCAATGCAGTTCTAATCATGCCATGCGATATGTAAACAGCGTAACCGGTCATACGTTAACAATAAATAAATTCATTGTGTGCAATGTTAACATCCTCTGCCCGATAAAGGTAAATATGCGCCGAGAATGGCATATTACGCATAAATATAAGAGCACTTCTGAAACGAGATAAAACACGCTGCGCGAGTTTTATCTCGTTATCGCGACGCTCGCCGCACACGAATACTTCGCATTCGGCTGCGGCTCACTGTTCGCGTAAAAAATAGAAGGGCGGCGAAGTCGCTCCGGACAGTCCCGGAACGGCTTAGCCGCCCTTCTGGCATAATAACCAGCTGCATAAAAAATGTATTTAAATATCGAATCGCTTTTCTGAGCCGATTCCACATCACGGTTTGTTAACTTTCGTGATGCCTGTTATCCATGCCGGATACCGAGATACATTGAAAGATCCTCACGATTTGTTAACTTTCGTGAGGTCTGTGACCTCGAGAATGTCTTCCCGGACCTTGAATCCGATCTCATAACCCGCATATTCCATCCCATATCTTCTCTCCGGATCGGCCTGATAAGACGGGCGCGGATCCTGAGCAAGTACCTGACGCAGTGATCCGGCCTTTTCCGGCGGAAACCCGCTGTCTGCAAGAAGCTTTTCCCCGAGCATTACCTTCAAACGGTAGTCCTTAGTCCCGCCGGTGAAGCCTTCCAATGCATCTTCGTGAATGTCGGCATATGGAATATATGGCTTGATATCATATATCGGCGTTCCGTCCATCAGATCCGCTCCGCTGACATGAAGAACGGGCCCGATTCCCTCCCGCTCTTCGATCGACTCCAGTTTCACGGATGACAGGCCGAGCGCGTTCGGCCGGAACGGCGAACGGGTGGCAAAAACTCCCACCCTTGTATTTCCTCCCAGCCGTGGCGGACGCACCGTCGCATGCCAGCCGCTGTCTGTGTTCTCCGAGAACTGCCAGATCAGCCACAGATAATTGAACTTCTCCAGGCCGCGCACCGCCTCCGGCGAGGCGTACTCCGGCTCAAAAATAATCTCCGCCTTTGTGTCTGCCAGTCCGCTCTGTCTGGGGATTCCGAACTTACTCGGAAATTCCGAGGATATTGCAGCGATTCTCCGAATCGTATATTCCTTCATTCCGACTACCGCTTTCTTCCTTCTTCTCTGCCGGCTCGCTTACTTCTTCTCCGCCGGCTCGTTTTCTTCGTCGCCCTTCATTTTCTCAAAGAGGTTGTGTGCCGGCTTCGGAAGCTCGATTCCGATTGCCTCGCGAATCGCCTGACGGACATTTTCCACCGGTACGATGGTAAGATGGTCTCTGACCTCCTTCGGCACATCCTCGAGATCTCTCTCATTGTCCTTCGGGATCAGTACCTTTTTCACGCCGGCTCTCTGCGCAGCCATGAGCTTCTCCGGAAGCCCGCCGATCGGAAGTACCTGGCCTCTCAGGGAAATCTCACCGGTCATCGCAAGATCGGAAGGCACCGGTTTGTTATTGACCAGCGATGTCAATGCGGTGAACATGGTAATGCCTGCAGACGGTCCATCCTTCGGAACCGCTCCCTCCGGAACATGGATATGAATATCTCTCTCTCTGAAATTCAGATCGCTGTTGATATAGTAGGACTTCAGAAGGCTGGCCGCAATGGAGGCTGACTCCTTCATGACATCGCCCAGCTGACCGGTAAGCTTGATCTGTCCGCTGCCCCGCATCGCCGTCGTCTCTATAAACAGAATCTCGCCGCCCGCCTGCGTCCATGCAAGTCCGGTCACGATACCGGCCGGATTGTGCTTCTGCACGCGATCGTGAAGAATTCCCTTGTTGCCGAGATATTCCGGCACATCCTTTTCCTTCACAGTGATCTTCTTTGATTTTTCTTTTTTCTCCGTCTTTTCCGTTTCAGCATCCGCCTTTTCAGACGCCGCCGTCTTTTCAGAAGTATTCTCTGCTCCAGCCGCAGTTTCGCATTTTTCCTCTGCTTCGGATGATGCTCCGGATTCCTCTTCCATCCGCTTCTCTACAAGCTTTGCGGCTACTACTCTGCAGAGCTTGTCCAGCTGTTTTTTCAATCCACGGACTCCCGCCTCGCTGGTGTATTCCGAGACAATTCTGCGGATTGCGCCGTCCGTTACACTGAGATCCTTCCGTGTCAGACCGGTATCCTCCATCGCTCTCGGCAGGAGATGTTTCTTCGCGATCTGCTCTTTCTCGTAAGGAGTGTAGCCTGAAAGCTGGATCACCTCCATACGGTCAAGCAGAGGCTGCGGGATCGTATCCCAGCTGTTCGCCGTGCAGATGAAAAATACATTTGACAAATCATACGGTATATTCATGTAGTGATCGACAAAGGTGTTGTTCTGCTCCGGATCCAGCACCTCCAGCAGTGCGCTCGACGGATCTCCGCTGAATCCTCCTTCGGTCAGCTTATCAACCTCATCCAGAACCACGACCGGATTCATCGCGCCGGAGCGCTTGATTCCCTCCATGATGCGTCCGGGCATTGCGCCGACATAGGTTCTGCGATGGCCGCGGATCTCTGCCTCATCTCTTACGCCTCCCAGGCTGATCCGGACATACTTTCTGCCCAGCGCCTCAGCGATGCTCTTTCCCATACTGGTCTTACCTGTTCCGGGAGCGCCGACAAGCAGCAGAATCGATCCTTCCTGCTTATTCTTCAGTGCCATGACTGCCAGCTGCTGCAGAATTCTTTCCTTTACTTTATCCAGCCCGTAGTGATCCTTGTCCAGAATCCGTCTGGCCTCCTTCAGATCGACCTTTGGGAGCTCATCCGGTTTCCATTTCAATGAGGTTACAAAATCCAGATAGTTCTCGGAAGATGCACGGTCGGGATCGTTCGGCTGCATCTCCATATAACGCTTCAGAACCCGGTCAACCTCTTTTCTGGCCTCGGCGGGCATCCCCGATTCCTCGATCTTTCTTCGATAATCGTTTTCTTCCTCCGCCGCATCCGGATCCATGTCATCCAGCTCCTTCTGCAGAAGCCCGATCTGCTTCTCGATGGCTGCCTTCTTGTAGAAATTGCCTTCCGTCGCATTGTATCTGTCATTCAGGGCCTCCTGCATATCGACGGTGCCCTTGAACCGTTTCAGTGCTTCCTCGATCAGAAGTCCTCTCTGTTTCATCGAGTCTGTCTCCAGAAGCGCATATTTTTCATCCGGACTCATATCCAGGAACTGGCAGAACATCGCTCCCAGTTCATTGATGCTCTTGCATCTCTCCACGTAGCCGGCCGCCATCTGCCCGCCCTGAAAATGGGTGGTGAGCTCGGTGATGTCTTTCTTCAGGGTGTCGAGAAGGTCCTTCTCACCCTTGAGCGTGATATCCAGGACCTCGTCCTTCGGTTCAAAGGTTGCCTCCAGGATGTCACCATTTCCCGTGAGGCTGGTGATCTCCACCTTCTCCCGGGTTCTGGCGTGCACCCGGTATCCGACCTTTGTTGAATTGATGTCCAGTACATCTGCGAGCACGCCCAGACCATAGACATCGCTCATGGTCAGGTCCATCTTGCCCTTTGCTTCTTTCATCGGTACGATCAGTACCTTGTTGTCATCGATCTTGATGCGGCTCTTCTCATCCTCGTTCAGTTCCTCAACGCCGAGCTGATAATCGACGTCAGGGAGTATTACTGTATCATATGAAGGTATAACCAGATAACTTTTCATACTCGTTCCTCTTTTCTGCAATCTCCAGAGAACTCAAGCTCTCTGTTGCCGTAACTGTCCCTGCCCTCTGCAGGTGTGTTAGCACTCATTAATGTTGAGTGCTAATTATATGTAGTATAGCATAATTACCGGCGTTGTCAACGATTGTGAACAATTTAATTTCAAAAAACAGGAAAGAGACCTATGTTATTCAGGCTCCGATATACCTGCACGCCGCCAGTGCCGCGACCGCTCCATCCGCCGCAGCGGTTGTCAGCTGCCGGACTGTCTTGGTACGGCAGTCTCCCGCAGTGAAGATGCCGGGAGTTCTTGTAGCGCAGTCTTCTCCGGCTTCGATGTAGCCGGCCGGAGCAAGGTCTACTTCATCCGCAAATGCCTTGTTGTCCGGCACCTGACCGATCGCGACAAACAGACCGCTTACCGGAAGCTCCCTCTTCTCTCCGGAAATCTTGTCTGTCACCTCGACCGCGGTGAGCTTATCGCTTCCGATCAGCCCGGTCACATTACTGTTCAGGACAAATTCTACATTGTTCTTCTGCTTCAGCTTCTCCACATCCGCCGCGTCGCCCCGGAACTGATCTCTTCTGTGAATCAGATAAACCCTGTTGCAGATATCTGCCAGATACAGGGCATCTTCAAGTGCCGTATTGCCTCCGCCGTTCACAGCGACATCCTGTCCCTTGAAAAACGAGCCATCACAGGTGGCGCAGTAGGAAACTCCCTTTCCGGTCAGTTCCTCTTCTCTGTCAATTCCAAGTGTGCGGTTTTTCGCTCCGGTTGCCAGAATCACCGCCTTACAGTGATATTCTCTCTTTCTGGTCTCCACGATCTTCCCGCCGTTATCCTCCCGGATGCCGAGAGCTCTTTCGTAGCGGAATCTCGCCCCGAGATCGATCGCCTGCTGATAAAGGCCCGTCGCAAAATCATACCCGCTGACATGCGCAAGTCCGGGATAGTTCTCGATGTCCGGCGTGTTCACGATCTGTCCGCCGTATGCCTTCGCCTCCAGCACAATTACCTGCTTTCCGGCGCGCACCGCATAGATCGCAGCGGTCAGCCCGGCGGTCCCGCCTCCGATGATTACAATATCTGTCGTAACCTGTTTCTTCTCTTCTGTCATATCAAATAGCCCGCCTTTCTGTATATTTTTGCAAATTTCTATCTTCATCTGCCAAGCTTCTTATATTGCACATGATCTGTTACTGCGCATGACCTGTTATTGCGCATGACCTGTACAGGATTAATATCTGTTCCTTTGCCAGAATTCATGCCGTAATTGCATCCCAGATTTACTTCTTAACCTTGTTTATGACTTCTTGCTGTACTCTCATAAGAAGACAGCAGAAATGAAATTATATTGCGTGCAATTAATTATGAGATCATCATACTAACCCTGCCAGCATTTGTCAAGCACCCGTTTCCCCTCTGCCATCGATTGTATAAGTCCAGTCGCACAGATATGAGATGGGGTACAAAAAAGCGGGAATCCTTCGCTTCTTGTCCGGAGTCCCGCTTCCATCATAAATTTTGAAACATAAATCTGATTTAATACAACCGGCTTTTCACGGTTTTATCACACGTGGACCCCTGAGGCGCAATCGCTTGCTCTTTCTGAAAATCACCAATAACGACGATACGCCAATCACTCCTGCACAGATGATACCCATTATTAAATAAAGCCAGACAGGTATCCCATACACCTGTTGCTCTTCTGACCGATACGAGTTACCCGCCATGTCGGTCAGTACAATCTGCACTTTATGTTTCCGAAGTCCGGTCAGTCTGACAGTTCCATGATAGTTCGTCACATCCGGAATCTCCGAGATCTCCTGGTGCAGCTTTCCGTCCACGAGAACCCTGATATTCTTCAGGCGAATCGCATCAAATGCCTGATATCGGAAAATATTTTCTGCATGGACCTTCATCGACCGTTCCGTTAGCCGGATAAAATTCACCTCTGGATTCGTGGAATCCACTCGGAATAAGATCGGCTTCTGATAATAATCCATGCTGTCCGGCTTATTTCCTGCTTCATCTGCGGAAGAAACCGATACCTGATAAATCCCATCCTTCTCAAAATTCTTGCGGCTGATGATGTAATCATAGCGATACCAACCCTTACGATCTTCCTGCTCACGATTTTCCTGCTTATGTTTTTTCTTCTCACGATCTTCCTGTTTATCATCTTCACCACTGTGCACTTCATATAGCACCTGCTCCAGTGGTTCTCCATCCCTGATTATCTCAACTTTCAGTGATTTTGCGACGAGCCTGTCCGGATTATATTCGGAAATAACCAGATCCTCTTCTACACTCCGGACGTAAGAATCCTGAAGATCCTTGCAGCTCTGACTGTAAACATAGACGGAGCCAAAGCGATTCACCTTAAATGGAATATCCCGGGAAGCGGTATTTCCCTCTTCATCCTCATAAGTCACAGCTATTCTATAATATCCATCATTATCCGGAATTTCCTGCAGGATCTTGCCGGTATCTTCTCTGGAAAGAATTTCCATCTCCCATGGTTCTTCCGTTGCCCGATTCCCTGCCCCCGCAGCTTCCGTTGTTCCCGACACGCGGTTTGGCACAATCTCCCGAGTCACCAGAATCTCATTCTCCTGACCACCCGCATTCCCTGTGGCTGTTCCGTTCTCTCTGATCAATTGTATCTTGACTTTCACCGGCTTCGCCGCCTCAAATGCAGCTCCTTCCAGCCTGAGAACCATCTTGTTCTTTCCTTCGCTGTCCTTATTCTCACTGATTCCTATTCTAGCCGAATCCAGCATGCTCTCCAATTTCTCTGTATTCATAACCTGCTGTATCTTCTTCTGTTCTTCAGTCCCGACCGCTGTTTCTTCCACCTTTACTGCCGTGGTCTGTTCCTCTGTCTCACCTGACTTTTCTTCCTTTTTATCTGTATTTATCTGTTCATAGGTTTCCGGTACCGTAACTTCCGGCTGTTCCTCAGCTGGCTTATCTTTCTGCTCTGCAACCGGTTGCTCTTCCTTTTCTGCTGTCGGCTGCTCCCCTGCCGAAGATTCTCTCTCCTTTCGTTTCAGCTCCTCCTGACTGCGGACACTCTGAATAATATTTCCCTTTCCTTTTGATTTTTCCGGATCTGCTCTGTTCATCTCTCCAGTTTCCGGTTTGGTGCTTGTTAACTCACTGATCTGCGATTCATCACTTTTTGACTCTGTGATCTGTGGTTCGTTTTTTCCCGATTCTGTGATATTTGATTCCATGATATTGGATCCTGTGATATTTGATTCTGTGATATTTGATTCCGCTCTGTTTCCAACCGGTCTGTCTTCCTTTGCTTCTTCCGGCTTTTTGTCACTATCTCCTTCTTCCAGACTTTGTGAAGGCAGTTCTGATTTCGTATTTTTTTCTTTCATATCCGGATGGTTTTTCTCTATCTCTACATCTTCTCCTGCAGCATGATCGATATTCTGATCTGCATCTTCGTCTTTTGTATCCGTATCTTTTTTCTGTTCTTCTACATCCTCTGCCGCAGCATGATCCATCTCCTGGTCCTCGGTGTCTTCCGTTCCATTGTTTTCTCCAACATCATTTCTGTTCTCCGCTTTCTCTATGCTCACTTTCTTTTCTGAATCTGCGGAAGGCTGCTTTTCCAGGTCCTCTTCGCTCACTTTCTTTTCTAAATCTGCAGAAGGCTGCTTTTCCAGGTCCTCTTCGCTTACTTTCTTTTCTGAGTCTGCAGAAGAAGGCTTTTCCAGGTCCTTCTTCCTCTTTTTGTTTCCCGATGAAAAATCTTCTTCCATCATGGGCGGGGACTCCTGAACCGGGTTCTCGCCTGTTTCCGTATTCATGGTTTCTTCCTGAATTGAATCCATACTTGTCTTCGTATTTATGACTTCTTCTGGATTTGAGTTCTCCACAAAACTGATGCTGTCTGTTTCTTCTTTTACACTATCTTCTGCCGCCTCCACAGTTGTTTCTGTGTCTGTCTGCAGCCCCGAACCGTTCATGATCAAAGCGCCCGCCAATAGCAATAACACAAGCCTTTGTTTCATCTTTCTTCACCTGCCTTCCGTCTTCCAACTATAGCTGAGCGCCACTGTCTCGGTTTCGCTCTCTGCATCTGCCCCGAGGGCCACTGTCTCGGTTTCGCTCTCTGCATCTGCCCCGAGGGCTTCCGTCACATTGTCTCCAGTGCTATCGAAAACCTGACCCACTACTTTTTCTTCTACTCCTCTGTCAGATACCAGATCCGCTGTATTTTCTTCATCCCTGCACGGAGATGCTTCTTCCGCATCATCAATGTCCTGATATTTTTCTTTGGCAAAGAGCTTCCATCGTCTTTTCTTTACCGGATTCACCTGTCCCATAACTGCATTTTCCTCGCGGTCTGTCCGGATCTGCTGCCAGATCCGGAAACGGATTCCCAGAAAAACTGTAAATGCAATTCCCGCCCCGGAAAAACCAAATAGGATCTCCGAAATCAGGTATAATTGCTGCGTACCTGCCCTCACACTTTCCTCTCCTTTGTATTCCTATATATAAGATGCGAATCCGTCACTCTTTTCCGTTTTGTTCCTGTTTTTCCTGCTCCACTTCTCTCGCTTTTCTCGCTCTCCTCTGCTCTTCCCGCTCCGCTTCTCTCGCTCTCCTCTGCTCTTCCTGCTCTGCTTTTCTTCTCTGCTCGGTATTTTCCCAGGTTCTGTCCAGATTCTCATGATATTCAGAAAAACACGCCAGGAGTTTCTCCTGCAGCTGAACGGACTTCTGCTGCGTTACGGGCAGTGCGCGGACTTTTTCCATCAATTGATCCAGGAGATCCAGAACCTCCTCCCTTTTGATTCCGCAGGACGCCATTCCTTTCCGGTAAGCATTGATCAGATTTCCGAATTCCTCATACATGATCATCCGAACATAATCGGCATCCTCTGTCTGGTAATCCTCCAGCTGAAGAATATTCATTCTGACCGACTCCAGCAGTTTTAGATAATCTTCCAGAGAAGGCTCCCGAACACTGGTATTGTCAAACGCGAATCGTATACAGAAGGTACAGAACGACGAATAATATCCGGCTCTGGCAGAAACCTCCCCGTTCTCCTTTTCTTCCGCAGCGTCCCGGAAAAACGGCTGTGCCTTCAGCACTCTGTTTCGAAAGGAATCATCCCCGCCGGAGTATAAATACAAATACAGAATCCCTGCCTCTAAGGACAGTTTCTGATAAGCTCCCGCCTTGCTTTTCTTTTTCAATGCCGCCTGGTTGGTACTCCACGCTTCCAGAAAAATCCGGCTTTCCGCCTCGCCGAATACGCCTTTTTCACGATATACCTCTAACAGCTTCTGATAGGCCCGGACATCTCCTCCATCTATCTCAATCGCATCCAGGTAACTTCTGATCCTGTCCTCCGCAGGCAGAGCCTGTGAGATACTGATCCTTCTCTCATAATTTCTCTCGTCCAGCTGCAAAGCTGCCACATTGCAGGCCAGCCCTCCCAGGCAGCATCCGGCAGCCATGACCGCTGAAAGATAAAAGAAAGCAGTCCGTCTTTTCTGTTTTCTGCGCACACTGGAAATTGTTCGCTCCGGATGCCTGAGATCAAAGATCAGTGCGCGGCAGTCCGGATACCGCTGATCCGGTGCAAACGCCAGACAGCGGTTTAGTATGGTTTCTGTGCTTTCCGAAATCTCCGGACGGATCTTCCGGATCGGATGGTATTGGTATTGATAGGGATCTTTTCCCGGAGATATTCCGGTCAGAAGTTCAAAGATGGTAATTCCAAGAGAATAAATGTCCGAGCGGGGATCTGTCTGCGCATGGCCGTACTGTTCCGGAGCAGCATATCCATTGGTTCCGAGCGCGATTGTGTCTGTCTGATTCTTGTATTTGTATTCTCTCGCAATCCCGAAGTCGATAAGTTTGAGAAATCCCTCCGGTGTCTGCATGATATTGCCGGGCTTCATATCCCGGTAGATTATCGGAGGATTCTGACGATGTAAATATTCCAACACCTCAGCCAGCTGAAGAAACCAGTTCATGACCTGATCTTCCGGAAAGAATTTCTGCCGTTTCAGCAGGCGGTCCAGAGATTCCCCGGTCACATAGTCCAGAACAATGCAAACCGACTCATCCCTGTCAATAATGTCCACAATTCTCGGCAGTGCGGGGTGATCAAGCTTCTTCATCATCTCTGCTTCCGCCAGGAGTGAGCTCACCGCCACCTTGTGTTCACCGTCCTGCCCGTCTTTCCGGATTTCCTTCACAGCCCAGCTCTTATGGAGTCTGACATCCATCGCCAGATACACTCTGGCCATCCCGCCTCTTCCGATTTCCTTCAGGATCTCATAACGTCCGTCCAGAATCTGTCCTGTAAACATTCTGCGCCCCTTCACACATCTCATATGCCGCGTCAAGCAGCATATGCAGGTTCTCAGCCGCCTCTCCTGCGTAAATCCTGCCATGCTCTCTGCAGAAATCCGCATTGTCTCCCATCCAGCATCCGGCAGAGTTGTCCAGGATCTCGGCCATTCTCTTAATCAGATCCTGCATCTCAAGCGTATAGTTCTCCACCATCCGGAGACGTCCTGCCCTTTCATCTGGAAAAAACATTTTTCACACCCCTCCCTTAAAAACTCTTTGCGCAAAACTCTTCGCAAAAACTCACGTGATGCCAAGGTCAAAAGAAAGCCGTGTTTATCACCATTCATCCCTCCACATCTAGAGATAAGGGATTTCTTGCTCACCACGTGTCAAACTGCCTGAGACATATGCTGCAGCATTCCATACAGCAGTACCTTCATGCGCACCGTGTTGCGGCGCAGCTCAGCAAGCTCCTCCTCCATACGAAGAGAACAGGAAACCACATCTTCTTCGTCAGATGGGTACATTGCTTCCAGAGATCGGATTTCTTCCCTCAACTTTTTCATACAATTTTCTGTCTGCTCAAATAGCAACAACAACTCTTTCATAACATCCCCCTCTCTTTGCATTCCTGCGCCTGTCTGCCTGTGCAGATGCACACGTGCGAATTTTGTCCATGATCTGATTTACCGCTGATCATGTGCGGTTCCGTGCAAGCGCGCGTGCTTCACTTTTTTCTCCTGCCAAAATAAATCCGATAATATCTCATATTTATGTAGTCAGGTATTACCGGTTCCATTTCACGTTAAAAATCACGTACTGCCAGTTCCATTTCATGGGATCACATCCGCCAGAACAGCTGATGTCAAAAAGAATAAGAAAAAAGAATGCTTCCCGTGTACTTCGGGAATTACTTTAAGTATAGCATGCTGCGCCCCGTTGAAAAGTATCTCTGAATGACCAAATCATACAAAAATATCACCGAATCCTTGTGCAAAAAGCCGTCGCAAATTCTAATTTCAAATGTGAAAAAAACGCTATTGATTCCAAATCCAGCAATCGAATAATCGAATTTAAACTCAAACAGACGCATTGGTTGCTATTTTTTTACTGGAAGGATATAATACAAGATCACGGAAATATGTAATAAAGAAAGGCAGAAAATGAGTATACAGACAGTTACTCCCGCAGAACTTGAGACCTGGGCTGCGGAAGATTATATAATCATTGACGTGCGTGACGAAAGTGCATACCAGCTCGGCAATATTCCGGGCTCTGTGCGCATTTCCAGACAGGACCTCCTGAACGGCAGCTTTCAGCTGCCGAAGAACAAAAAACTGGTCCTCTATTGTATGTTCGGCGTACTGAGCAGGGATCCCGCCGAGAAGCTTCTGGCCGAAGGCTATGACGCCTACCATCTGGACGGCGGCTACGGAAACTGGCTTGTGCGCATCATGAAGTCCGAATCCGGGAATGAACAGCGCCGCACTGAGATTGAGAAAAGTCTCCGTAAGCGCTTCAAGCATGACATTATGGGCCGCTTCGTCAAAGCAATCATCGACTATGATCTCATCCGTCCGAACGACAAGATCGCGGTCTGCATCTCAGGCGGCAAGGACTCCATGCTCATGGCGATGCTTTTCAAGGAGCTGAAGAGGCGGAACAAGATTCCCTTTGAAGTGGTATATCTGTGCATGGACCCGGGCTACAGCGAGACAACGCTCGGCATGATTCAGGGAAACGCCGGTCTTCTCGGAATTCCCCTCACCATGTTCCAGACCCGGATCTTTGACGCGGTTGATAATATCCCGAAATCTCCCTGTTACATCTGCGCCAGAATGCGCCGGGGCTATCTGTACCGACAGGCAAAGGATCTCGGCTGCAATAAGATTGCGCTCGGACATCATTACGACGATGTAATCGAAACAACCCTGATGAGTATTCTCTACAGCGGTCAGACGCAGACCATGATGCCGAAGCTTCACAGCACAAATTTCGAGGGAATGGAACTGATCCGTCCTCTTTATCTGATCCGCGAGGATGATATCAAGGCATGGAGAGACGCGAACGGTCTCCAGTTTATCCGGTGCGCCTGCCATTTCACCGACACCTGCTCTGTTGACGGACACGGCGGCACTGGGTCAAAGCGGCTCGAAGCCAAGCGGCTGATTGCCCAGCTCAAGAAAACAACCCCTTCCGTAGAGGGCAATATCTTCCGCAGTATGGAAAACATCTGTATGAACGCGGTGCTGGGCTACAAGGATCACGAGGGAAAACGTCACAGTTTCCTGGATACCTACGATATGACGGAGCTTCCGGAGATGCCCGGTGCAGAGTCATCTCCCGCTGCAGAAGCCGCTCCTCGCGGAAAGCAGAAGAACTCTCCGTTCTGACATTTATCTGTCTCCACGCAGAAATGTTCCGCGCCCGGCACTTGATCGAACATGTGCCCCGCCCCCAAAAAAGAAAGACATCTCCGAAGAGATGCCTTTGAAAAAACGAGATAAAACACGCTGCGCGAGTTTTATCTCGCTATCGCGACGCCCGCGTAAAAAACAGCAGCCCCATGGAAATTTACTTTCCATATGGCTGCTGTTTTTTCTCACAGATCTATTTGCCCTGTAAAAACCGTCTCGGCAGGACCGGTCATGTAGACGCGGTTCTCCTTCTGATCCCATTCGATGGTCAGATCTCCGCCCCGGAGCTTCACGGTAACCGGGACATCATCCCTTACCTTTTTGTTCAGGACCGACGCGACCGCCGCTGCGCACGACCCGGTACCGCAGGCCAGCGTCTCACCGGAGCCTCTCTCCCACACGCGCATCTGTATCGTGTCATCGCTGAGAACCCGGATAAATTCAGTGTTCACCTGCTCGGGGAAGATTGCGTTTTTCTCAAACTTCGGACCGATCTCCTCGATTTTCAGATGATCCACGTCATCCATGAACACCACCGCGTGCGGATTTCCCATAGATACCGCCGTAAAGCGATACTCCTTTCCGTCAATCACAATCGGTTCATCAATGGCCCTCTCCTTGTCCGAAAGCACAGGAACCTTCGCCGCCGTCAGTTCCGCCGGTCCCATATTGACGCGCACGGTCTTCGTCTTTCCATTCTCCACTGTCAGATCCAGAATCTTGATGCCGCTCTGGGTATCAATCTTCATTCTCGTCTTCGGTACGATTCCATTGTCGTATACATATTTCGCCACACAGCGGATTCCGTTTCCGCACATCTTTGCCCGGGAGCCGTCCGCATTGTAGATATCCATTTCACAGTCCGCCTTCTCTGAGGGTTTGATCAGGATCAGACCATCTGATCCGATGCCGAAATGGCGATCACTCACCCGGATGGCAACCTCCGACGGATTGTCCACCTGTTCCTCAAAACAGTTCACATATACATAATCATTGCCGCAGCCATGCATTTTTGTAAATTTCATGCCTTCATCTCCTTCCGCGTCTGTTCACCCTCTATTCTCCGGGCTCCCTCCGCGTCCGCTTACTTTTCATTTTCCTTCCCGTTCTGATTTTCCCGGATCCGGAAGTAAATCTGCTTCTGTCCGTTCACGTCCTTCCGCTCCTCCCATTCATAGGAGCCCAGCGACTTGATAAAAGCCGTGAATTTGTTGTATCCGAAGTTCCGCACATCAAATTCCGGCATCCGTCTGGACAGCTGATCGCCGAGCTTTCCGGAAAAAATCCAGTTGTCCTCGTCCGAGAATTTCTCGATGATCGTATTGAGCGCATTGCGGACACGGCTGAGGTCCTTCTGCCGCTTCTTCTCCAGCTCCCGTTCTTCCTTTGTCTTCGTCTTTCTGACCGTTTTCTTCTTTGCCGCCGCCTTCGCGGACTTTCGCGCCGCCAGAGATTTCTCCGCAGCCGCGGCAGCCTCTGCCTCCGCCTCAGACTCCGCTTCTGCCTCGGCATCCGCCGCCTCCTGCTGCTTCTGCTCGTAGAGCATATCCAGATACTTGAACTGGTTGCAGGCGGTGATGAACGGCATCGGTGTCTTGGTCTCGCCCATCCCGATCACCTGCTTCCCCGCCTCCCGCAGTCTCGCCACCAGCCGGGTAAAATCGCTGTCCGAAGAGACAATCACAAATCCATCGACGGTATTGGAATACAGGATATCCATGGCATCGATGATCATCGCCGAATCCGTCGAATTCTTTCCTGTCGTGTAGCTGTATTGCTGGATCGGGATGATGGAATTATTCAGCAGGACCTGCTTCCAGGAATTCATCCGCTGACTTGTCCAGTCACCGTAGATTCTCTTATAGGTCGCAATTCCGTTATTAGAAGTCTCCTCCAGAATAATCTTGATGTACTTCTCCGACACATTGTCCGCGTCAATCAGAACAGCGAACTTCAACTCATTATCCATATTTTTTCCTTTTAATATAAAAAAATCACTCTTAATTTTTCCGAGAAATCGCATAAAATAAAAAGACAGAATCAGTATAACATTCTGTGCCCGATTCCGCAAACGATCCGAAAAGTCACAGGTTTCGATTGTTCTTGTCCGGTTCTGCTGATCACTTCTCCCGTCCGGGTTTGCGAATACGGGTAACAGAAAAATCACAAGAAAAACATAGGAAAAAGCAAAAGGGAAAGCCTTACAAGGAGGTATTTTGAATGAACAGACACGCTATCGCTTTACAAATCAGACCGGAAAAATTTAACGACTTCCGTTCCGGACTCGGAAGAGTCTGGAACCGTCTCACCCGACTAATGGATGACCTGGAAATCAGCAATTTCAGTCTCTGGAACATCGAGGATCTCGTCTTTGGCTATTATGAGACTGATCCCCTTTCTCCGACTCCTTCCGAACATCAGAAAGCGGAATTCCGCTCCCTCGAAGCCGAAGTGGGAGATTCCTACCGGTGGATCTCCGGACCGGATCAGGAGATGCGCCTGATGTACCATGACTTCGGAATCGTCCGCCCGAATAAGGAGCTGATCCGCCACCGGGTATTTGTGACAAAGCTCAAGGGCGATTTTCAGGAGGAGTACAAGAGACGCCACGACGGTCTGATTGCCGCCCGCCAGGGCAAGGTAGATCCCGGTCCGGACAGCAACTTCTCCATCTGGAATGCGGAGGACTACATCTTTGGCTACGATGAAATCGACACCACCATGGAAACCGCAGAAACGGAAGAAGGACGTCAGGCCACAATTCAATGGGAGACAAAGATGCTCGAAATCATGAGCTGGTACACCGACGATGTGGACTGGATCACGGGAGAACATCACCCGCACATCGTACGGATCGGCTGTCACAACTGAACTTTTTCCGGGACTTACACCCTCCCGCTGCCTTGCGCATACGCACATAACAGAAAGGATTATTGAATACTGGAGAAAAGTCCGCACGCTTTATAAAAAGTACGGTCAGGAATACAGATCCTGAGAATAGCAATCCTGAACATACCGGATAAAGGCACGAACGGAGTTCGATTCATACCGCTGATTATTCAGAAGAATGTAGAATCTTCTGAAAATCAGCGGCGAATTCATTTTATAGCAGCGAAGATGGAGATTCGCATGCTGAATCAGACGGTCGCTGATGAACGTAGCCGCAAATCCCTGATCCGCGAGATGAAACGCAGTGACCATCTGTGATATTTTCAGTTTAACATGAGGCTCGATCCCGCATTCATGAAAGAGACTTTCAGAACGCTCATACAGATTATTCCCCTCTTTCAACAGAATAAACTCTTCCTCCTGGAACTCCCTCAGCGAAACACAGGGGCAGTCCGGATCCAGATGCTTCCTGTTCATGATGTCTTCTGCTGTCAGACTGCAGTCTGAAAATTTACTGTTGATCATATCCTCCTCAGGGACCGCCATCAGCACAATATCCGAAAAAACCGGATAACCCGCAAAATTCACAAGCACCCTGGGGTCACAGTTGAACGTAAGATCAATCTCTCTTTTTTTCAGCAGCTCGACCATCGCGCTGGAACTGCCTTCGACCAGCTCCAGCTCAATTCCCGGATACTTTTCACTGAATCCTTTCAGAATCGGCGCCAGAATATAAGAATTCATATAATGTGTTGCGCCAATGACAATTTTTCCTTTCTTCAGGTCTCTGATGTCTTCAAACTGCTGTTCCAGATCCTGTTCCAGGTTCTTCATTTTCTCAATGGCATCAATATAAATTCTCCCGGCATGTGTAAGCGTCACCGGACGAGTGCTTCGATCAAATAACGGCATGCCGATTGCGGACTCAGCCTTCGCAACGGCAATACTGAGCGCCGGCTGAGTGATGAACAGTCTCTCGGCAGCCTTGGAAAAGCTGCCTGTACGGTAAATCTCATATACATATCTCATCTCGAGCTCCATTTTTCCTCTCCTTTCCGACGAATACGAGACGAAGCCAGACATATGGATCCATCGTATTCCTCACTCGCTGCCAGGAAGCCCGTAACCTTCACGGATCTCCATTTTTCACCGTTCGTTGGTTTTCATCGCCTTCTTATTATAAGTTATAAATTATATATATGTAAATATCATTAATTAGATTTAATCTTGTTTCTGTGATATCTTTTCTATCAGAAAACATTCATATGAAATTTTGTATTGCAGCCTATAACAGCGCCGGATTGCTCTGTGCTCCGCACCTCCCGCAATCCTGCCGAAATTTCTGAAAGGAGTCTGAAATGAACGTAAACGCATTGCTGATGGATGAGAATGACAACGTGGTTACATTGGTGAAAAAGGTTTCAAAGGGTGAGGCCGTGATTTTTCAGCGGGGAAAAGAAGCTGTAACGATCTATGCCGCAGAAGATATCCCCTTTTGCCATAAAATCGCGATAAAGGATCTCAAATCCGGTGACGAGGTTCTGAAATATGGTGAAAGCCTCGGCCGGCTCATTGCTGATGTCTCCGCAGGATGCTGGGTGAATGACCAGAACCTGAAAAGTATACCGAGAGATTATAACAGCGAACTGTGTTCGGACGATTTTGTCATGAGTGCCAGACAGTCTCCCCGGTACCCCGGCCTGGAGCCGTTGAAGTTCTGGGGCTACAGACGCGCAGAAGGCGTCCCGGTATTCGGAATCATATTCTGATCCTTCCGACCTGTGCTTGCGGAAGTGAGACGAGCCGCATTGTAGCAAGCCAGGTACGCGGAGCCGTAAATATTGTATTCAATACAGGCTGCTCTGATGTCGCCGCAAATACGGAAATGTCCCAGAAGGTACTGACCGGTTTTGCCTGCAATCCGAATGTATACGGAGTGGTCATCATCGGGCTCGGATGCGAAACCGTCGGACATAAGGCACTTGCGGAAAAAATCCGGAAAATGACCTCCAAACCTATTGCTCACTTCGGAATTCAGGACGAAGGCGGCACTCTGAAAACAATTGAAAAGGCGGTACGTGCCGCGAGAGAAATGGCAATGGAAGCCGGTCTCCAGCAAAAGGAGCAATTCGATCTTTCAGAACTTTTATTGGGAATAGAGTGCGGCGGATCCGACGCGACCTCCGGCATCGCCAGCAATCCATCCGTCGGTGAGCTTTCGGATGAGCTTGTCGATCTCGGCGCGACCACCATCATGTCCGAGTCCATTGAATGGATCGGCGGTGAGCACGTTCTCGCGAAGCGGGCATCTGATTACAGAATCCATAATGACATCATCAATGTCTGTCAGGCATACGAAGAGCATCTGAAAGCCGCAGGACAGGACTGCAGGGCAGGTCAGCCTACACCGGGCAATAAAGCCGGTGGTCTTTCCACTCTGGATGAAAAGAGCCTGGGATGCATCCGCAAGGGCGGCACCCGTCCGATCACAGAAGTTCTACCGCAGGCAGTGGCTCCTTCGCAGAAGGGTGCCGTCGTTATGGATACCGCCGGATATGACATCTCATCCGTCACCTCGATGGTAGCGGCGGGCTGCCAGGCCGTGATCTTTACAACCGGCCGCGGAACCCCGACCGGAAATGCCATTGCCCCGGTACTGAAAGTCACCGCGAATGAGCAGACCTATCAAAAGATGGAGGACAATATGGATGTCGATCTGTCCGGAATCATCCGCGGAGAAGCCAGCTATCAGCAGGAGGGACACCGCCTTCTTGAAATCATTCACAACATCTGCAATGGCCAGCTTACGAAAGCAGAAGCTTACGGTTTCTCAGATATCGCAGTCGATCACGTCTGCAGATATGTCTGATCAAATCTTATCAATAGAAGTAAAGGGGGATAAAAAATGTCACAGGCTGCTATTACATTGATCATTCTGGTCGTAGCAATTGTGCTTTTCATTTCAGACACTTTCCCGATGGGACTGATTGCTTTCTGCGTTCCGCTGGCACTCTACTTCACCGGGATTATCACAATTGACGACATTTTTTCCAGCGTCATCAACGAAAATGTACTTCTGATTCTGGGAATGTGCATGATCGGCGCTGCATTTTTCAAAACGGGACTTGCTTACTCCACCAGCCAGCTTCTTCTGAAACGGACGAAAAGTCAGCGCGGGCTGATGGTCGTAATATTCCTGCTTTCCGGCATCATGTCCGGTTTTGTCTCCAACAGCGGCACTGTAGCGATTCTGATCCCGATTGTCATGGGAATTGCCGGCGGCTCCGGTATCAAGCCAATCAAGCTGCTGATTCCGCTTGTCAGCGGCGCAACCATTGGCGCAGACATCTCAATCATCGGCTCTCCGGGAAACCTCATTGCAAAAAATACAATTGAAGAGTTCAGCCATGGATCAATGTCTGTCGGTTTCTTTGAATATGCAAAGCTTGGAATCCCGATGCTCGCGGCTGTGGCCATCCTCTTCTACTTCCTGGGGGATAAGCTTATTGCCAACCGGGAACCGGGGAGAACGATGCAGGCCTCTCAAGATTACAGCTCCATTCCCGGATGGAAACGCACCCTCACTCTGGTCGTGATGATTCTCACTATCGTCGGAATGGTGGCAAAGGATTATCTCTCCTTCCTGCCTCCTATCCACGTAACCGCCTGCTGCGGTGCTGTTATCCTTGTCCTCTTCAGAGTACTCACGGAAAAAGAGGCTTTTCAGTCCTTTGAGATCCGAACCGTTTTCATGCTGGCATTCATGATGCCCCTCGGCAATGCAATGAATGAAACGGGCGCAGGAAAAATGATCGCAGATGCCGTAATATCACTGACAGGACATTCCAGTCCCATGATTCTGATGGCTACCATCTGGCTTCTGACCTGGGTGCTCACTCAGGTAATGAGCAATACGGCCGCCTGCACCTTGCTCTGCCCCATCGGATGGAGTATTGCAGAAGCGCTCGGTGCGGATCCCCGGGCAGTTGTCATTGCCGTATTTATCGCGAGCAGCATCGCTGTCTGCACACCGATGGCAATTCCTGCCAATTCCATGATCATCGATCCGGGAAATGTTCAGTTTAAAGATTTCATCAAGCCGGGGCTTGCCGTCAGTCTGGTTTGTTTCGTGATCAGCATGATCCTGCTGCCGGTTTTTTATCCGTTCTATTGAACTACCCGGTCATTGAATGACCAAGGATTCCCGCCTGGCATCCTGAAAAATATTATCAGGTGAATCGCCACAATATGTATAAGCTGCGGGATTGAGTCGAAAAGTACCTCTCTCTCAACAAAAACTTACCCGAAGATGGATTTTATCGTGCTAAAGCATTAAACTTTGTATTGATCTTTCCCTCTTGAAATGTCATAATCAAAAAGAATTAATAAACAGCAGGTGACACCATCATCCATGGTCGTTTGCCTGCTGTATCGCATATGCATTCTAGAATCATACAAAACGAATACAATTATAAATATGATGGAAAAGAGGATGATGTCATGTCAAAGTGGGAGAATAATGTACGCAGAGTAGTCCCCTATGTAGCCGGTGAGCAGCCGAAGAACCAGCCGGATATGGTGAAACTGAACACAAACGAGAATCCTTACCCGCCGTCGCCGAAGGTCGCCGAGGCTTTGCAAAAAATCTCCATCGACGACATGCGTCTGTATCCCGACCCGGCGGCGACAGACCTTGTAAACGCTATCGCAGAACAGTATCAGGTAAAGCCCTCCCAGGTTTTCGTCGGCGTCGGCTCTGATGATGTGCTCGCGATGGCCTTTCAGACATTTTTTAACTCTGACAAGCCGATCCTGTTCCCGGACATCACCTATTCCTTCTACGATGTCTGGGCAGACTGCTTCCGCATCCCCTACAGGCAGATCCCGCTGGATGAAAACTTTGCGATCAATCCGGCGGATTACGCGCAGGAAAACGGCGGAATTGTCTTCCCGAATCCGAATGCCCCGACCGGACTTGCTCTCTCCCTCGATGTAATTGAGGAGATTCTCAGGTCGAATCCCGACGTAGTCGTAATCGTCGATGAAGCCTACGTCGATTTCGGAGCGGAATCTGCTCTTTCCCTTCTCGGCCGTTATGAAAATCTGCTCGTTGTGCAGACCTTCTCCAAGTCCCGCGCACTCGCCGGCATGCGCATCGGCTACGCGATCGGAAACGAGAAACTCATCAGCTTCCTGCAGGATGTAAAATACTCCTTCAACTCCTATACGATGAACCGCACCTCTATCGCTCTGGGCGTTGCGGCTGTGGAAGACGAGGCGTATCACCAGCAGATTGTACAGAAAATAGTGGAAACAAGAGAATGGTCCAAAGAGGAACTGAAAAAGCGCGGTTTCCACTTTGCAGATTCCTCCTCGAACTTTATTTTTGCAAGACATGAAACAATCCCCGCAAAGGAATTGTTCGAAGCGCTTCGCGAAAAGCATATCTATGTAAGATACTTCAATAAGCCCAGAATTGACAACTATCTCCGCATCACCATCGGAACCCGGGAACAGATGCAGAAGCTGTTTGATTTTCTTGACCGGTACATCACTGCGGTATCGGCCTGACACACTTAACCGGCACACAATGACAGATCTGCAGCATCTGCCTGCTGCTCTTGACCGGTACACAGCGGCAGAATAATCTCTCTGATGCTCCCGACGGACACGCTTCCATCAGGAGCATTTTTTCCACGTCTTCGGATAGAACATGATCAGGACCGGAAGAAGCTCCAGTCGCCCTGCCAGCATATCAAAGATCAGAATAATCTTCGAGAAACAGCTGTATCGCGAAAAGTTCCCGGTCGGTCCGACCACAGAGAATCCCGGACCGATATTATTCAGCGTCGCAGCAACAGCTGACATGTTCGTCTCAAAATCGAAACCGTCAACCGAGATCAGCAGGATCGACAGCCCGAAAATCAGAAAATAGGTCGTGAGAAAGATATACAGAGATCGCAGTGTCCTGCTTCCCACCGGCGCGCCGTCCATGCGTACCTTTTTCACACTTCTCGGATGAACCAGCTGATACAGCTCAAGGAACATGGATTTCACCGCGACAATGAGACGGCTGACCTTGATTCCTCCTCCGGTACTTCCGGCGCAGGCTCCACAGATCATCAGAAGGAACAGAATCGTCTTCGAGAACGACGGCCATTTGTCAAAATCCGCCGTTGCGAATCCTGTGGTCGTGATAATCGTCGCGACCTGAAAAAATGCATGCTTCAGCGCAATCCACACGGAGGAATAAAGATGCGCGATGTTGATCGTAATCGCCGCTCCTGACGCAAGAATAATCGCAAAATATCCCCTCACCTCTTCCATATTCACGGCATCCTTCGGGTGACGAATCAGCATCAGATAATAAAAGGTGAAGTTTACGCCGAACGCCAGCATCGCAATCGTCAGAATCCACTGCTGCAGGGAAGTGTAATCCGCGCAGCTCGAATTCAAAATCGCGAATCCTCCGGTACCGGCTGCTCCGAATGACAGACACACTGCGTCAAACCAGTGCATCCGGGCGATCAGCAGGGCGGCAATTGTGCCCAGCGTCATGAAAAGATAAATCCGGTACAGCGTCCTCGCGTTATTTCGCACCTGCGGAACAAATTTCGAGACCTCATAACCGGGACTCTCCGCCTTCATGAGGTTCATGTGCGAACCTCCGCGGCTCGGAATAAGCATCAGCAGAAATACAAGGACTCCCATACCGCCGATCCAGTGCGTAAAGCTGCGCCAGAACAGCGATGCATGGCAGAGTGCCTCAACATCTGTCAGAATAGAGGAACCGGTAGTCGTAAAACCGGAGACCGTCTCAAATACCGCATCGACATACCCCGGTATCTCACCGGTCAGCACAAAGGGAATGCCGCCGTATGCACTGATCAGAAGCCAGGAAAGTCCGACCGATACATAACCTTCCCTGGTATAGATCTGCATGTTCTTCGGCTTCCGTCTCGAGAAAATCTCACCAACAGCAATGGCGATTCCGGCCAGCATCAGGTAGATTATTCCCTGCTGTTCCTGGTAAATCACAGAGATAACAAAGGGTGCGAGGAGCAGAAAGCCCTCAATCTTCAATACCCACGAAAGCACCCATCCAATTACAGGATAATTCATTTCTATATCCGCCTCATTTATTCACAGGATTACATATTGTTCAGACACCCGCAACGCATCCTCTCGTAACAAATACACCTCCGAAGCGTATTTATCCTACAAATGTCATCCATCCGCAGCGTATTTATCTCATTACAAATGTCGTCCATCCGCAGCGTATTTATCTCATTACAAATGTCATCCATCCGCAGCGTATTTATCTCATTACAAATGTCATCCATCCGCAACGAATTGGTCCACAGCCGGCCTCAGTTCTTTGGACCCGCTTATTTCGCGATAATGTCTGAAATTTCGTCAAAACCACTGTGCGTCGTTACGATAATCACATGATCGTCCGCCTGGAACATGTCCTGTCCGCCCGGAATGATCAGCCGCCCCTTTCGCAGGATGCCTGCGATCAGAACATTTGTCTTCATTGGCATATCGTTGAGCGGAATCCCGACCAGCTTCGAGTTCTGCTGAATCCGGAATCCCATAGCCTCCACTCTTCCGTTCATCAGACGGTACAGCGTCTCCATGTTGCTGTCCAGACTATTGTTCGCCGCACGGACATATTGGATAATCCGCTGCGTAGTCAGAAGCTTCGGGTTCACCACACTGTCCAGCTGAAGGGAATCAATGACCTCATTGAAATCCACATGATTGACTTTCGTGATCACCTTTTTTCTGACTTTCTCCTGTGCAAAGAGTGAAAGAATCGCATTGACCTCATCGATTCCGGTGCAGGCCACAAAGGCATCTGTGTTCTCCAGATTCTCCTCCATGAGAATTTCCTGATCGCTTCCATCTGCACAGTCAATATTTGCCTGCGGGAAGATATCGTTGAGTTCCGAGCACCTCTTTGGATTTTTCTCAATGATCTTGACGTCAATTCCGTTTTTCAGAAGAATCTTCGTCAGATAATAGGAAATCTCGCCTCCTCCGATGATGGTGCAGTTCTTAACCCGGTTCGTAGGAACGCTGATTTTCCGGAAAAAGGCGTTCGCCTCCAGCGGTTCCAGGATTACCGTCAGAACATCTCCGGCTGCCGGTGTAAAATCACCGTTCGGTATCACGATTTCGTTGCCTCTCTGGGCAATGCAGATCAGCATGCTGTAATCAAATCTCTGTGACACTTCCTTCAGCGGAGATCCGATAATGGACGACCCCGCCGGCACCTTAAACCGCATCAGACTGATCCTGTCTCCTGCAAAGCTGTCGATCTCAACGGCGCTCGGGTACTGCATCAGATGTGCCATTTCCCTTGCCGCCTCCAGCTCGGGATTGATCGTCATGGACAGATGCAGTTCGCTTCTCAGGAAGCTGCTCTCCTCGGAGTAAACCGGATTCCGCACTCTCGCAATCGTATAGCAATCAGCCTTCTGCCTTGCGATCACACAGACCAGAAGATTGACCTCGTCACTTTCTGTAACCGCAATCACCATGTCCGTGTGTTCCAGATCCGCCTCGCACAGAACATTGTAGCTCGTTCCGTTACCGGTAATTCCCATGACATCATAGATGGTTGAGACATCCCGCACAACCTGCGCATTTGTATCTACAACTGTTATGTTGTGCCTTTCCTTGGACAGCTGCGCTACCAGCGTCCTTCCAACCTTACCGCAGCCGACAACGATTATCTGCATGCCAACTTCCTCTCTCATCAACGGCTTATTTCAGCCCTTCTCCAGGAAACGTCCGCATGCCCGCTGCCTTACCATCTCCGCAGCACTGCCGGGAATTCAGATTTCGCGATAACACGTTTCCTGTCATATTTCACAGAAAAAACACAATTAGTGATTATAACACGCTGCTCACGTTCTTACAACAGACGTATTTCAGTTCCTGTTTCAGCCGTCTCCGGTGTGCCGCGCTTTCAATTCGCTGTCGTCCGGCTTACCGTCTGTCTCCCGCCTGCCATTTAACCATTTCGCAGTTTTTCTTTCAGCCGTCTCTGGTGTGCCGCGCTTTCATTCTGAAATCCGTCCCTCAACCCGCTCCGGCTCCATCATCCCTTCAGGAAGTCAAACGCGTCACCGGAATCATTATGAATGAAATACATCAGATGATAAGCACAGTTCAGTGCCACACGCTCCTCCTTCAGAATGCGTCTGCATTCTTCCAGGTCCGCAAGAACAACCTCGATCTCCTCACTCTCTTCCATAAAACGGCCGCTGATCTCACCGTCCGCATAGCCGTAGACCGTCGCACAGGCTTCATCTGTCATACCTACCGTTGTGTATCTGGGCTCCTCATACATTCTATCCGCATCTACCGGAGTGAGCGTAAGCCCTGTCTCCTCGTGGAGCTCACGCACAGCAGCCGCGCGAAAGCTCTCCCCCTTCTCGACCAGACCCGCCGGCAGCTCATATACATAATCATCCACCGGATACCGGTACTGGCGGATCAGAACCACCCGATCCTTCTTCTCGCCGTAAAGGCTGTAAATAATCACACCGTCCGCGTTGTTTTTTCTCGTACGGATCTTCAGCTCATCCTCGTTTTTCGCCCGCGATGCAACCATGTAGTGGCTCTCATGTCCCTTTTTGTTGTGTCCGTCCACCTCAAACATGTTCACAAACCGGTTATCTGTCAGCTGCGTAATCTCATCTATTGTCGCCATATCTGAACCCTCCCTGATGCTGTAATTATACCCTTTCCCCTTCTGTTTTCCAATACATCAGTTGAAGCCGCCGCACCTGCCATATACAGCAGACGGGGCCGCCGCACCTGCCATACGGCATGTGCAGCGGCCCCGTCTGTCACGCGGTCAATAATCGAAAATCCAATCAGTTTCTTCCCTTAAGAAGCGGAGACAGGCGCTTGTAGATCAGGAAGGTGATCACCACATCGATCATTCCCTTTATAAAGGTGAACGGCATGTTGAATACCACAAGGCTCTGGAAGATACTCTTCACACCCGGGAAAATCGCCTGATACGCAGCCAGGATGGTCTCTTCCGGCATGAAATTGTAATATACCGGGTAGACAACCGCGAAGTTGAAGGGAACGGAAACCACCGCCATAGCGATTGCGCCGATGAACGATGCAAGGATAGCTCCCTTCTTGGTCTTGCTGCGCTTGTAGATAACTCCTGCGACACCGGTGAATACTGCTCCGAGAACGAAGTTGCAGAGCTCACCGACCGCAAACGATCCGGAGAACAGACAGTGGATCAGGTTCTTGATGAGCTCGATCAGAATACCGCATACCGGCCCCATCGCAAAGGCTCCGAGCAGAGCCGGGAGATCAGAGAAATCCAGCTTGACAAAGGACGGCATAAGCGGTGCCGGTATCTCAATCAGCTGAAGAATAAACGCGATTGCGGAAAGGATTCCGGTCACCGCAATGTAGTGCACGGTTACGTTTTGTCTCCTGGTTTCACTTGTTACTGCTGTGTTTGTTGTGTCTGCCATAGCTATCTCCTCTTTTCTGTTTGTGCGTTCCGCATTCTGCGGATCCGCAGACTAGAGAGATCTTCCCTGCGTGCACCGGAACGAAACAGCCGCCCTCTGCACACAACGAGATAAAACACGCTGCGCGAGTTTTATCTCGCTATCGCGACGCTCGCCGCACACGAATACTTCGCATTCGGCTGCGGCTCACTGTTCGCGTAAAAAAAGCCCGTATCCTTAGAGATACGGGCGAATCAGCATCATTATCGATTACTTCTCCTGCAGCTCTGATCCTGCTGCTTCCGAAGTAAGGAATGGTAGCATCTTCTTTCATCCAGACTATACTGTTGGTACCGGAGTTTCACCGGTTCGACTGCAATGGCAGGTCGCGGACTTTACCGCCAGTGGGGATTCTCACCCCGCCCTGAAGATCTCCTGTTTTTATTTACGAAACAATGTTAACGCAAGCCGATCTAAAAATCAATAGCAAAATCACTTTTTCAATCAATTGCAATCCATGTCTGAATGATGCTCAAAATAAACTTTCCAGCTCGATATGAAATCCAATTCTCGTGCAGCAAATCCGTGCAGGACACAAAATTATCACAGAAAGTTCATTTGTATACTAACTATAGTTAATATAGAATATAGGTTGTTGAAAATGACACCTATTCCACATAGACAGACAAGGAGCATTCCTCAGATGGAAAATTTAAAAACAGACAGACAGCAGACAGACAGCCAGGTGAATAATTGCGATTTTAATTTTAAGGGTCTGGGTGAAGCTATCAAAAAGCTGCGAATTGAAAAGGGACTGACACAGAATGAGGTCGCTACAGAACTTCATGTGACCCCCGGCTATATCAGCAATGTAGAGAACAGCCGAACTGCTATGTCGATTAAAGTCCTGTGCTACTTCGCGAACATCTGCGATATCACGGTTGATGAGATTCTCGGACGGACTATTCCCGAGTACCGGGGAACCTCCCTCGACAACAAATTGAACGCAGAGATTCATTCTATGTCAGAAGATGAGAAGGAAAAACTTCTCGCGACAATCGCAATCTGGAAGAAGAAATAAATTTTACAAAGGAGTAAATCCCACTCAGTATTAGCGAGATAAAACACGCTGCGCGAGTTTTATCTCGCTATCGCGACGCTCGCCGCACACGAATACTTCGCATTCGGCTGCGGCTCACTGTTCGCGTAAATAAAAGGAAGCCGACAAATACCGGTTTCTCAGCATTTGTCGACTTTCATCTGCTAATTCAGATAACCGCTCACCTGATCCGCGAGCGGTTTTTTGCTGTTGAAAAACCGGACATAGCCCTCCAGGGAGGATGCCTTCTCCCGCAGGGTTCTGGATTTTTCCCAGATAAAGATACCGGCCTTTCCCTTTCCGTTCTTTGCCTCCTGGATCATGTTCTCACCAGCGGAATTCCCGTCAAAGCCGATCAGAAGCGACGGCCGTCTCTCGAAGATCTCATAGTTAAAGCTCTTATAAATGCCCATGCTCTCGCTTTCCGTCGACACGCGAATGCGGACTCCCGCCTCCTCGAGCTGCCGGCACTCCCCACGGGTAACCAGCGACGGAACGAACGAATAAATCAGAAATCCCTTCTCGTTGTGTTCCAGAAGATATTTCTCATATCCCCGGAGACGGTTGCCGATGACAAAAAATACCTCCTCCGGATTCAAGCTCTCAAGCAGCGCGTCCAGCTGTCTGCATCCCTCTTCTGTGATCCTGGTCGCGCGCTTTTCGGAATTGAAGCTTCCGCCCATCAGAATGATCGGAAGTCTGTCCCAGGGAAGCTCACGGATGCTGTCTTTCAGTTCCGTATTCGCGTCCACCCTGTGATTCCGGCGAAGCCTGAGTCCTCCGCTCCCTGCCTCGGCCTCTTCCATTTTTTCCAGAAGCACATCCTCCAGATCTCTGCCCGCCAGAATCTGATGAAGCTCGATTTTTTTCCTGGAATAGGATTCCTGTCCCTCCCGGATGATCTCGGTCTCGGTCTGCTTCATGCTCATCATCTCGTCCGGCGTCAGCTCCAGCAGTTTTTCAAGGGAGAGCTGCTCATCAATCGAGTTCGTTCCATAGAGCGCGGCGCCGTCCGTACCCTGTACGCAGCGGATGCCGGCCGCCAGATACTGACGGAGCGGATGGTTCTCCAGAGCGTTCAGGTTGTTCAGCCGCACATTGGACGTTAGCTGGAATTCGAGAACAATGTTGTTCTCGATCAGAGCCTTCATGACCTCCCTGCCCTTTTTCGTCTTCAGACTGTACGTATAAAGGCCGTGACCCAGCCGGACCCTTGGCATCTTCTGCCCGGGCTCCAGAGAATCCTTCACGCATTCGATGCTGTGCGCGATATTATCCTTCTGGCTGTCGTTTTCGCCCGCATGGATCCGGATCACAAAATCCGGGACCTTCTTCGTGATCTTGACAATCTCCCGGAACATCGGTTTCAGCGTGATAATGTCATTAATCTCCTCTCCGACAAAATCACAGCCCGCCACGTAGGGATCAAGCGCAACTGCCTGAAGCACATTCAGATTCCGGATGAGGTAATCCTCCGGCGTCACCTGGTCCTTGACGATGGTCAGCGGGATTCTCCGTATCGCGGCGAGGAACCGGATCATGACCCCGGTCTCCCGGTAAATCTTCGGCATGATCTCATGCACTTCCTGCAGCATCTCCAGGGACTCGTATTTTTTTACCAGTGTGGTGTCACTGATCTCCGCGTAGCAGATTCCCTGCCTGCGATAGCTTCTGGCAATCCACAGGAGGTCATCCTGAAAGACTGTATTCCGGTGATAGTCCGGATTTTCTCCGTCCTTCCTCATCTGAATCAGCGCAGCCAGCACGTCCTTGTCCGGGATCTGATGAACGCCGGAGAGCTCCATCTTCTCCTCGCTCTCCTTCCCCTTGGTAAAAATATAACGGTACAGATATACTTTTTCCAGATTGGTGAAGACCGCCTGTCCGTCCTTCAGAATCGCGAGGGACGTCCGGATCTTCACAATATTCTGCTCCGCGTGATCCAGATTGTTCAGAATCAGGTCCGCGAAATTGATCACCGTATTGTCGTTGATCTTCCGGTCAAGGTATTTGCCCTTCAGATCCGAGCTGGAAAACTGCCTTGCGACCTTCGCCCGCTGTGCCGACAGTCTCTCTTCCTGCTCCTGTGTCAGCTCGAGATTCAGCTTCCGGATGTAGTAAAGCGGATACTGGATCTGGTGGTAGATACCGAGGGCAATCAGAATGTCCGGCGACAGATTTCCGTTCATATGCGTGTGAAGATCCGCACGGAATTTATATTCCCTGCGGATGTAGGTCTTGAAAATCGTTTTTGAGATGTCGAAGCGGTAATCCCGGGTCTGACTCATCAGCGTCTTGGCGATGGAAGGAATGGAAGCCTTCATCTCAACTCTTCCGTCCGGATAGATATTCGCGACCTTGGTGTTCCCGAGGCGGAAAATATAGACCTCCTCATTCGCCGCATCAATGTAGCACGGAACCTCACCGCGAATGACCAGAAGTCCCCGTTCATTCTCGCAGAGCGGAAGCTCACAGAGCTTTGCCAGATTCCGTATAAGGTTTCCGGAATGATGATTCGGCGTCTCCAGTTCATAGCAGAGTCTTCCCAGGTCGCGATAAAGATTTACAATGATATCCTTCTCATTGTCCAGAAAAAAGCAGGTGAAATATGTCATAGGTTCTTCCTTATTTACAGATCATCAGCCGGCTGCGCCATTTCCGTAATATGATGCATCGGAATATCCGGAACCATCATCCGCGCTGTAGTTCGTCCCGTAGCCGGTTCCGCTTTCGTCCTGCCCGGAAGTTCCGGAATTATTCGTATTGTATGTATTATCGCCGTATGTGTTGTATGTATTATCGCCGTATGTGGCATCTCCGTATGTCACAGATCCGTTTGTACTGTCGGTTCCGTTATTATAGGTACCGCTGCCACTGTAGTCCCCGCCGTACCCCGAATCGGTATAACCATTGCTTCCATCGCTCTCCGAAGCATAACCGTCATCAGTGCTGTAAGCCGAACTGTCGCTGGAGACGTCCGTGTCAGAATAAGCAGACGAGGAGGCGACCTCCTCCAGCTTCTCATCCAGATCGTCCGGTAATGCCTTTCCGTAGAGATAGTTCTGGAGATAAGCGCTGTTCAGATACAGATTGGGAACAAGCACAGACATCCCTTCGATCTGTCCCTCGGTGTAGGTCCCGTCCACCGGAATACGGTATGTCTCGATTGTGGTGATATGATTCACTGACAGAGTCTTCACGTAGCTCAGCAACTCGCTGTTCTTCAGATCCGTTGTGATGCATGGAAAAATCTTGGACGCGAGAGACAGGAGCTTCGTGGCACTGAGATTCTGCACCTTCTTATAAGCTGCCATGATCACCTTTTTCTGTCTCTCGGTTCTGTCCCAGTCGGAATTTCCAACATAACGCATTCTGGCATAGCAGAGAACCTGCTTTGGCTTCAGCGTGTTGACGCCTTCCTTCAGTCCCCACGCCTCGTTTACCTCCGCATTGTCATCCGCGGATCCGAGCCCTTCATTCGCATTCATATATGTAGCTTCGTCGTAGGTCAGCTCGATATCCAGATCACCGACCTCCGTGAGCGCCTCGAGGAAGCCGTCAAAATCGACCTCTACGTTTCCATCGATATCCACGCCGAAATTCTGTTCTATGGTCTTGTCCAGGAGCTCCATTCCTCCCAGCGCGTAGGCCGCATTCAGTTTATTCGCCTGATATCCGGGAATCTGTACATACATATCCCTCATCAGAGTAACCAGCTTGATTTTCTTCTCCTTTGTGTTGATGCTGCAAAGGATCATGGAATCGGAACGCTGCCCGCTCTCTCCGGATCTCGCGTCCTGTCCGATCAGCAGGAGGTTTTTGACGTCATTATCCTTCATGACGTCAATATCGCTGGTATCGCCCCAGTCGATGTCACTTGCTGTCAGGGTGTCGTTTGCCTTGTCTCCGTCAGCATCGAAGGTCTCCACAGCATCTACGGAATTCATCGAAGCGGATACATGGTTGATCTTGCCCAGCAGTCCCTGCAGATACACCGCCGTCATCAGGCCTCCGGCGATGACAAGCGCCATCACAAAGGTGAGAACCGTAACCACACGCTTCTTTTTTCTGCGCTTTCCGGCTCCCTGTGTTCTCCTCCGGGCTGTATTCTCCCACAGGTCACTTTCCGGGTCTTCTCTCCGGCCGGAACTTTTCGTGACCTTGTTCTGGCGGGAGTTATGATCCGCGCGTCCCGAGGTCTTTTTTCTGTCCTTCTTCCCTGTACGGCTGCCGGAGTAAGATCTCGCGTACCGGTCCAGGTCCAGATCCAGATAAGACTCCGCATCATCGTCCGGAGCTTCCTCTCCATATTCGTCGTACTCATCCGGATATCCGGGGGTGTATCTCGTCTCCCAACCGGAATCATAATTACGCTCCGGCCGCCCGGAATCATGGTTTTCTCCCGAATGCCTGCGTGAATATCCGCCGGAATTCTCATTTGAATGCTTAGAAGCCATAATCATCACCTTTAACAAACTGTATCGATAAGTGTATATAACCTTTAAATAGTACCACAAAAATGTTAAAAACCAAATAAAATTTATCTAAAACCGGCAGACATGCGTCCCTTTCCCCTGTCTCCGCCCCGAAAAGCCCCGGAAGAATTGTCGTTAATGTGCAGAAAATACAAGTATTTATTCATTTTCGTTCTTTTCAGAATGAGAAAATGCAATTTATCTTTCGTTTTTAAGTTCTGATGTTCTTTCCATTGTAGTGTAAGCCGCTTTAATCTGTTTTATTCCGCTTCATAAGCAGCCTGCATCCATTTTATTCCACTTTATAAGCGGACTGCATCTGTTTTATTTCACTTCATAAGCGGACTGCATCCGTTTTTATTCCACCCACCACGATATCCGGATTCATCTTGTATTCACTCTTTTCGTGACTTATAATGCATGGTATAAGTCCGGCTGCGATATTTCTGATCCGCGGAGAGTCAACACAACGAGATCCAATAAACCAATATCATTTGTGGAGCAGCGTATTGCATGACGGTAACTTACTTCAATTGTGACAGATAACCTTACCTGCATAATTTATCTGCATAACAAAGGAGAGAACACTATGAAGACAATCGCAACATCCAATGCACCCGCTGCAATCGGTCCATACTCTCAGGCGATTGAGAGCAATGGTTTCATCTTCTGTTCCGGACAGATTCCGGTAGATCCCGCCACTGGCAATATTCCGGAAGGCATCGAAGCTCAGGCGGAGCAGAGCTGCAAAAACGTCGAGGCAATCCTTCAGGCAGCCGGATCCGGCGCGGACAAGGTAGTCAAAACCACCTGTTTCCTCGCTGATATCGCTGATTTTGCCCGCTTCAATGAGGTTTACGCGAAGCACTTCATCTCCAAGCCGGCCCGCAGCTGTACTGCCGTAAAGGATCTCCCGAAGGGAGTGCTCTGTGAGATTGAGGCTATCGCAGAGCGCTGATCAACGTGAAAAATGCTTAGTATCTCCCATAATCAAAGCATCGCTCCCTGCGGTGCCTTGCATTGAAAAGGAAGCCCACGGTTCAGGTTTAGAACCGTGGGCTTCCTTTATATTTGTGCAAACCGTGAATCGCTTCCGCGAACTCTGAAGCATTTACACGAATCACAGAACTGCTTCCAGACGAAAACGCACAGACGCAGCAAGTGCTGTTTTCATTTCGCGGCTTTGGCTTTGTCCTCAAAACGACTTGTCTTGAAGATAACCTCTTTATATCTCTTCAGAATCGAATACAGCAGAACACCGAATACGCCGCATCCAACCACCTCTCCGATTCCGACCGTCAGCATCATGAACGAAATCGGAAGATTCACGCCATAGGCAAACCGAAGCACAAACGGCACGATGATCGTATTCGCCACAATCGGCGGAAGGGTGCAGAGCACCGGATTTCTTCTACGAAGAAGCCGCGTTCCAACAGCTCCGATCAGCGTCGCAATGCTTCCAAAGATAATGTCCGGAAGAACAGCGCCTCCGGCAATGTTGCCGATCAGACATCCGACAAACAGTCCAGGTATCGCAGCCGGGGTGAAGACCGGAAGGATCGTCAGTGCCTCCGCGATACGGATCTGCACCTGGCCGAAGGAAAATGCGGAAAAGACATATGTCAGAACAACATATATCGCCGCGATCATCGCCGCCTGTGTCAGGGAAAGAATCCGGTTGTGTTCCATTCTTCCGCTCACCGTGCCATCGTGTGCCGCATGGATCTGACCTGTGCGGACATTTCCTGCTTGCGTCTGACCCGCGCATTCCTGTCCCGAATGGACATTTCCTGCTTGCGTCCCGTCCGCAGCGGCCTGTGCCGCTTCTCTGAATCCTGCCCTACTGAACTTCGTCTCGTTTTCTTTCATTATTATATTCTCCTTTAGTTTTGTTTATTACGTCAGGAAGGTCTCGAACTGACGCTGCTGAACCTGAATCAGCCCTTGCATTTTATCACAGCTTCCTCATAAGATGAAGAGGAAAGATCAACATTGCAAAAAAAAATGGTATGTATAATAATATCCATGTAATAGTCTTCGTGAAATTTTTTATATGCCAATCCTAAAAAAATTATTTTGATTCACTGGCAGGACGGGCTGATCAGTAGGAAAAAAGTTAGAAGAGAAGCCGATAAACAGGGAGGTTAACGATGAAAGACGGATTTATCAAAGTTGCTGCAGGAACACCGGATGTAACCGTTGGTGACTGCGTTGCCAATGCGGATGCGATCCTGGCACAGATCAGAGAAATGGAGAAGGCGCACGCGAAGATCATGGTGTTTCCGGAGCTCTGCATCACCGGATATACATGCCATGATCTGTTTCTGCAGGATCTCCTGATCGCAGAGGCAAGAAGACAGCTGAACCGGATCCTTCATGAAACGGAAAAGACCGATGCATTGATCTTCGTGGGCCTTCCGTGGGAGCTTCGCGGAAAGCTGTACAACGTGGCCGCCGTTCTGAACCGCGGCCGTCTCCTCGGCCTCGTCCCTAAGAAAAATCTGCCGACCTATAATGAGTTCTATGAGCGCCGGCAGTTCACGCCCGGACACGAAACCGTCGAGTGGCTTGGCTCGATGGTCCCCTTTGGCATGAATCTTCTCTTCTACTGCGAGGAAATTCCACGGCTGAAGGTCGCTGCGGAGCTCTGTGAGGACCTGTGGGTTCCCTGTCCTCCCAGCATCTCCCATGCAGCCTGCGGGGCAACGGTGATTGCTAACCTGTCCGCGAGCAACGAAATGATCGGAAAGGACACCTACCGGAAAAATCTGGTCTCACAGCAGTCGGCCAGCCTGATCTGCGGATACATCTACGCCTCCGCCGGTGAAGGGGAATCCACACAGGATCTGGTCTTCGGCGGCCACAATATCATCGCGGAGAACGGAACCATTCTGGCGGAATCCAGACGTTTCCGCAACGGTATCATCTATTCTGAGATAGACGTCAGCCGTCTCACGGCGGAGCGCCGCAGAACCAGCACCTACCCCGATTTTGAGACTGCGTCCGCCTATGGTGCTCAGGACGGGGCCTCCCTCGGAAAAACGGCAGTGCTCTCCAGTGCCATGCCTGTCGGAGCCTCCGGCTGGGTGCTCGGCAATCATGTCTGCATCCCCTTCCAGCTCCGGGAAGAGCAGACCCCGCTGACCCGCGCCTTTGCTCCGCATCCCTTTGTTCCGGAGGATCCGGCTACAAGGAACCAGCGCTGCGAGGAAATCCTGACCATACAGGCCATGGGGCTCAAGAAAAGGCTCCACCACATCCACGCATCGCACGCCGTGATCGGCATTTCCGGAGGTCTCGATTCCACGCTCGCCCTTCTGGTAACCGTTAAGGCATTCGACATGCTGAACCTTCCAAGGGAGGGCATCATCGCCGTCACCATGCCCTGCTTCGGCACTACTGACCGGACCTACCGGAATGCCTGCACCTTAATACGCGAGCTCGGCGTCACCTTCCGGGAAATCCGTCTCAACGAGTCAGTGACCCTGCACTTCCGCGACATCGGTCACGACATGAGCGTACATGACGTCACCTATGAGAACGGTCAGGCGAGAGAGCGGACGCAGGTACTCATGGACGTCGCCAACCAGGCCGGAGGAATCGTGATCGGAACCGGCGACCTCTCCGAGCTTGCCCTTGGGTGGGCCACCTACAACGGAGATCATATGTCGATGTACGCCGTGAACTGCTCCGTCCCCAAGACTCTTGTCCGTCATCTGGTCCGCTACTACGCGGACACCTGCGGCGAGGAAAAGCTCTCCTCCATCCTGCTTGATATCCTGGACACTCCGGTAAGCCCAGAGCTTCTGCCACCGGAAAACGGCGTGATCTCCCAGAAAACTGAGGATCTCGTCGGGCCATATGAGCTCCACGACTTCTTCCTGTATTATATGCTGCGTGCGGAATTCACACCCTCGAAGATCTATCGGATCGCCAATCGCACCTTTGCGGGAAAATATACCGATACCACAATCCTCAAATGGCTGAAGAACTTCTACCGGAGATTTTTCTCCCAGCAGTTCAAACGTTCCTGCCTGCCGGACGGCCCGAAGGTCGGTTCCGTCGCCCTCTCCCCGCGGGGTGATCTCCGCATGCCAAGCGACGCCAGCGCCCGGATCTGGCTGGATGAAATCGACGCTCTCTGTATCCCGGAGGAAAGCCTGGAACAATCTGTGAAAACCCACAATTAACCCGCTTGATCAGTCAGCCGGGTTGATGTTCCGGGCATCCATCCGCCATCCCGGATCGATTTTGCAGTGATACACAACAACCGGAACACTATCAGAGCAGATAATGTTCCGGTTGTTTTCGTTTTTTGGGTTGTTTTCGTTTTTTGGGTTGTCTTTGTTTTTTACGTTGTCTTCGGCCCTTTCGGTTCTCTTTGGTCCTTTCGTTATTTGGGCTTGTTACGATTTGCCATTCTGGAAGCTCTGGACTTTGTCGTAGACCCCCTGCATAGTCTGATCCAGCTCGGCGGTTACCCTTGAGCACTCCGTAAGTCCCGCGGACAAAGCCTTCATCTGTTCGTCGGAGAGCTTCTTTTTATAGCGAAGCTTATGCTCCAGACTTGCCCAGAAGTCCATCGCTATGGTGCGCAGCTGCACCTCTGCGCGCATCATTTTCTTGCCTTCTTCCGTGAAGATCGGAACCTCCACGATCAGGTGCAGGCTGCGGTATCCGCTGGGCTTCGGATCCTTGATGTAGTCCTTCCGTTCAATCAGTGTGATATCATCCTGCTCCAGAAATTTATCCGCCAGCATATAGATATCGTTCTGGAACGAGCAGATCACCCGGATTCCCGCAATGTCATCCAGATTCTCCTGTATAGAATCGATACTCAGAGGAAGATTTCTGGCGTGCAGCTTCCGCACAATGCTCTCCGGACTCTTGACCCTCGTCCGGATCGATTCAATCGGGTTCGCGTCATATTTTACCGAAAAACGCTCATTCAGAACCTTGAACTTCGTCTCAATCTCCATGCAGGCGCACTGGTAGTCCGCGAACATTCGCCGCATCGGCTCCATCTCCGCGTCCGCAAGGTCCAGGAACGCATCAAAGCTGATTCCACCGGCGGGGAACAGATTTCGTATCTCCTCCGGCACCGCCATTAACTTCATAATCTGTGAATCCAAATCACCCATAAAATCCCCCACTTCAAAATACCGGTAATTCTCCGCTATTGGTACACTTCGTTATTGATACACTCCATTATTGAACACTTCGCTATTGGTACACTCTGTTATTGAAACACTTCACTATTGAAACACTCCGTTATTGATAAACTCCGTTAATGGTAACCGTAAATGTAACCTCCTGTCCATTCAGATCCGAAACGCCGTAGTCCTCCGGGAAGGTTACCTGGATATCAAAGGTTTCCCCGACCTTGTGTCCCTCAACCTGATCCTCAAAGCCATCGATATATGTGCCGGATCCCAGAGTCAGATCGGTTCCTGCTCCGTTTGTGCTTCCGCCGTCAAATGCCTTTCCATTCAGATATCCCGTATAATCGATATTTACGGTATCGCCCTTCTGTACAACCGTTCCCTCCGTCGTATTCAGCGTTTCCTTCGAAGAAGCCGTTGCGGAGGAAGAAGCCCCTGCCGATGCTGTATCCTGTGATGTTGTCCCTGTTGATGCTGAGCTGTCGGAAGATGCAGCAGTTGTATCCCCTGTACCAGCCGCATTTCCGGTGCTGTCGGTGTTGATTGTGGTTACAATGTCCCCGGACGAAGACGAGACGCTGGAGCCATCTGCCTCCTTGCCGCCGAACAGACCACTGGTGGCAATGATTCCAATGGCAACGACTGCAATCACCGCAATCACGATTACAATCGGAAACACCTTCTTCGCCTTCTGCTTTCTCACTTCCGCTTCTCTCTGCTGCGCCCGGCGCTCCTGCGCCATTTTTCGATTTTCTTTTTTCATAAAAAATGCCCTCTCAATTGTTTGAATGATACAAACAATTATAGCGGGCATTTGTGAACATCATGTGTTTTTATTACTTGTCTGCTTTGATTGCATCTGTGGTGATGACAAACTTAACGGTTCCGTCCATTCCATTCGCGATTCCGCTGTAGTTCGTGTACTGCAGGTCATCAGAAGTGACAGCTTTCAGGCGATCTTCTACATCATCCAGATCATCAAGAGTACCGCCAATTCCGTCGGTGATCTTCTTGATTCCTTCATCGTTGTACTTCTTTGTGCCATCCTTCAGCTCCTTCGCGCCGTCAGTCAGCTGCTTCAGGCCACCGACTACCTGGCTGCTTCCGGAAGCAAGCTTGTCCGTTCCGGTAGAAAGCTGCTTCATGCCGGATTGCAGCTGCTGCGCACCGGAAGGAAGCGCTGCGAGTCCTTTGCTGAGTTTCTGTGCACCCGTATCAAGTGCGGAAACAGAGCCTGATAAACTAGCAACAACCTGCTTCGCTACTGATTCAGACGTCTGACTCGCCACCTGAGAAGCCATTGCCTGTCCAGACTGCTTCGCAACTGCCTGGAATGTCTGTGAGCCTACCTGCTGAGCAACAGTACCTGCCACCTGAGGAGCAACAGATGTAGCTGTCGTTCTGGCTACCTGAGAAGCAACTGACTTTACAGTGCTTTCCGCAACCTGGGAGGCTGTCTCACCGGCCGTCTGCTTTGCGGTAGCAACTGCCGTTTCTCTCGCAACCGCCGGAGCCGTCTGTTTCACTGCGCTGGCCGCTGCCTCTCCTGCTGCTTTTCCTACTATAGATGCCGGAATCTGTGTGACGGTCCCTGCGGCAGCAGATTGCGCTGCTGTCTCTGCTGCTGACTCAGCCGCAGCTGCCGCTGCATTTCCAGCTGCACTTGTCGCAACTGCCTGAACTGTCGATGATACAGACGGGGATATAGCTTGCGTGATAGTATCCGCACTGATTTGCGAGGAAAGCTGACTAACCTGGTTCGCGATAGCAGCATTAACATTTTGATTGATAGTACCTGCAATGGCTGACGCACACTGAGCTGCCTGATTCGCATTCATTCCACTTTGAAGCAGTAAACTTGTAATCTGATCATCAGAAACACTGTAAGAAATTCCCTGTGCCGCAGTTGCAAGCGTAGAGCTGACTGATTGTGCCACAGCGGTACCGATACCACTGGAAAGTTGGTTAGCCGCATTCGTCACATCAGCAGATCCAGACACTGCCTGACTAGCTTCCTGGCTAGCTTCCTGCTTAATTGCCTCTGCTTTTTTCTGAACCTCGCTTACTGCTGCAATCCCTGCCTGATTAGCCAGTGCCTGCAGACCAGCATCTCCTGACAGAGCATCCGAAGCAGCCTTAGATGCCTGGTCTCTCGCTGCTTCTGCACTTGCATCCAGATTAGCATTCACGCCCGCTACCGCCTGATCACCGATTTTCTGTTCATCAATGCTTGCTTCTGCTTTAGCTTTTGCCTGGTCTCCCGCTGCTTTCGCACTTGCATCCAGATTAGCATTCACGCCCGCTACCGCCTGATCACCGATCGACTGAGCCTGACTGTTGATGTTCTGAACCGCTGACTGTGCGGCCGTCTTTCCAACTTTCTCAGCCTGCTGCTTCATCGCACTGTTGTTACTCAGCTGCGCTCCAACCGTATCGCTTGCCTGCTTCGCTGCTGCTGAAGATATGCTGTTCAACGTTTTTGTATCACTGGAAAATCCATTTATTGCATTTTTGAATTTTGATGTTCCTTCTGCCAGAGCCTTTGCTCCACTTGCTGCCGAAGGTGCACTGGATGCCAGCTTGTTGACTCCCTCTGCTGCGCTGTCAATTCCTGACTTCAACTGACTGATGCCGCTGTCAAGCTCCCCGTATTTATCGTTCAGCTCTTTTACGCCATTGTAGAGATCGCTGGAACCGCTGACAAGTTTCAGTGTGTTCTCTTCGAGGTCATTGAGTTTGCCCTTAAGGTCATCCACGGATTTAAGATCCGAGAAATCGATATCCTGGAAGGCGTCGGTCAGCGCAACCGTGTAGGTGGAATCCATTGTGAAATCCTTGACGTCTGCAGTGATTTCCACACTGTCGGTAATATCGAAGTCATCGATTTTTTCGTCTACTTTACTGTCACTGCTCTTGCTGTCACTGTTCTTGCTGTCGCTGCTCTTGCTGTCGCTTCCCGCACTGTCCCTAGTCTGACTGCTGTCCGATGCGCTGTCCTTGTCATCAGAAGAAGCTGTGACACTTTCCGATTTTAATGCTGTCGCGTCTGAAGACTTCGTGTCGGAAGACGATGTTTCTGAAGTCGTTGTCTCATTAAGCTTGTCGGCATCATCCTTGGCGTCCTTCAGTTTATCCTTCAGGCTGTCGAGATCCAGATCATCCTTCAGTCCCGGCATACCGAATCCAAGGACAATATTTCTGCTTCCGTCATTGATAATCTTTCCGTTATCGATCGTCACATTTGAGAAATTCTCTCCGGGGAGGATCATTCCGGTCATCATGACGAAAGGTGTCTTCATGGTCTCGGTCTTGTCACCGACCTTTGTCTGCACACTGGTGTTGTTTGTGTACTGGATCTTGATCGTGAGCTTTCCGCTCTTACCCGCAAGATCCTTCGGCGCGATTTCCTTTCCGTCCAGATAGTATGTGAAGCTGACGCCGACCGGAAGCTCCTTGTCGGAGGTTCCCTGATAGTAGATGTCGTTTCCGTCGGAATCCCATACCATGGAATCACCGGAACCGGTATAGGTCTCATCGCCCTTTACATTCTGAATATCACTCAGGGAAGACGCATCCTTGATGTCTTTCTCACTTCCGGCTCCGACCAGCTGATCGGAGACCGTGATTTTCGATGTCTTCCCGTCTGCGTCTGCATTTACGTATACGGTTTCATCCTTTGTAACCTTCGATGAGCTGTTGTCCGCGGCAAAAACAGCCGATGCGGACGGTACGATTCCCATCATCGCCGCAATACCAACGGCTACCGTCTTATTAAAACTCTTTTTGATTACGATCTTGGCATTTCTGTTCATTTTTTCAGCCTCTCTTCTGTAGAACGCAGATCCTCATCGAACTGCTGAATCCTGTCTGTTTCACATCCTGTATTTTTTGTATATTAAATACTTGAATATCCTGTAATGTTCATGTCTTAGAATCCTTGAATATCCTGTGATATCTGTCTCTTGTGATTCAGGAATCCCCTGTGATTCTTATGTCTTGCGATCCCTGAATAATTTCTGTTACCCTTTGACTCCGGACCCTGACGTCTCGCCAGAGTCGGAAGGCTGTCCGGAATCGGCAGACTGTCCGGAACCCGAAGTTCCAGAACCCGGTGTTCCGTTCGAAAAATCCTGCGGACCGGAACTGCTGCCGGCGGTTGCTGCTCCTGCCGTCTGAACCGCTGCCTGGAACTGAGGATTTTTCCTCTGTGCAAATGCCGCCTTTCGGGCCTCTTTCTTCTTGCCGAGGAAGTCAATCGACGTCTTCACGATCAGCTTATCAAAGATCATAAACATTCCGGGCAGAACGAAGAGAACGGTCACCATACTGATCAGAGCTCCTCTTGCAAGCATCATGCAGATCGACTCGATGATATCGATGTTCGAATACATCGCGACTCCGAAGGTCGCAGCGAAGAATGCGGCACCGGAAGTAATGATGGATCCCATGCAGGCCCTGTGAGCAATCTGAACGGACTCTTTCTTATCATGTCCTCTCTGACGTTCCTTCTGATACCGGCTCGTCATCAAGATCGCGTAATCGACCGTGGATCCCAGCTGAACCGTTCCAAGCACGATGCTCGTCACGAAGGAAACCGATGTTCCCGTGTAGTACATGATTGCCATGTTGACGAAGATGGCAAATTCAATCGTAATCTCCAGAATGAATGGAAGCGAGAACGATTTGAATACCATCAGAATGATGAAGAAGATAATGAGCAGGGATGCGGAATTTACATGCATGAAGTCCACATTCGTGACATCCACCAGGTCATGCGTCAGCGGAGCCTCACCGATCAGCATCGCGCCGCTGTCGTACTTCTTCAGTATGCTGTTGATCTCGTCTATCTGCTTATTGACTTCATCAGAGCCTGTGTAGTAGGCCGTGCTTACAAACATCAGCTCATACTTGTCACTCTGCAGCATTTTTCTCACATCCGAAGGAATCATGGAATCCGGAACAGAAGAACCGACGAGCGAGTTCAGGCCCAGAACGTAGTTCACTCCGTCCACATCGTCAATCTGATTTATGATCGCCATCTTGTTCTTGACAGGTGTATCCTTGTCCATGACCACGATGTGCATCGTGCTGCTTCCGAAATCATCTTCAACCTTCTGCTGCGCCACCATGGACGGCAGGGATTTCGGAAGGGATCCCGACATATCGTAATAGTTCTTTACATGGTTGTTGCCGTACACCGCCGGGATAAAGAGCACAAGGAAAATCACAAGCCATACCTTATAGTGCTTCGTAATAAAATCAGACGCCTTGTCGAGTTTTCCGAGGAGCGGTCTGTGGGTCGTCTTCTGAATCGGCTTGTCGAACAGAAGAACCAGCGACGGGAGTACAGTGACACAGGTGAGCACTCCGAAGACAACGCCCTTTGCCATTACCAGACCCATGTCAAGACCGAGGGTAAAGGACATGAAGCACAGTGCGATGAATCCGGCGATTGTCGTCACCGAACTGCCGATGATCGATTTGAACGTATTGGCAATGGCATGTCCCATCGCACGGTTCTTGTCTCCGGGAAATCTTTCCTTATTCTCTCGGTAGCTTCCCAGAAGGAAAATCGAATAGTCCGTCGTGACACCCAGCTGCAGAACCGCGGCGACCGCCTTCGTGACATAGGAAATCGATCCGAAGATCATATTGGTTCCCATGTTATATATGATGGCAAAACCGATATCCACCAGGAAGAGGAACGGTACCAGGAAAGAATCAGTCAGCAGAAGCATTGCTGCCAGGCACAGGACTACGGCGATTGTGACGTAAATCGGGAGCTCCTGATTCGTCAGATCACGAAGATCGTTCATGACTGCCGTAATACCGCTGACGTAAGTGTCCTTTTTTACAATGGAACGGATCTGATCGACGGCTTCCATCGTGGTATCTGCGGATGATGTATCGTCGAACATGGCCAGCATCATCGTCGCGTCGCCCTTAAAGAACTTATCTCTGAGATCCTGGGGAATCATGTCCACAGGAAGAGAAATATCCGCGACATCGTCGTACCAGAGCACATCCTTTACATGAGGAACGGCCTCAATGTCTTTTTCAAGCTTTGCGACATCCTTCATGCTCTCGTTGTCCACGACAATCATCGAGAAGGAACCCATGCCGTATTCATCGACGATGATGTCCTGCCCTTTCATCGTATCCAGCGACTTCGGAAGGTATGTCAGCAGATCGTAGTTTGTCTTGGTGTGGAAATATCCATATGCTGCCGGAAACAGCAGGACAACCGCCAACAGAAGGATCAGCACTCTGTGTTTAGCGATCCACTTGCCTACTTTTATCATTTTTCTCTCAACTCCTTACCTATTGCTTCTGTCTCCTGCATCCAGTACAAAACATCACTTTCCTGTTGGATCCAGTACAAAACCTTTTTCCTGACATAGGGTATGGTAGTCCTTAAATGACCGTTGGTCAATAATTAGGTTTCACAAAATTTTCAAAAGCTCAAAATGAATATTGGTCATTTTTATGGTTGACCATTGGTATTTTCAGTGAAATAATAACTTCAATAGCCGTATATATATCTGTGATCAGTTAATGATTTCAGAAAGGATATGAATCATGAGCAAGGTAGATTTGAATAAACAGAACAAACGGAATTCCCTCCTGACGAACGCCTACGATCTCTTCGTCAATCAGGGTTTTAATAAAACAACCATTTCCGATATCGCCAAGCACTCCGGCCTGGCGAAAGGAACCTTTTACCTCTACTTCAAGGACAAGTATGACTTGCGGGATGAGCTCATCGCCCGCAAATCCGCGCAGCTTCTTCTGGAAGCCCAGCAGGCGATGAAGGTCCGCCCGGTTCCGATCAAGGGTCTGGAGGATTATCTGCTGGCGATGGTCGATTATGTCCTGAATTACCTGCAGCGCAACAAAATGCTGCTGAAATTCATCACCAAGAATCTTTCCTGGGGTATCTTCCGCCACGCCGTTGAAAAACAGACAAGCGGATCCACCTCAAACAATCTCGGAGAATTCTACGACAACTACCTCATGGCTCTGAAGGCGGACAACTATGAGTGCGACGACCCGGAACTGCTGCTCTTCACCATCATCGAGCTGGTGAGTTCCACCAGCTACAGCTGTATTATGTATGACTCCCCATGCAGCATAGAGGCATACCTGCCCCACCTGCACCAGACGATTCATCTGATTCTTGAGGGATATCGGCTGCCGAAGAAACAGGAGCAATAACGCGTTTTTTCTAAGATGGATGCTGAAAAATAAGGCGCCGAAAAGCCAGAGCCAGAATATAATATATCTCTTCAGACCGGCACCGGTGAGAACTATTTTCTGTAAACGAGATAAAACTCGCTGCGCGAGTTTTATCTCGCTATCGCGACGCTCGCCGCACACGAATACTTCGCATTCGGCTGCGGCTCACTGTTCGCGTAAAAAGCTCTCTTCTCCGCAAAGGATATCCTGTCCAGGCAGGATACCTTCCCCGCAGAGAAGAGAGCTTTTCTTTTTCTTTAGCAAACCACCGTTCCCCGCAAGTGGGCACCACATGCGATATAAGTCCCACTTTCCCTGGTCTGCCATTATTCTTATGTGCACCGCGAGCCATGTTCGACTGTGACTGCGGTATCGAGACGCTCCACATTCGACTGTGACTGCAACATCGAGATGGTCCGTCTGGGACCGGAAACCCGGCCCGTAAATTTGAAATCCCGTCACAGCATCGTGCGAATCTGCTGTCCCTTAATCCAGGAAGTTACATTCTCGAAAGCCATTACCGCTCTGCGGTCAATGGATTCTCTGGTATCAAAGCCCACATGGGGAGTGCATACCAGATTCGGCGCGCCGAGCAGCGGATGGTCTGCCGGAAGCGGCGGATCCTTCTCAAACACATCAATGCCTGCCTTGATTCTGCCTTTTTTCAGAGCATCCGCAAGGGATTCCGTATCCACGACGGGACCCCGAGAGGTATTGATCAAAATTGCCCCCTGCTTCATCTCGCCGATTTCCTTCTGCCCGATCAGTCCCTTCGTCTCCGCCGTCAGCGGTGTGTGTACTGAAATGATGTCTGCCTCCTGCATCACCTCATCCAGTGTTCTGTATTCCAGACCGAGATCAAGCGCCGCCTGCTTCCGGCTGCGGCTGTATCCGATCAGACGGCATCCGAACACCTTGAAAATCTCCGCGGCACGGCATCCGATCGCCCCTGTTCCGATGATTCCTACGGTACGGCCGGCGAGTTCGTGGCCCTGTAGCCCGGCCTTGCCCTTTCCGGCCTGAACAGCGTCATTGCACAGGCTGATATTTCTGAGGCAATCCAGCGCAAGACCTACCGCAAGCTCCGCTACTGCATCGTTGCAGTACCCGCCGGTATTGGATATCCGGACATTCTGCTCCCTGCATGCCTCCACATCAACATGGTCGATTCCCACAAACGCAACGGAAATGAACTTCAGGTTTGCGTCCGCCCGGATCACCTCGCCCGGAAGGGGGTGATTCGCGATAATCAGGACATCTGCCCCGCTGCTTCTGCGCTTCAGCTCCTCAACATCCGTAGAAAAAGTATCATAGGCAGAAAACTCATGTCCCTGCTCCGTGAGCGTCTCCGCCAGACGATCCAGCGTAACTCCGTCAATGCCAAGCGGCTCCATCAATACAATCTTCATTCTGTGCCTCCATTTTAAATATCCGCTGCGCTGCAAATACAGTGCAGCATGTAAGATTTCCACTGTCCGGAAGATTCGTGTACCTTCAATGATCCTGGTCTCTCTGAATTTCCACTTGAGAGATCGCACAAAAAGTATAGTCCAAAATCACTGAAAAGGAAAGAGTGTCGTGCCCTCTGTTAACCGGCACCGGTTTTTGTGATAAAATAACCGAAATGACAGAAACGATATCCCCACCGAAAAGATCTGATCGAAAGACAGAACCAACATCATCTCTGAAGAAATATAAAAGGCAGAACCCATATCATCTCTGAAGAGATTTATTCGAAAGGAAAACACCTATGATGCATTCAGACAATCACTCCGACAGACCAAATCCGGACCGTCCTTCCGGAGATGCAGCGCCGCACAGGCGCAGGCCCCATTACAGCGGCAAGTACCCGCGAAAGTATAATGAGAAATACAAGGAGCTGAATCCCGAGAAATACGGCGAAACCATTGAAAAGGTAATCCGCAAGGGAAGCACACCCGCGGGAATGCACATTCCAATCATGGTCGATGAGATCCTGGATGTGCTGAAGATCCGTCCCGGCATGACCGGACTCGACTGCACGCTCGGTTACGGAGGTCACAGCTCACGCATGCTGGAGAAGCTGGAGGGCACAGGTCATCTCTATTCGCTGGATGCCGATCCTCTGGAAATCCGAAAGACGGAGGCACGGATGCGCGCCAGAGGCTTCGGGGAGGATATTTTTACCCCGATCCACATCAACTTTGCGAATATCGATCAGGTCTCCGCCAAGTACGGTCCCTTCGACTTTGTTCTGGCGGATCTCGGTGTCTCCTCCATGCAAATCGACAACCCAGAGAGAGGCTTTTCCTACAAGACAGACGGTCCCCTCGATCTTCGTTTTGACCCGGAAAAGGGAGAACCCGCTTCCGAGAGGCTGAAGCAGCTCACGAGGGATGAACTCGCGGGGCTTCTCATCGATAATTCCGACGAGCCATATGCAGAGGAAATCGCCGATGCTGTTCAGCAGGCACATCGTCGTAAACGCCCGCTGGAAACCACCACGGACCTTCGCCTTCTGATCGAGGAGGCGCTGACGCAAACCCGTCAGCTTCGCCATTCGCCCAGGGACGAACAGGACGAAGCAGTGAAAAAATCCTGCGCCCGGGTCTTCCAGGCACTCCGCATCGATGTGAACAGTGAATTTGAGGTTCTCTATGCATTCCTGGACAAGCTGCCCTCCGTGCTGAAACCCGGAGGCAGAGCTGCCATTCTCACCTTCCACTCCGGTGAGGACCGCCTCGTCAAACAGTCCTTTAAGCAGGGCGCCCTTGACGGCCTGTACACCGAAGTCAGCCGGGATGTCATCCGTCCCTCCCGTGAGGAATGCTACCGGAATCCGAGAGCACACTCCACAAAGCTGAGATGGGCGATCCGTTAATCCGGTATCCGGCTTTCACGCGTCCATTTTACACGCATACGGTTTCCGAACCCTCATTTTTCGCGTATCCGGCTTACGCGCGTTCATTTTACGCACATACGGTTTTCGCACCTTCATCTTTCGCGCATTCAGCTTTCGCACGCCCATTTTTCGTGCATTCACATATTCATGCCCATCCCTACGACAGAAGAAGCGTCCGGCACATGCCGGACGCTTCCTCTGTTTTACTGATATGTCTCACTGATATATCTCAGTTTGCCTCAGAAGAACTTGTAACTGTGGCGTCGCTGTCCATTGCGGCCTTTGTATGGCTTACATAGATCTGCTCGATATCCGGAATTCTTCCCATTCCTTCGAGCTGAGCATCTACGCTGTCAAAGAAGCCGGATGCATTGAACTGGCTCTTCCAGGAATCAGAATCATCGCCTGCCATATCGTTATTCGCATGATCACCTGCTACAACCATCAGATCACGCAGAATTACCTTCTTGTATCCCGCGTCATGTACCTTCTGGATAACCGCGGAGCACTCGGTATCTGCCGGCTTGCCCTCAACGGTTCCGATGAATACGTTCTTGTAACCGAGATCATTCATTTCTGTCTGCATCTGATCATAGGTGATATTCGCCTCATGAGAGGTTCCGTGACCCATGAATACAAACGCTGTTCCGTCAGCGGCAGCCGCGTCAAGGCTGTCATATCCTGCCTTCTCTACCGCTGTAGCAGTAAGAATCTTTGCGACGTTCTGCTTGTCCTCGTTTACTACGCTCGTGTCACTTCCTACCTCACCCAGAAGCGGCTCAGCGATTTTCACGGAATCAAATTTATCCGCGTATTTGCTGACGGTTTCTGTCAGCTCGTCATACTCCGCACCATGCATCAGATGGGTCGGCTGAATCAGCAGATTCTTCACGCCGTTGTCCACCGCTCTCTGAAGTGCCTGATCCATGTTGTCGATCACCTCATTATCACGCGCCTGAATGTGATTGATGATGATCTGCGCCGTGAATGCACGTCTTACAGACCAGTCGGGATACGCTGCCTGGAGAGCCTTCTCGATTCCGCCGATATCCTGCACACGGCTGTCATTATAGGAAGTTCCGAAAGAGCATACAAGAATCTCGTTTTCTCCGATTCCGTCCTCGTTGAGCGGATCATCCTTGGAGGCATCGCCGGTATCTCTTCCGAAATAATCCGGATCTGCAAACTCTCCCTCTACCAGAGCCTTCTGTGTATCCGTCAAAGCGTCCCAGGCCTCCTTTGCCGCCTTGCAGTCCTCGTCCGTAGTGTCTGTTCTCTCCTGCACATAGATCTTGTCGATCAAAGCGGCTACCTTGTCCGCTGCTGCCTGATCCGCAGATACAGAGGAGGAAGAAACCGTCTCTACTTCTTCAGAAGAAGAGGCTGCCTCTGTAACCTCCGCTGTCTCTGAAGACGTGGAAGATGCACTCGAAGATGCTGCGGATGCTGACGATGCTGCGCTGCTTGCGCTGCCACATCCGGCAATCATGGACCCGGTCAGAACCGCGGTGCATAATAATGTTACGACTTTCTTTTTCATCATGTTTCTCCTTTTTGTAGAATAATCTATATCAAGGGGCAAAACGCCCTTCGATACCATAGCACAGAACATAAACGAGATAAAACACGCTGCGCGAGTTTTATCTCGCTATCGCGACGCTCGCCGCACACGAATACTTCGCATTCGGCTGCGGCTCACTGTTCGCGTAAAAAAGAGTGACCGCCTTCTCAGAAAGCAATCACTCCGTATCTGCATATAAAAGAAACATCTGCTGAAATCCCGGATCCTCCTGACGGTCACGCTCCATCCAAAGAAACGGTATCCATAACCGCACGCCAAAGAGCGCATATCTGCAAACCAGCCGGATCACACCAGAACTCACTGATGCAACCATCAATATTCTTATGCAAACAGACTCTGCTTTCATCGGAAGCAAATCTATCGTCTTCTCAGCAGGTTTCCTGACTTGCAGCTCAAATGCCTTCCTGCGCCTTCTCATACTCCGTTGACCGGAATACAATGGACAATGCATCTGGCTCACTGCTTACAGTGACCGGATCGTTCAGGTATTTCACCTGATTCCCTATTACCCTCCATAAAAGCGGCACTGAAAAGATATGTTTTAAAGACTTTTTCTATTATATGAAATCAATTACAAAATGTCAAATCGATCCAATAAATGATTGACCGGAAATCATCTTCTTCAAAAACCGGATATGCTCCGGCTCTGTCCCGCAGCAGCCTCCGACAATCCTGGCGCCGGCATCTGTCAGCATCTTCATCTGAGACGCAAAAGCTTCCGGCCCGAGACTGTAAATCGCATTCCCCTTCTCGTCAATCTTCGGCATTCCCGCGTTTGGCTTCGCGATAATCGGAATACTGCAGTTCTTAGCCAGATATCGGATGATGCTCTCCATCTGATCCGGTCCGCTGCAGCAGTTCAGTCCCACTGCTACGGCGCCCATCGCCTCCAGAACGGCCGCGGCATCAAAGATATTTCCGTCAAAAAAGCACTTTCCATCCGCGTATACGGAAAACGTGCACATCACCGGAAGATCACAGACAGACGAAACCGCATCCAGCGCAATCGAAGTCTCATCCGCCGACATCATCGTCTCGATTACAAAGAGATCCACGCCGGCATGATACAGAATCTCTGCCTGTTCCCGATAGATCTCGAAAATTTCCTCATAGCTGGCATCTCCGCCAGCGGAATCCGGCACCATTCCCGTAGGTGCCATATCTCCCGCTACCAGAACACGGCCCTTCGACACCTCCTGTGACAGCCCGAGCAGCTTTTTGTTCATCTCTTCGGTCCCGTCCGCAAGTCCGAAACCGCCCAGAACCTTCCGGTTTGCGCCAAACGTCGGCGCGTAAATCACATCCGCTCCCGCTTCGATAAATTCTCTCTGAAGATTTTGAAGCACCTCCGGATGCTCCAGAACCCAGGCCTCTGTGCTGATTCCCTTCGGCATCCCGCGCAGCGTCAGATTTGTGCCTGTTGCTCCATCAAGACAGACGATCTTGCTATCTGTAAGTTCCCTGAATTCAGTTTTGTTCATGATTAGCCTCACTTTATAGACATTGTGGTGCCCCGCTTACAGGCAGTCGATAGATGATGAACGAGATAAAACACGCTGCGCGAGTTTTATCTCGCTATCGCGACGCTCGCCGCACACGAATACTTCGCATTCGGCTGCGGCTCACTGTTCGCGTAAATAAACGCCCAAAGATACATTGCGCCACAAACTTTTAAGCTGCGGATTGCTCCGTGCTTCGCATTCCCGCAATCCTGCAGGTATTCGCATTCTCACATTGCCTCGCCGCTTCTGTGCCGCTTATACCATGTTTTTTACGACATGTCCGTTTACTTTCGAAATTCCTCCGCAAGTCTCCGGATATATGCCGGGGTAGTTCCGCAGCATCCTCCGATCACCGACGCTCCTGCGGACACAAGTTTCTTCATGGACGAAACGAACTGGTCCGGACTGATTTTGTAGACCATCTGCCCATTTGCGCCCCTTTGCGGCAGTCCCGCATTTGGCTTCGCAACAATCGGAATATGAACCATTTCGGAGACAGATGAGATCATTTCTTCCATCCCATCCGGGCCATCACAGCAGTTAATGCCGTAGGCATCCGCGCCTGCCTTCTCCGCAAGCGGCCCGCCCTCGAAAATATCTCCGCCGTAATAGGCACTTCCGTTTTTTCGCACCGTGAGCGTACAGATCACCGGAGAGGAGCATACGGATCTGACTGCTTCTACCGCAGTCACCGCGTCGAGCACGGCCAGCATACTCTCCACGGCAAAAAGATCACAACCCGCTTCATACAGGACCTTTGCCTGCTCACGATACGCCTCAAACATTTCCTCCCGGCTCCCGTCTCCGCCGTATTCCTTCAGAATCATGCCCGTGGGCGCCAGATCGCCGGCGATCAGAGCCTTTCCTTCTGACGCGTGCCGGGAGATTTCGAAGAGTTTCCGGTTCATCTCTTCTGTATGTTCCGCAAGACCAAATCTCTTCAGCATAATGCGGTTCGCACCAAAGGTCGGTGCATAAATGATTTGAGAACCCGCCTCCACATACTCCCTCTGAAGTTTTTCCACATCATCCGGATGTTTCAGCGCCCACTCCTCCGTGCAGCATCCATGAGGCATCCCCATGCGGTAGAGATTCGTTCCCATTGCACCGTCCAATATAACGATGCCCTTCTGTGTCATCCGTGTAAAATCATTCTCTGTCATAATTCCTCTATTCATTGAACGAGATATATGCGCTCTAAAAGGTTCCTCCATAACTGCAGCATTTCCATTACTACAACTATTACTATCGCTGCAACATAACCACAATTACAACCATGATAATGCAACAGCCTGAAATCCTGCAACAATTACAGAAAAACCTTACAAGGTGTAGGTGAGCCCCTTCTCCTCCAGCATTCTCCGCATATCCTCAACGGACCACGAGGTGATCTCACCGTTTTCCCGGCCTCCAAGTGCTTTTCCGTTCACTCGGATCTTTCCATCTTCCTTGGCCAGAACCGACCACATATTCTTCAGAAGCGCGTCGGAGGTCTTCCTGCCGATCCGTTCCTCGCGGGAGCGGGCCTTCAGGTAAGCCCAGGATTCATAAGGGAGAAGGATTGTCTTTTCCTCATTCATGTCTGAAATCCTTTCTTCAATAATCATGCGTCAATATAATGCATCGATGACATCATCGATATTAATCCATCATATTCCATACAAATATTTTCTGCAAGCAGTGAAAGAAAGTCCGGCCATATATATTAGAATTGACTAATCGTGTGACAAAATGATAGTATCTACAAAACACAAAACCGTGAGGGAGTAGTTGGCATGGGCTGTGACTGCGGAAATTGATGGACCGCGGATACTTATCTTATCCCATGCAGCAAGTCAACATACTGGCCGTTTCGGCCTGGCTTGCTTTAATCGGCGAGACTCATGTAAGCGATGTTGCTGTACATGGGTCAGACTGCAGGTATATACGCCCGGGTACAGCGCGAACTGTATCCGGGCGTTTTTCTGATGGGATGAAGAGAAACAAAAACGGCCGGACGGATAGAAATGAGGAGTGGAAGTCAGGATGGGAAGTATGATGAGCTTTATCTTAAACAGTATCTTACTCGGGGTGGGTCTGGCAATGGACGCCTTTTCGGTATCGATTGCAAACGGGCTGAACGAACCCGGGATGTCCAGGAAAAAAACCTACTGGATAGCTGCATGCTATGCATTCTTTCAGTTCGCCATGCCGATGATCGGATGGTTCTGCGTACACACGATTGCGTCATATTTCAAGGTATTTCAGAAATTCATTCCCTGGATTGCGCTGGTTCTTCTTCTGTATATCGGAGGTCAGATGCTGTTCGAGGGAATCCGGAGGATAAAAAATAAGTGTGAAGAAAATCCCGAAAACTGCGGATGCGGAACAAAAACAGTCCTAACCAGGAAAACCCTGCTCATACAGGGAATTGCGACCTCCATCGATGCACTTTCCGTAGGCTTTACGACAGCACGGTACGGAACAGCAACTGCTTTCTCGAGCTCGCTGATCATTGCTGTTGTAACATTCGTGATCTGCATGATCGGACTTCTGTTCGGGAAAAAATTCGGTGAGAGGCTCTCGGAAAAGGCAACGATACTGGGCGGTATCATTCTGATCGCAATCGGAATTGAGATCTTCGTGACAGGGATCTGAACGCATCCATTATCATGTATTTTAACTAATAATTTATATAGAATCCGTGAATTGTCCGTCAAAACATATATATTTTCCGCCAATTATGGTATAATAACAGGGTGAGTAACCTGATGATAGTTTTTATTGCGGAGGAAAAACTATGCTGACGAAAAGAGAAAATTTTTTGGAAACCATTCATGGCGGAACACCGGATCGTTTTGTGAAACAGTATGAGGCGTTGTCCTTTGTCATGAACACACCTTACGTGAATCAGTTCCCGATTATGCCTGCGAAGCCGGGGGACCCTGCGGTGAAATGTGGCTGGGGCTATTACAATGCCTGGCCGGAAGGACAGCCCGGCGCATTCCCGATGCACGATCCGGATCATCTTGTATGTCCGGATATCACAGAGTGGAGGCGTTACGTGAAAGCTCCGGAGCTCAATTATACCGCCGAGGACTGGGAACCAACGGTCAAGGCTGCGGAAGCTGTAGACCGCAACGAGACAATGGTTACCGCATTTATGGCTCCAGGCCTTTTTGAAATGCATCATTATCTCTGCGATGTAGAACCGGCCATGATGAATTTCTATGAGGAGCCGGAGGCGGTTCATGATCTGATTGACTATATTACAGAATGGGAACTGAAATACGCGGAGCAGATCTGTGATTATATGAAGCCGGATGTCATCTTTCATCATGATGACTGGGGAACACAGAGATCCACATTTATCAGTACCGATATGTTCCGGGAATTTTTCCTGAAACCCTATCAGAGAATTTACGGATATTTCAAGGAGAGAGGCGTCCTCGTTATCCATCATAACGACTGTTATTGCGCGCCATTTGTTCCCTCCATGATTGACATGGGAATTGATGTATGGCAGGGCTGCATGTCTGTCAACAATCTGCCGCAGCTGGTAAAAGAATATGGTGAAAAAATATCCTTCATGGGCGGAATTGATAACGGCAAGGTTGACAAGCCTGACGTGACACAGGAAGAGATTGCAAAGGAGACAGATCAGCTTTGCAGAGACTGCGGAAAGCATTATTTCATTCCGTGCACAACGCATGGCCTGAATTTTTCTGTTTTCCCGCAAGTTTATGGAATGGTAGACAAGGAAATTGATAAAATGAGCAGGGAGATTTTCGGATAACCTCTGCATCTGAGAAAAACAGACATCAAAAATTTAGGCCGGCAGCCCAGGTAACTGCCGGCCCTCGATGTGTCACAGTCTTCTGACTGTGACAGACCTCACCATCTCATTTTCGAATTCCGGAAACCCGTGCCTTCATGATTCTCTCACGCTCATCTAACACCCGATCAGCAAGCTGATCGGCATCCTCATCGGTGATCTCCTGCGGTCGGGTCCGAACCATAGAGGTATGATGTCCGTTGATCTCAAACTCCTCCGGATTGTCCAACTCCTCCTCCGGGATCGCCAGAACAGTATCATCTGTGCAGAGCGCGTAGACCGTGTAGATGCCCGTTCCCTCATCCATACTGATAAAATCCACGATTTCTCCGTGCTTCCACTCCTGCCTGTGCATTACAAACCAGTTGATCACCTTGTTGTTGGTATCCTCGATGGCAAGGTCCGCCATCATTCCGTTATTTACGATCCACATCGTATTCTCATGAAATGCCTTCATGGCATCCGATATATGACTCATTGATTATCCCTCTCTTCTCTTTAACCTGTCAGCAATGCAAAGTCATCCAGATAACATTAAAGCCTGTTCTCAGGTACACATTCTCATTTGCATTACAAAATGCTGCCTTGACGCTCTCTTGTTCCTGAAGGAAGGTGGTGTCAGGTGATCGATATCCCCGGAAGGAGAAGCAGCAGAACCGTCACCACCAGAAATCCATCCAGCAGTATCAGTGCAAACGCGATCCAGCGCCAGATTACAATGTGATCCTTCCCCTCCAGCTTTGCCCTTCCCAGAAATATCCACGACATAATTGAGCACGCCAGTCCCACAAACGGACTGATCAAAAGCGTCAGCATCGCAATATATGACGCGGTCACTGAATAGGCGATGACCGTATCCAGTATCATCATAAAAGCATCTGCCAGGACAAGCATCGCCGCGACTCCCATAAATATTTTTCCCTTTTTCAGATTACTCATACCGTCCCGCTCCGACTTTTCTTCTCTCCATCCTGCAACGCAGCACTTCCGTAACAGCCGCTGCACGGACTATTCGACTTATCATTTGCTATTCCTGCAAAAACCTTGTACTGACCCTGTCCACAACACCTATATAGCAATCAATGTTCAATCTCTGGCCTCAGCGCCTATATGACAACCACTGTTCAATCTTTGTCCACAGCACCTATATGGCAATCAATGTTCAATCTCTGGCCTCAGCGCCTATATGACAACCACTGTTCAATCTTTGTCCACGGCGCCATATGGCAACCGAAATACGGACTCTGTACCGCACAAACGAGATAAAACACGCTGCGCGAGTTTTATCTCGCTATCGCGACGCTCGCCGCACACGAATACTTCGCATTCGGCTGCGGCTCACTGTTCGCGTAAATAAAGCCTTCCACCATTTTACCGGCAGAAGGCATCTTCGTCAAATATTAAGTTCCGGGGTATCCACGTCTTCCATCATTTTTCTTCCCGCTGTTCACTCGATTCCGCCCGGATTTTTCTTCTCATACAGAAATCTCTCTGGAAGACTGATGTGGAATCCCTTTGCCACCTCACGGAAATTCTCCGGGGTGATCGTCTGGCGTTTCACCGGGGTCACAGCCAGAACCTTGAGAAGGATCTCTGCAGACTTCTCAACGGTGTGCATCAGGCCGAATGTCAGGTCGAAGTCCTCTCCCGAGCAGAACATCCCGTGGTGTGCCCAGATCGCGACATCATACTTCTCCATCAGACGGCTGGTCGCGACGGCGATCTCTCTTCCTCCCGGAACCATCCACGGCACGACACCTACGCCGTCCGGAAAAACAACCGGACATTCTGTCGCGGACTCCCAGAGCTCCCGTGTGAAGATTTCATCCTTCAGTGGAAGTACAAAGGTGAGCGCGATGATGTTTGTGGTATGCGCATGGTAGATCACACGATGTCTTCCGTTTGTCACTCTCTTCTTCACTTCATGGTTCATCATATGTGCAGGAAGCTCGCTGGTCGGCCGTCCGCCTTCTACAAGGCCCCAGCGGATCCGGTAATTCTCTCCCTTGTCATCCAGCTCAATGATCGCAAGGCAGGCCTCCGGGTCTACGGCAATATTCCGGAAATATTTTCCGCTTCCTGTGATCAGGAAAAATTCCCCGGCAAGGCCGGGAACGCTGGTCCCGATCGGTGCCCAGTCTGCGTGATCATTCAAACGCGGCCGAATCTCCTCTACCTCAGACGGTTTCAGACGATAGGAAAGATTTCCACCGTTTCTCTCATGCCATCCCTGCTTGAAACCGTCATCTGCCATCTTCACAAATCCACGGACAAATTTTGTATCAAGAATTTTCATAAAATCCCGCCTCCCCATCATGCGGCACTTTCTGCCGCTGCATTTTAGTCGTTTTATGTGGTATTTAAATGTTGTTTTTATTGTTTTTATGCCTATATGATAGTTATATTCTTTGTTTTTGTCAATATAATCGCGTTGTTTTGTGTTGTTTTTGTTGGTTTGCCTTATTTTTCGGGATAGATACGATTTGTTTTGGTTAATTTTCCATTTTTACCGCCACATTTCAATCTGCGACTAGTCATTTATTGCAATGTTCCTTACAAAAAAATGAGTTGCTCTGGTCCCACCCGGTAACGAAAGTAACCCTCCTCAAAATCCGGCATCCAGCTTTCCGGACACACAAAAAGGAGCCGCTCCAGCATGCGGCTCCTTTTTATAGGAAGGAGAATCGGTATGCGCCCTTTCCAGGCTCACATACCTCATATGAAAAAGAAACAATGATAACAAGTGCCTTGTATATTTATTTGTTTCTATGCTTAACAGTATAAAGCTCAAATGTGATGAGACCTTGTTCCGCCCGTTAATAAATTGAAAACAAAATATGAACATACTGTATAAGCTCTTCGAAAACGCAGACAGGATCGTCGCACGCGAAGCGTGTGTAAGAGACTGTATGTAATTTCGAAGGCAACAGGTATGAGGATGAAGCGCGAACGCGCGAAATCCGAATACCTGTAGGATTGCGGGAGTGCGAAGCACGGAGCAATCCGTAGCTTATACAGTTTGTAGCACGACTTATCATATGAGGCTTACTGTATAAGTCCAGTCGCAATGTTCTTGGCCCACGGGGAGCTTGCTCACCGGTGGGCAAGAACATTAGCGACGACAACAGGTATGAGCATGGAGCGGTGCGAAGCAACGCGGGAATGCTCATATGCGCGGGCAGTGAGCCACATCCGCTCACACAAAGTGTGAAGCGGTGGGGCGAACGCCGCGACAGGCCGACGAAGTCGGTCACATGTTAGCGGCACGAAAGCTGCGAAGCAGCGAAGTGACGCGGGGACTTATACAGTTAGCAACATAACAGCTCTTCGAAAACGCAGACAGGCCGCCTGCCGCGAAGCGCGCGTAAGAGACTGTATGCGATTTCGAAGGCAACAGGTATGAGCATTTATTTTTTCTGCACTGTCCGGCGATACCAGAACAAATACTGCTGCATGATCCCGTTGTACGGCTTATATGCATCGAAAGCAAATCCTTCCGGATACTCTTCCTCCAGAAGTCTCAGAATCCAGACATCCTCCGGAAAGGAATCCAGTCGGTGAAAGCCAAACAGCATCACGCAATTCGCCACCTTAATTCCAACGCCATAGAGTGCCATCAGCTCTTCCTTCAGCTCTTCGTCCGGAAGCCCTTTCAGCCTGCCGAAATCTATCCTGCCATCCGCGGCATCTTCTGCTGCCTTATGTACATACTTCGCCCGATAGCCAAGACCGCACTCTGCAAGCTGTTCCCCGGAAAGCGAACAGAGCTGTTCCGGTCCCGGGAAGGAATATCGTTCCTCCGCCAGCCGCATTCCGGCCATTCTGCACAGCTTATCCACAGAAAGACGAATGGCCGGGATATTCTTCCTCTGAGAAACAATAAACGTAATCAACGTCTCCCACGGGTCCTGGTTGAGGATTCGGATTCCCTTCCCGCAGGCAGAAGCCCGATACAGATAGGGATCCTTCTCCGGATCTATCCTTCGACGAACCGACGAATAATCCAACCCCAGATCAAAATACTGCCTCCAGAATGTCTCAAACTCTTCCCTGGAACAGGTTAGCTCAAGACGATGTCTATTCACTTCTTTCCCACGATCTTGTTCCCGAATCCGCACCCAGTGACTGCCGGCTATGATCTCATAACCGTCTTCTGTCTCTGTCCATCGAAAGCACTGCCCGCTGTCCGCTATGCTCTTCAGGTCAAAGTCATCCGAGATTTCTGTCACCATCTGCCTGTATACGCTCCGATTCCCTCAAATAAATATCTGTCGTTCATTCCAGGAACTTCTGTACCGGTTCCACAAATAGCATTCTTCCGCCCATACCGGGGATCTCTGTACCCATTTTCCAACAAATTCCACACACAAACGATAAAACAGCGACTATCGGTATTTTCGAGCGATATCCAGATATTCCGCATTTCCGTCGATATAGTCTTTATACACAAGCATCGGATCCTTCCCATGATAGACAAGACAGATTCCGCAGCTGTCACAGTCACTGATGCATTTGAATTTTTCACGAATGAAGGCTTCTCTTTCCTCTCTCGTGGAATTCTGAATTTCCGGCGGCATCACATTCACCCCTTAACTCTCCCGCCCCGGTAGGCGGCATTCAACTCACTGATTTCCTTTTCTCCTTCGATATACGGCCGATAAAACGCATCTACATCCCCGCCTCCCAGGTTGTCACAGCCGTTGCAGAACTCACAGGTCTGCCCGCAGACTGAAAGTGCCTGATTCACAATCCGAATTCTTTCCTCACGTGTCGTATCCTTGATTAAAATCGATTTCATGGCCATTCCTCTCTTCCTTTTATCGTACATCTCCTTTTATAGCACATAACTCTGAGATTCACAATCCGACATCCCCGGTTCATGCTTGACATCCGACACCCCGGTTCATGAATGGCATCCATTCGTCCAGGAATTTATCAGGACTGCCCTTTCCTGCCAAACTTACCAGGGAACTCCCTGCATAATGCGGGCGTGCGCAGCTTACAATGCGCAGCCTCACTGCCAAACGCACCCGAAAATTCCGGATCTTCTGCAGACCTGAAAAAAAGCACGTTCAAAGCTTCTGACTGTGCTAAAATTTTGGTGCTAAAATTTTTTCAAAAAAATTTAAAAAAGGGGTTGATTTTTTCTCAGAGGTAACGTATAATCATCTTCGTTGTTACGGAACAGCAACACAAATTCAATACAAACCAAGCGCCATTAGCTCAGTTGGTAGAGCAGTAGACTCTTAATCTATTTGTCCAGGGTTCGAGTCCCTGATGGCGCACTTATGAAGCGCTGTTTTTGGTATCGAAAGGATACCGGGGACGGCGCTTCTTATTCTGTCCATTAAACGTTAAGCGATCGAACAAAAACGTATGAGTAAAAGGCAAAAATGCCCATCAACGCAAAAAAAGCAGCGCATCAGAGTAAGAACCGATATGCACGCAGAGCCGGCGGCACCGCATGATTGCGGCACCGCCGGCTCTTGTCAGTGACGATTATCCACGGCTATCCCCGGAATTCACGCCTTGTTTCTTGTAATCCTGCGGATGGCATCCGGAGCTCCGATCACGTAGAGATGCATATCCTTCTCAAACACAAACTCCGGGTCGAGAATCTGCTCGACGTCGCCTCCCAGCTGAAAGGCAAGAATTTCGACGCCATACTCCGATCTTACCTTCAGGTCCAGAATGCTCTCTCCGACCCAGGCCGAAGGAACGGCAATCTCATAGATGCCAAGATTTTTGCTAAGCTCATTGTAATCAAAAACATTTCTCGCGCCAAACCGGACTGCCAGCTTCTCCGCTTCATCTCTTTCCGTATACACGACGTAATCTGCACCGTTATGCAGAAGAAGTTTGCGGTACATATCCCTCGCCGCTCTCGCTATGATATATTTTGCACCTGCCTCATGAAGAAGGTAGGTAACAACAAGTGCCGCCTGAAAATCTTCCTCGACCGTGACCACACACAGGTCGAAATCATTGATCCCGAGCGACTTGATCACCTGCGGATTGGTGGCATCCGCAATCTGGATGTTGGGGATTCTGTCTACCACATCATTTGCCGTCTCTTCATCTTCCTCAACAGCCATTACGTTATTTCCCAGATCCTGCAGCCGTATTGCCATATGTCTGCCAAAGCGTCCGAGTCCTATAATCAGCACATTCTTCATTGCCTCTGCTCCTTCTGTCTGCGGGATCCTCCCCGCCTTCCTGCGTCACGCAATATATTACAACAATTACAGGCCGATCCCCTTATTGTAAAGGCCATTTACAGCCCTATACGATAACCTTGCCACAAGCTGTATTACTTCACCACGAGCCTAGCTCAAAATGCATAGTTCATCGCAAGAGGGGCTCATAATGCATTACTCTCCGCAAGCGGGGCAACAAAACCGCATTCCCCCGGCCAGACGGGCAGCAATCTACATTAGCCCCGCAAGCGGACTGTCACAACCCCGAAAAACGGATCAGCCGATGGATATTTCTTCCGCCGGATATCTTGATGCCGCTCTCCGGTCTTTTCTTGTCATCGCGGTCAGCACCGTCACCGTTCCGCTGCGGCCGAAGATCATCAGCACACACAACAGCAGTTTTGACAGCATACCGAGCCTGGGCGTAATGCCAAGGGTGGATCCCACTGTCGCCACCGCGGATGCCGATTCGAAAAACGCCGTCTGAAAATCTACGCCCCTTTCCACTGAGGAGATGATCATAGCGACAGCTATCGCACTGAAAATATACAAAATCGCTACCGTCGCCGCTGTACTGATTGTCTCAGGATCTACGGAGCGATGGAAAGCCTCCACTTTCTTCCTCCGCTTTCCGGTCGTCCTGACACTCAGGAAAAGCACTGCCACCGTTGTGGTCTTCATACCGCCGGCAGTAGAGCCCGGTGAACCACCGGACAGCATCAGCATGATCATCAGAAACTGAGCCGCTGTCGACATCGCGCCGAGATTCATCGTGGAAAAGCCTGCCGTTCTGCAGGTCACAGACTGAAACAGACTGCCTGCGATTTTTCCACTCACAGACATGGACTCAAAATCCGGATTACCAATCTCCAGAAGAAAAATTCCGATGGCTCCCCCGAAGGTCAGAATTGCGGATGTCGTAAGAACGATTTTGCTCTGCAGCGCAAGATTTTTGAAATGAAATCTGTGATCAATCAGATCCCTCCACACCAGGAATCCGAAGCCGCCGAGACTGATTAAGGCCATAATAATGATCACAACGTACCAGTTGCTCTCACACATGGCCAATGAGGAATTCGGCGTGTACCTTCCCATAAGATCGAAACCGGCATTGCAAAACGCCGAAACCGAATGAAAGATACTGCTCCATATGCCGTCCCAGAATCCCTGCCTCGGCACAAAATAAATGGAAAGAAGCGCAGCTCCGGTTCCTTCCACAATCGCTGTTCCCTTTACCACAAACTGGGTGATGCGCACGATTCCGCCGACGGCAGGCGCCGCAATCGAGTCCTGCTGCAGCCTTCTGGAATGAAGTCCGATCTTCTGACGGGCCGCCATCATCATCACAATGGCGAAGGTCATGAATCCGACGCCTCCGATCTCCATCAGGATCACCAGGACAAGCTGTCCGAAAAACGTCCAGGTGCTAAATGTATCAAACCGGATAAGGCCCGTCACACAGGTTGCCGATGTTGCCGTAAAAAAGCAGTCCGAAAACGGTATCCTGGCACCGGTCTTCGACGATATCGGCAGCCAGAGCAGAAACGCACCAACCAGAATTACAAGGACAAAGCCGACCGGTATGATCTGCGTCGGTGTAAGCATGTTCCAGAATCTTCCCAGCTTTGCAGACAGCGACTCACTGTCTTCCATATCATAGTGACGTATACCCTCACCCATTTTCTCAGTTTCCTCCTCAGCGGAGCGGTCTTTCCACTTTTCCACTTTTATATCCTTCAGATCTGAAGCAGAGTACCCCTTTCCGCTCCTATGCCAGAAGCAGAGCGTCCTTCCGCTTATATGCCTGAAGCAGAGTACCCCTTTCCGCTCCTATGTCTGACAAGCTATACTACAACGCCATAAAGAGGAAAAAATAGCCGAAACAGATAATCTGTTAGCCGTTTTCCAACTTTTTCAGAACTGGAGTGTACAGGTACGCGCACGCGAACCCCGGAAGCGTGAAACCGATGAGAATAACCAGAAATCCGATCCGAAAACCGACTCTCCAGATTACGTAGAGCCAGGCCGCATGAATAGCCACCATTCCCAGCGTCCTCGGCAGATATCCGACAGCCAGTGCCGCCGCATTCCGGAAAATCTGTCCGAACGTATTTTCAAACCGGGCGATCAGGACAAAGCTGTAGGACATATGCGCCAGAAGAAGCAGCGTCAGCCCTGCTATGATCACGCGGAAGATCATCTGATCATACCCGAATGATTTCAGCAGCGTCCATTCCAGCGCGATCAGCCCACCGAAAAAAAGATCGAGTGCCCACATCCCGGTCGCCTGTTTGAAATTCTCCTTAAACGCTCTGAAAAAGGATTTAATAATGTAGGATTCCTCGTTCCGGACCATCTTCAGAAGAACACTGTGCATCGCCGCAAGAGAAGCCCCGATGGTGATCAGCGGAATGCTGCACAGCACCGTCAGAAGATTCAAAAGCACCAGATCAAACACTCTGGTCAATCCTCTCATAACCGGTCCGTCCATATTAAAAAATTTGTCCATACCTTCATCCTCTAATAAGTGTTCTACCGCTCGTACTTATGAATCCGCCGACGCGCTGCCTGTATAGGTAAGTCCCAGCGTCTTCATCGCCTGACGATCCAATTCTTCCAGACTTGTATAAGGCTCTACGTATTTCTTAAGATACTCCTCCAGGCAGAGATTTTCATCATACATAACCTTTGCCGCGGTCATCCCGACATATCTGTAATGCCAGGATTCATAGACAATCTTCGTGATGTCCTGTTTTCCCTCCGGATACCGGAGTACATAGCCATATTTCCAGCAATTTTCATGAAGCCACTTCTGAACCTCTTCCTGATCCTGAGAGCTGTCGATCGCAGTGTTGTGTTCACATCCGATATCCGCCGCCAGCGCTGTTTCGTGCTCACTTGTTCCCGGAACTGCAACGCTCTCCGCCGCCATGGCTCGTGCGTCTTCCTCGGAGTATCCGCCGCTGACATACACGTTTGTCATGCTCTCGAAATCCAGAATCTGCTGGCTGTGTGTCCGATACCCGGAAACCACGAGAGGATCGTACCCCGCCGCCCTGCAGTCGGTCAGCATCTGCTGAAGCTGTTCGGCACATCTTGAATCGGTTTCCTGCCCGTTATCAACCGTCGTAACCTGCGCCGTATATCCGTTCGGATAAGGATGACTGCTGTTCACCAGAATGAGCGCCCAGTTATCTGTCGTGTTGTACTTGGCAGGGTCCGGCTCTGCTGCCTCTGTCGGTGTCGTTTCCACATCTTCTGCCGCGCTGTTTTCCGTCGTATCCGATACCGATTGCGGCGCCGAACCGGAGATCACCTGCGGTCCGGATTCCTCCTTTGCGCTGCTGCCTCCGTTACCATTCACCTCAGCAGTCCGTTCTCCATGAATCTGAATAAGAATGTACCCTCCGAGTATGATAATCAGTGCAATTCCAACCACAAGCACTATCTTGAGTATTATATCCAGTCTGTTATGCCTCACCTGATCAATTCCTTTATTTTGTCTTCAATAAACTTTGTCGTGTAAAAAATGATTTCATAATGGAGAATTTTAATAGAATTTTTGTCCCAGAGAAAACGGATGCTTGCCGGGAACTCCTCATCGGAATCCCAGTACTGAAACCAGACCTGCAGAAACGGAAAAACCGAAAGCAGGTAACTCACATCACCGCCCTTGCAGGCCAGCCCTCCGAGCGACTCACACGCCTTTCGGATCTCGCCTGTTTTTCCCTCAAATGGACGAATCACATCGGGCTGATGAAGCTTTCTTGCATGTCCGGCACCGACAATTCCTCCCATCTGCGCCAGCGTCTCCCAGTTTCCGGCCATCTCCGGAAATTTTTCATTCACGTCCGAGCAGCAGAAAACATCGTAAATCGCCATGACTATATCATGCTCCGCCGGCTTCATGCTTCCCCGGCACGTAACCGTCCCAAGCTGCCGGCTGATCTGATAATCCTGTCCCAACACCTTTATATATAGATAGTTCTCATCGCTTTCCAGCTGATATTTGTGAATCAGTTTTTCCTGATCCAGCGTGAGGAATTCCTTTCGGGACTCCTCAGACATCGCGTCATAATTACCGCACATTTCTATTCCTTTCTATTCCTTTCTATTCCTTTCCATTCTCCCTCCGAATGCGATCCCTCTCTGTCTTCCCGCGCGCACAGTTTTGTCACTTCACCGGTTTTTACCCGCTCCACTCTTCCTCCGAATGCGGTTCCTCTCTGCTTTTCCCGCGCGCACAGTTTTGTCACTTCACCGGGGGTTATCCGCATACCTTTTCTCAGCCTCACTGTCGTCCGCATGCCATTTTTCCGCGTCCAGTGCCTGAAGGATTCTGCTGTAATGAAGAAAGTGTCCGGACTCGCCGATTCTGCGGATCTCATCAAACGGAACGACCCGGAATCCTTCTGTCTCTTCCTCCTGCGGCACGACATCCTCTTCAGAGAAGTCCATGTGGAAATGGTAAATATCGGTGAAATAATTATCACCGCCCTCCGGATCCGTGTTCTGATAGGAATATACGCATCCGCCATCTGCCTGGGAGACGTCCAGACCGGTCTCCTCTCTCACCTCACGGCACACCGCCTGAAACGACGTTTCCCCGGCACGGACGCCTCCCCCGGAAACCTCCCAGTCGCCGGCTGCCCATTTCTTGTTCTTCTTCCGCTGCGTGATCAGAAATCTGTGATCCGGCCGCTCGACCAGTGCAATCACAACCAGCATATATTCACCGGGCTGCAATTTGTACGCTTTACGGGGAACCTGTCTTCCGGTTTTCTCTCTGTCTGAATTATAGATATCGATATATTCCATATTCTTCCGCTCCATACTCTGTGCGTTCTTATCCTGCGGACTTAGCTTCCGGCGGCTTTTTATCTCCGGCTGCGGGTTCGTAATCCGAAAGATTTCTGTCTGCGACTACGCATTTGTAATCTGGCAGATTTCTGTCTCCGGCTACGGGTTCGTAATCCGGCGGTTTTCTCTCACCGATGCCTGATTTCATCTGCCTGCTCCCTGAAAGTTACCCGGAACAAAAGTATAACACATTTTTCGCATATCATACCGTAAACTTGAACCGCCCGCAACCCAAATAGCAGGGTAAAAACAAGCCCTTGCCTGAATCTTCTCCAGGCAAGGGCTTCCTTATTGGATTTCTTTGACTTTTCGTGACTTTGACAGGCCTTAGCCTGCAGCGTTTTTGTCGTAATAAACGCCCTCGGTCTGCACCGGCGCCGGAGCGGGTGCCAGCGTGTACCCCGCCGAATAATAAATGATCACCGGCTCTCTCACCGATACCAGATTATAGATCTGGGCAGCCGCGTCAAGCGGAAGATTCAGACATCCGTGAGAGCCGTTTGCGATGTAGATATCTCCTCCGAATGCCCCTCTCCAGGATGCGTCATGCATGCCGCATCCGGAATATGTAAACGGCATCCAGTAGCTTACCGGCTGTGTGTAGGTGTAGTAGTTTTCCTTGCCGGCAATCTGATCTCCGAGCAGCGTGGCATCCTTTTCCTTATTCAGAAGCATAAATGCTCCCTCCGGTGTGTGATAGGATTCATTCATTGTTCCGGATACACAGTCAGTCTCGTAAGCCACCTGGCCATTGACGTATACCCAGATGTGCTGCCGGCTCAGATCCGCCTCGACGTAATTCTGTCCGAATCCATTGTTGTCATCCGGAGATGCATACGCCGTTACACTGTATACCGGCTCCCTGGTCGTAACTGCCCCGCTGTTCAGTTCGTCGGTCAGCTGAGATATTTCTGCTGACTGGTTCACCTCGTAGCCGTAGTACCCGGTACCCTTGATGGTGACGTTCCCGATTCCCGTTGCATGGAAGGTCCGATCAGAGTTGACCGTGTCGGTATCCGCCGCCAGCTGGGCCACATAATCCGCGATATGCTGGTTCCACGCCGCGTCGTCCTTCGTCCAGGAGCCATCCGCATTCTGCGTCAGCCAGTTCACCGTCGTTGACCCGTCAAGTGTGCGTGTAGATGTCGGAAGGGTATACGTGATGCTTGCGCTGACCGCCTGATTCAGGGCAGCGAGCTGCTGATTCAGAGCTTCATTGTCCGCAGAAATCTCCGCGCTCTGATAGATCCCGTCTGTTGTCGTCAGATCCAGCTCCTTCTGACAGCCGGACACCGCGTTCTCCACTGCGCGCAGAACTGCCTGCTTATCCAGTACCGTGCCGTCCGACTGGGGCGCGATCGCAAAGCCACTGTCTGTTTTCTCGATTCTCGCGTTTACCGGCTGCGTCATATTTGCATCCTGCATCTCCGGAAAGTTGTTCACCATGTTCTGGAGGTCCGACACCTTGTAGAGAAAATCACCGTTTGGAGTTGTAACGGTGCGCTGCTCCGACTCATCCGTGCTGTCCGCATCCGAACTCGCCCTGTCTGTGAAAATACCCCGGATTACTTCCTGTCCGTTCCGGAATTTCACGGTAAGACTGTAATCCTCACCAGGCGTTTGCTTCAGCTCTGTCTCCTCCGGACCTGCCGATTGTGTGTCCGAAGCTTCAACAGAAAGAGCTGCTACACTTCCGATAGATTTATGATTGTGATTGGAGCTCCCCGCTACCTTTCCTCCGATAACGAACAGACCACACAATATTCCTATCGCTGCGATCAGACACACAAGCGGGAGAACCAGTCTGCGATACCGTCCTTCAGATTTCCTTTTGTTTGTCCCCATACGAATTCCTCTTATCCGTTCCGAACTCTTCTTTATAAAGCTCTTCTTTAATAAAACTATTCTTTATAAAACTATTCCTTATAAAACTATTCCTTATAAAATAAATAAAGAATATTCTATCTTCTGCAGGTCTCACCAGCTTCAGGGTCTTTCTGTATTCCGTCCTGAAACACGTATTTTCAATATTATAAATCTCTTCAGCCTTCCCGTCTATCCTGTAGACACTTTTTATACATAATGTATTTCTCAATGTACCTTTAATTGTTATTATATAGTGTGTACTATACAGTGTAGTACACATTATGTCAAGCCCGTGTCATGAACTTCTTTTTCAATAATTCAACAATCACAACATCATATTGAAGTACCGCGGAATCTTCAATCATATCTTAAATACACAAATGAAACCTTTTCCATTCGCAGTTTCGTTGTGTGTTATATTATATATGGAAAGTATGCACGCGCAAAATACCCGATACGATTTTTAAAAAATACTTGCACGCAATTTAATTTTGTGATACATTGTAATTGTTCAATACAGGCAATACAAAAACTTATCAGCGAATACAGATAAACCACAGGAGGAATAACACCATGGTGAAAATGATCAATCAGAACGATTTCGACGCGGAGGTAATGCAGGCAAAGGGTCTTGTCGTTGTAGATATGTACGCGGACTGGTGCGGTCCCTGCAAAATGATGGCTCCCGTCATGGACAGCCTCTCCGAGGATTATGATGATGTCAAGTTTGTAAAGATCAACGTAGACAATAATCCGGATGTCGCTGCAAAATTCGGCGTACAGAGTATCCCGAACTTCGTATTCATCAAGGACGGCCAGAAGGTCGATCAGGTGGTCGGCGCAAGAGACTCTGAGAGCTTTGAGGCAATCATCGACAGGAATAAATAATAAGTCGGATCTGGAACTTTTGCCGGACTGTGATCATCACAGTCCGGCGTTTTTTGTCTCAGGCTTCACGACTACAAACAAGCTGTGATGGATGTTTGAAAAATTTTTTAAAAAAAATTAGCACTCACCTATTGACAGTGCTAATAACCGGTGCTAGTATACATAATGTCAGAAGAAAGCAGATGATAATCCAAACAGCATAGTGGCTGAGAGGAGGATGAAGAAAAACCATCCGATTCTGAGAAGTGCCGCAAGGAATCCACTGCAGCTCTTCTGTTAGAAAATAAATGTGAAATTACATGAACTCATTCAGAGAAACAGGCATTTTCGAAACGGAACGAATGAGCAGAAGGAGGAATGACTTATGATGTATATGCCAAGTATTTTCAGAAATGATTTTGTAAATGATTGGACAGATGATTTCTTCCAGGCACCGTTTTTTGAGGAAAATGGAGTGATGAAGACAGACATCAGGGAAGACGAGAAGGGCTATGACTTTACGGTTGAACTTCCCGGATTCCGCAAAGAGAATATTTCCCTGAACCTGAATGAGGGTGTTTTGAATATAAAGGCCGTGAAGGACTCCAAGGAAAAGGACGAGAAGGAAAAAGACGGCAAAATCGTTCGGATCGAGAGATACAGCGGGAATATGGAGCGCAGTTTCTATGTCGGCGATGAGGTTTCCGAGAACGACATCACTGCAAAGTTTGAGAACGGTGTTCTGAATATTCATATCGCGAAGAAAGAACCGCAGACTCCTGAACCGAAGAAGATTGCGATAGGCTGATAACTGATCCGTTCAGACAGCTGAAAGCAGTGTCAGACAGGGTCAAGCGACACCCGGAAATCAAGGAAACGAGATAAAACACGCTGCGCGAGTTTTATCTCGCTATCGCGACGCTCGCCGCACACGAATACTTTGCATTCGGCTGTGGCTCACTGTTCGCGTAAATTTATAAGCTGTCATGTCACTGAGAGATTCAGTCGGCGTGACAGCTTTTTGAGAATACAGAATAAAAGTGTCATCCATGCAGGCATGAGGTAATGTATCCGAACGAGATATTGCGTCACAGCCACATCGGGATGAACAGAGGGAATAAATAATCAGAGGCACATTATCTATGAGCATAGCATTTAACAGAAGGGGTATGAAATCCAGAACAGGAAGAAGGTGAGATAATGATGAAGAAGGATTTTTACGAGGTTCTTGGCCTTTCCAGGGGAGCCGATGAAAATGCAATTAAAAAAGCATTCCGTAAGCTGGCGAAACGCTATCACCCGGATATGCATCCCGGCGATAAAACGGCCGAGCAAAAATTCCAGGAGGTCAATGAGGCATATGCTGTACTCAGTGATCCCGAAAAGAAACGGATCTATGATAAATGTGGCATGGCTGCATTTGAGAACGGCATGGACCCGAAGAAATATGAAGAGGCGTATGACGCGTACGGCGGCAGAAGTGATTTTGGCAGTGGCAGGGCCGGAGCTGGAGATTTCTTCCGCAACTTCACAGGGGGAAACGGCGGAACGAGCTATAGTTATCAATCCTACGGCCCGGATGGCAGGAAATATCAGTCCTTCCATTTTAACGGAGACGGCGCAGATGACATCTTCGGCCAGATGTTCGGAAATATGTTTCATGGTAAAACCGGAGACTCCTTTAGACACGGCCGTGCCTCTGACGGTTATTCATCCGGATCAGGGTTCAGCGGCTTTGGACAGGACGGAACCGGCGGATTTTATGAGAACATGGACAATGCCGACTACGATCTTCATTCAGAAATCACCATCGGCTTCATGGATGCGGTCAACGGATGCAGCCGGAAGGTACAGCTTTCTTCCCCGGATGGCCATGTAAGCACTCTGGAGATCCGCATACCGGCAGGCATCGAAGATGGCAAATCCATACGTCTGAGAGGTAAGGGCCATCAGAAACCGAATGGTGCCAGTGGTGATCTGATCATCAAGGTTAACGTTCAGAATATGCCCGGATTCGAACGTAAGGGAAATGATCTGTATACAACCGCAAAGATTCCCTACACAACGGCAGTCTTCGGCGGAGAGGCCGAGGTTCCGGTACTCAACGGCAGAGTTGTGTGCAGAATCCCGGGCGGCACGCAGTCCGGGAGCAAGATCAGATTGAAGGGCAAGGGTGTAAAGGATATGAAAGGCGTCTGCGGAGATGAATATGTCACCATTGAGATTGCGGTTCCGAAGACCCTCTCACGCGAAGAACAGAAAGCACTGAAGGCATATCAGGCCGCGGAGAACCGAAGCGGCACAGCCGCTTCCGGTGACTAATCCAACCCGCAAAAACAAATCTGACCATGCACCAAGAACAAAGGAGACAGACCGGATCCGCATCCGTCCTGTCTCCTTTAATTTACGCGAACAGTGAGCCGCATCCGAATGCGAAGTATTCGTGTGCGGCGAGCGTCGCGATAGCGAGATAAAACTCGCGCAGCGTGTTTTATCTCGCTTTTACTCCTCGAAGATACACCCGGATCTTCTTTACGTTACACCCGGATCTTTCCGTTACACCCGGATCTTTCTGTCGCATTCAGAGTTTTCCTCTTTCCGGGGCACTGCGATGAGCTTACAGATCCGGTTTCCTCTGGCCGAGAATTTTTTCTCATATTCCGTCATGATATTTCCCTGATTCATCTCCGGGTCATTGTGAAGATCAAAGGTATACTGCAGAAGCTTCCAGCCATTTTCACGAATTTCCTCCAGCGAAAAATCGAAGAGCTGCCGGTTATCGGTCTTGAATTCCAGCCGTGCTTCCCTGCTCATGATTTTCTCGTAAAGTTTCAGAAATCCGGACGATGTCAGACGTCTCCCCGCGTGACGGTCCTTCGGCCACGGATCCGAGAAATTCAGATAGATCCCGTCGATCTCCCCCTCTCCAAATACCTCTGTCAGCTGTCTTGCGTCCATCCGGAGAAAACGAAAATTGCAGTTCCTCATCAACCCCGGCCTTTCCTTCACATCTGCGGAAAGGCCATGAACATTCTCCGGATCTGCTCCTGCCCGAATTCTCGCTCGCATCTCCGCCTTCTGAACCGCCCGGAACAGAACGCTGTCATACATCTCGATGCCGATAAAATTGCGGTCCGGGTACGCCTCCGCCATATCCATCAGAAAATGTCCCTTTCCCATCCCGATCTCAATATACAGCGGCTGTTTCTTCTCAAAAACACCGTCCCACCTGCCACGGAAATTCTCCGGATTCTGTATGCAGTACTCACTGCTGCGAATCACATCCGCAGCACCCGGTATATTACGCAGCCTGCTCATCTGTTTTCTCCTCCATTATCTTCTTTATCCCCTTCCTCTGTATCTGCTTCATCCGCATTCGTTTTATCCGCGTTTGCTTCATTCCGCATTTGTTTCATTCACATCCATTTCATCTTCCATTCATATATTTATCTGCATCCATATCATTCATCAGCTTGCCCGGCATCGAATCGTCCGATTCTCCCGGTAAACCCCGCCTTTCACCCGCAGAGACAGAGACGCAGACGGCTGTATCGAATCGTCCGATTCTCCCAGTGAACCCCGCCGCAGAATCCAGCTCTGTCACAGTTCTCCAGCCGGGAGGTAACTCCATATACACTACATATAGCCCCATATATATGTACAAATTACATGTGTGTGAACCTTCGGACGTATCCGGTTTCAAAAGAGAGACACCATGTATATGTACGAATTACAGAAACGATTCCACATTTTGTCAGATTTTTTTGATGATCACCGCACAATTCAGAGATACACAATCTAATAGTTTCACTATAGAAAAGTCAAGGCTTTTTCACAGGTTTTTCCGTATTTTGGATATTTTGGAGATTGTTCACAAAACATCTGTTCACGATTTTCTCTTATGTAACCATGTAATTTTCCCCACATTTTTGTTGATAATGTGGATAACTTCGTGGATAACTCGATTTTACGCGCCTTTCCGGCCTTCTGAAATGTTGATTATTTTGTGAATGAAAATCTCAACTCAAAGAAATTTTTCATCGCAGCTTCTTCAATTTGTGCACTTTTTTATCATGCGTTTATCAGGAGAATTTTGTATACAAAAGTGGCAATATATTTTCAGATTCTGCCGTAGGCGTGTGCCAGATTCCGGAATGCCGGCAGGCTTCTGCGGATCTGATCCGTCGTCACGCAGTAGGCAATCCGCACATATCCGGGCGTGCCGAAGCTGTCAGCCGGAACAATCAGAAGCTCAAAATCCTTTGCCCTCTCACAGAATGATGCCGCATCCTCCTCCAGAGCCTTCACAAACAGATAAAACGCGCCGTCCGGATGAACACAGGTGTACCCATATTCCGTGAGAGCGTCATAGAGAAGATCCCGGTTCGTCCTGTACACAGACAGATCCGCGACCTGTCCGACGCACCTTTCGATCACATGCTGGGCAAGGCTCGGCGCACAGACATATCCCAGCGCACGGCCCGCCCCCGCGACTGCCGCATACAGATCCGCTGCCTGATCCGCCTCATCCGGAATCAGAATGTAGCCGATCCGCTCGCCCGGCAGGGAGAGCGATTTGCTGTAGGAATAGCATACCACTGTGTCCCGGTAATATTTTGTCATATACGGAACCATGATCTCTTCATCATACACAAGCTCACGGTACGGCTCGTCTGTAATCAGATAAATCGTATGCCCGTACGTCTGCTCCTTCTCCGCGAGAAGAGAGGCCAGCTTTTTCACAGATTCCTCACGGAACACGACACCAGAAGGATTATTCGGGGAATTGACAAGAACAGCCTTCGTCTTATCCGTAATCACTGCATCCAGATTATCAAAGTCGATCTGGAAAGTCTCCGGATCGGTCGGAGAGGTGACCAGCTTTCCTCCAGAAGTCTCGACAAACACCCGGTACTCCGGAAAAAACGGAGTAAACGTAACAAATTCATCTCCCGGCTGCACCATTGCGGTTATCGTGATCTTCAATGATGCCGCCGCTCCGCACGTCATATACAGATTAGACGCTTGAAAAGAGGTACCGAATCTTCGATTCAGATCCTCCGCGACCGCGCGCCTCGTATCCAGATCGCCCGATGCCGAGGTATAACCGTGAAGCCAGATATCATCATGTGTATCAATCAGGTTCTTATACGTCACATTCACATCCGCCGGAGCCGGAACATTCGGATTTCCGATGCTGAAATCAAACACATTCTCCTCTCCAATCTCAGCCTTTCTTCTCTTTCCATACTCAAAAATCTCACGAATCTTCGAAGGTGCTTTCCCCAGCTTTTCCATCTGTGTGTTAATCATTGTGCTGACCTCCATTTTCTTGTATACACACATTTTAATATACGCGTATTCTTATTTATTTTATATGCAGAAATTTCCGATTCCTTTTGTCAGAGCATTAACGGCTGGTGAAAGATTTCTCCGCAGCCTGCCAGAACATCTGATTTATCAGTATCCACTGACGCGGATATCCCTCCCCAGCGCAACCGAATAAATATACGTCTCCGCCACTTCGACTCCGGTGATTCCGGAAAGAGCCCGGCTGTAATATTCCAGCTGCTTCTGATACTTCTCCACCAGATCTCTGCCGTCACCGGTGCGAACTTTGTCCGTCTTGTAATCGACGATCACATATTTTCCGTTCTCGGAAAAATATGCGTCAATCGTACCCTGCACCAGAATGTTCTCATCCGCCGGCCAGCTGCTGTCAATGTCTTTTGCCGGAATATCGATGACGAAGGGCTGCTCCCTGCGCAGGACTCCCTCCAGCGCCGCCCTGCGCATCCGGATTCCGATTCCCGATTTCAGAAACCTCACTATATCTTCCGGCATCACACACGCCGCATCAATTTCTGACAGAAGCCCCCGCGACTCCATATCCTGCACTTGCCTTCGGATCTCCTCTGCAAGCCTTTCCTCAAGATCCGGATCTCCCGCGAGTCCTTCTTTGACTTCCGGATTCTCTGCGAATCCTTCCTGAAAATCCGGATCCTCCGCAAGTCCTTCCTTGACTTCCGGATTCTCTGCGAATCCTTCCTGAAGTTCCGGATCCCCGGACGATTCGCCTCCGGTTTCCTCTCTCCGGAAAATCCGGTCCACGGACAGATAATCCAGGCATTCCAACACATGATGGTAAATGGTTCCCCTCGCTGCTCCTGCAGCTTCTCTGTGTCCTTCCTCTCTCATGAATTCCGGAACATACGGAACCTCCGGCTCCTCCGCAAAGGGCTCCGCTCCTTTTTCCTCCTCCATGACCTCCATGGAGCGCATCTTGATCTCTGTCACGGTCATCTTCGCCGGCAGCTCAGCCGCTCTCTGATACGGATAATGGAAATTCTCTCTTCGATCCAGAAAATCATGGACCTGTCCGTCGCAGACCGCATCAGAACGAATCATCTGCCTGAGGGCGTCCACCATGCGGTCCGCTTCAACATTCGACTGCATCGTTCTGTCCGCCATCTCCTCCGCCCTCACTTCACGGATCGTGAGAACCTTCCCGGACGGTGCCGCCATCATCACCCAGTCCAGCGGACATTTGGCGCTTACCAGCCTGTGATAGGAAAGCGGTTTCTGAAGCTGTATCCTTTGATCGCGAACCGCTGCCTCTGGTGTCTCTCCGGGAGCCGTCCGGATCTCGGTATCCTCCTGAAGACGCATTGTCTCTTCTATTCTGTCTTTATCAGACACAATTCCGGTGAGAATCAACTTTTCTCTCGCGCGTGTCATCGCCACGTAGAGAATACGGATTTCTTCCCCCAGTGTATCCCGCCGGATCGCCTTCCGGATCGCAGTCTGCATCACAGAGCTGCATCTGGTATGGCGGTCAGGATCCACCATTTCCATCCCGATTCCGTATTTCGCGTGCAGTACGATCCTGCTCTGCGCGTCCTTGAAATTGAAATGATTTCCAAGCCCCGCCACAAATACAACCGGAAATTCCAGGCCCTTGCTCTTATGCACAGAGATGATCCGTACCGTATTCTCGGCTTCACTGAACAGGTTCACTTCCCCGTAGTCCACCTCATATTTTTTCATCCTTTCGATGTAACGGATGAAATTAAACAACCCGTGATAGCTCGTCTTCTCATAATCCACCGCCTTCTCAACGAGCATCTTCAGGTTTGCCTCCCGCTGCGCGCCCGCCGGCATCGCCGAGGCATACCTTCCATACCCGGTTTCCTCGATCACCTGTCCGATCAGCTCATGAACCTCTGTACAGGGAATCCTCTCACGGAAATCAGAGAGCTGCCCGAGAAAGGCACGCAGCTTTGCCGCAAGCGCCGGATTCTGCTCTTTTTCACCGCCGTCCGCATATTCCTTCACGATCTGATACATGCTTCCTTCCGGATCTGAAATCCGAAGCTCCGCCAGCTCCGCATCGGTACATCCGACGATCGGTGAGCGCAGAACCGCTGTCAGCGGAATGTCCTGGCCCGGATTGTCCAGGATATTCAGGTAATTCAGGACGGTCGTGACCTCAAGCGTGGAAAAATACCCATCCTTTGAAGTCATATAGGCAGGAATCCCCTCATCCTGAAGGGTGCTGACAAAAATGTCCCCCCACCGGCCCGGCGAACGCATCAGAATCACGCAGTCCCGGTATGTCAGCGGACGGAATGCTCCTGCGTCCCTGTCCCAGACCTTCCCGGAGGCCGTCAGCTCCCGTATCCTTCCGGCGATGGCAAGCGCCTCCGCTCTTGCCATTGCCTCACTGCTCCTGTCATCTTCAAATTCCGGAGCAGCCTTGTTAATCAGAAGCAGCTCTGCCTTTGGAAAATCCGGATCCTCGCCTTCCGGATAATCCGCGCCGTAATGAAGTGCCTGTGCGTCGTCGTAGCGGATTCCGCCGAGCTCCGGTATCATCAGTCTGTGGAAGATCGCGTTCGTACAGTCCAGCACCTCTCTTCTGCTTCGGAAGTTCCGGTCCAGATTGATCCGTACACTCCGCATTCTGTCGGTTATCCCGCTGTTCTCCACAGCTGTCTCACTGTTTTCTCCGGCCGCCCCGCTGTTCTCCACAGCTGTCTCACTGTTCTCTCCGGCCGCCCCGCTGTTTCCCACAGCTGCCTTGCTGTTCTTCCCGGCTGCTTTGTGCATGTTTCCAGATTCTGAAGATGCTGACAGGAGCGGATATTCCATGTATTTCGCAAGGAACAGATCCGGCCGTGCCATACGGAAGCCGTAAATGGACTGCTTCATATCTCCGACCATGAACCGGTCATATCTTTTCTCCTCCGACCCGGAGACTGCCTCCAGGATTGCTTCCTGAATGTAGTTGCTGTCCTGGTATTCGTCGGTTATGATCTCCGCGTACTGCTCGGCAAGCTCCCTCGCCGCATCCGTTCTCCGGTATGTACCATCCTCCTGTTTTTCCAGCAGGATTCGAAGGGCAAAATGCTCCAGATCACTGAAATCCGCAATATTTCTCTGTCTTTTTGCCGCGGCAAACCGGTCCATGAACAGCTCCGTCAGCCGCACCAGCTCCTCCGCATAGGGTTTTATCCGAACAAGCTCACCGAGGATTTCCTCCTCCGAACGAGAAAAGCTCTCCGCCCGCAGCGAGTCAATCATATCCTTGAACAGATTCCTGTTGTTTTTGACCTGTTCCCGGAGAACCGGATCCTCACCCGTGGTTTTCCGGGAAGAAAGCTTTGCGAAATTCCGCCCGCTTAATACCTGATAAAAATCGCCGTAGCTGCGGCAGCTCTCAAGCTTTTCCGCCAGCTCCAGATCACTCTCCAGAGCCGGAATGTATCCGAGCGGTCCTCCCGCATTTCCGGCTTCCGCCAGATTCTGCTCTGCAAGACTCACGGCATCCTCCACAAGCATGCCGGCTTCCCTTACGATATCCTGCATCCAGTCCGTTTCCGAAAGCTTCTCCGCCGTATCGATACGGCAGGCATCTGCCGCATTTCTCAGCCATTGGCGCGGATCCGGATCACTCATGGCAAATTTACTGATTTTCAGGATCAGATCCTCGGCGCGGCTGTCAGATTTTCCCGGTGCGTACGCATCCATAAAACGGCGGAACATTCCGGTCTGTTTTTCCAAATCATCTGTGCTGTCCTGTTTTTCTGTATCCCCAGATACCATCGATTTTTCCAGACTGTCTGCGCTGTCCGCTTCTTCCGTATGTCCGGCGCCGTCTGCCCTTTCCGGATTATCCGCGCTGTCCGCTTCTTCCGCATAGCCCGCTCTTTTCGCGTCTTCTTCCGCAGATTCCTGTGCTCCGCCTTCCCCGGAGGCAAGCTGATACTGTTCCTCCAGCATGTCCTGAAGGACCCTGGCCTTCAGCATCTTCAGCTCGCCCTCTTCCGCGATCCGGTAGCCGGGGTCCAGATGGATCCGGTGAAAATAGTTCTGGATGACATACGTGCAGAAACCGTGAATGGTATTGATCTGCGCATGATGAAGCAGAACTCCCTGCCGCTGCAGATGAACATTCTCCGGGTTCTCCCTGAGCTTCTCCTCCAGCGCACGCCCGATTCTGTCCTTCATCTCTCCTGCTGCCGCCCGCGTAAAGGTAACCACCAGAAGCTGGTCTATATTGATCGGATGATCCGGATCTGTGACCCGGCGAATAATATGCTCGACCAGAACCGCTGTTTTTCCGGAACCCGCCGCTGCGGAAGCGAGAATATTTGTACCTCTCTGACGAATTACCAGCTCCTGGTCCGCCGTCCACTTAACCGCCATCTCACGAATCCTCCTTCTCCGACTTTCCGATTGCCTCCAGAATATCCTCCCGTTTCAGCTTCGGCAGTCTCCGGTACTCAAAGCCCGGAATCCGACGGTCAAAACCGCAGATGCCCTGATACGGACAAAAGGTACAGGCATTCCGGTCCTTCCCCTCCCGCACATACGGATCCGCCTTGATATGCCCCTGTACGATCCGGTTTCCGAGGTCCTTCACCTTGCGGTTTGTGTAATCCCGGATCCGGCCGAAATTCTCCAGAGATTCCGTCTGAGACGACTTCGTCAGTGAACCGTCCTTCTTCACCCCTGCCGGAATCACATCAGAGGATACACCCTTTTCCAGAGTCTGATCCAGAAGCTTCAGAACCTCCATCTCTGACCGGCACAGGCCCTGGGGCCGGAGCTGTTTCAGAATCTCCTCCAGCCTCTCTGTCTCGGTACTGGCCTTCTCCTCTTCGATGACTGGATCCTCGATATGGTAATAGAAGATCCCGGCCGGCTCGGTTCTGCTTCCGGGATGCTTTCTCTGATCCGCCTCCAGTGCCGCGTTCATGTAGACCGCAAGCTGAAGCTGAAGCCCGTAATACATATCCTCCAGATCCAGCTTTGTACTTCCGGTCTTGTAGTCGATAATCTTGATATATCTGGTGCTCTTCGTCTCACAGGTATCCAGGCGGTCGATTCTTCCGATCAGCCTCATCGAGGCCCCATGATCGAGCCGGAAATGAACCGCGCTGAGATCATCGCCGAAATCAAATTCGAAATCCGACGGCCGGAACCGGCCCTTCTTTACCTGCTGCTGAAGCGCCCAGACGGTCCGGCGCAGAATCTCCCGGAGCCGCTTCATCATATACTCGTTTCGTTTCGTGCTGAACAGAATCCGGTTGTTGTAACCGTCTGTCACGCGGGTGAGCGATTCATCCGCAATCCGGTCACGCTCACCGTCCGGCAGAGACCCCCAGTCGAGTCCCCTCCTGGCAAGCGTTTCCGAGAAGACCTGAAGGGAATCGTGCATCACCGTTCCGAAGTCTGCCGGCGTGAAGACATACTCATCCCTCTCCTTCAGCCGAAGCCCATAGTCCAGGAAATGCCGGAACTCACAGGAAGCCATTTCCTCCAGCCGGGTGACGGAATTCAGCAGTTCTTTTCCGTAAAGCTTCTCCGCCAGAAGATATCCCAAACCTTTTTCCGGATTGCGCGCGCGAACCGCTTCAAGGAGAGCTTCCGCCCTTCTTTTTCCCTCCGGATCATGCAGCATCCGGCGCAGAAGCTCAACGGAAGCTCCGGAAGGCATCTTCTCCGGCATCTGCTGCAGCTCCTCGAGCAGATATTCCATCTGACCATCGCGCGTCTCCATGCGGAGCGTGGTATCCTTATTCTCGAGTTCCTCCTGAACCAGAGCAGGTACATCCGGGAACATCCGGCGGATCATTCCGACCAGATACGAGGGAAGCAGGGATTCTCCACCGCTTCCGCTTCTGCTCCAGGACAGCCAGAGCGCGTCTGATGCCTTGGTCATCGCCAGATACAGATAGAACCGCTGTCTGTACATCTGCTCGCGTGATGTGGGCGAAAGCTCTGCCTTCTGATCCGAAAGCTTCTCCCGGTCAGGCTCTGACAGGATCCCTCCCGCCGGAATCGGCTTTGGAATAATCCCCTCATTGATTCCGACGAAGAACATCACCCGGATCTTCTTCAGCCTTGTTCTTTCGATATCGCCGACCAGAACCTGATCTTCTCCCGGCGGTATCAGGCCGATGCTCATCTCCCCGAATCCGGCGTCGAGAATTTCCTGATAGTCCGAGAGCTTCATCTTCTCATCGCCGAGTACCTCCACCAGCCGGTCAAACATTCCCATGACCTGCTCGAAAATGCGGTCGTATTCCCTCGCTGATGAAGCATCTCCCATCTCCCGGAACGAATCCGCTCTCTTCCGCATGCGGTTCTGCACATCCTGACGGACGAGGAACTCATAGAGCAGCCCTGTCCTGCGGCGCACCGTCGCATTTCTTTCATGAAGTCCGTCGTGAAGTGCCTGTGTCTCCCGCGCGAATTTTTCGCGCAGCTCATTGTAAAAAAGAAGCATGTCCGGCTTCATGCTGCGGGATGTGCGGGTCCATGCTTCTTCGAACTTCTTTCTTCCATGTATGCCGAGCGCCAGACAATAGTCCTCCAGATTCTGAATCTCCTCTTCACCCATAAGCGACAGCCCGCTGTGAAGATACCGGAAGACGCTGTCATACGAATAATTGTCCCGGACCATGTCCACAGCCGCCCGGATAAATTCAACCATCTGATTGGACATCACTTTTTTCTTCTGATCCAGAAAGCACGGAATCTGCGCCGACCGGAAGATCCTGACAGCCTCTCTTCCATAGGTATCGAGATCGCCGGTGACGACCGCAAAGTCCCGGTAATGATAGCCCTTCTCCCGGACAAGCCGGCAGATCTGACCTGCCGCGGCGCGTATCTCCTGCTCCGGGTTTCCTGCCTCGGTTATATGAATCTGATGACCATCCTCCTTCTTCCCGTGATAGCCGTCCCGGCAGTACCGGAACAGATTCTTCTCCATGAACTGAAGCTCCGGGCTATTCGCAAATCGGCTTTTATCTCCGGGATCAACCCATTTCACCGGCCGTATCTCCGTGCGCGTCTCCTCCGCCAGCGCACTGACCTTCCGATAGGTCTCGCACGACATATGGAAAAGCCGGTGAATATTTTTGCTGCCGTAAAGGTTCTCCGGCGTATCTGCGGTGAGAACCACCGTGACACGGTCCGCCAGTCGAAGGAGTTCCCGCACGACCTCCAGCTGTACCGGAGTAAAGCCGGTGAAGCCGTCCAGCACGATGCGGCTTCCCTTCACGAGATCCGACTTGCCGATGACGTCACAGAGCACGCCCGGAACCTCCTCTGCCGTCAGATAGTGATCCGAAAGGAAGGTGCGGAACCCGTGATAGACGGTCCGGATATCCGTAAGCTTCATGGCAAGACGGTTCTGCTTTTTTTCCCCGGACTCCTCGATCCAGCGGTCCAGATCAGACTCTTCCACCCGGTACTGCAGAAGCTCGGAGATCAGAGACTTCATTTCTTCCGCCGCACCCTGACGGGACAAGGTTCTGCCGAGAACCCTGAGCTTCTTCTGTTCTGTTCCGATCACCCTCTGGGTAATCAGGCTCTTCCCGAGATCATCCAGAACCGGCAGCGTATTGCCTCCCACCTTCTCAAAGACTCGCCACGCCAGCCTGTTGAAGCTGAGCACGTCCAGATTCATCATTCCCCGTCTCGGATGCATCTGAACAATTTCCTTCTGCGTCTGCATGGTGAATTGCTCCGGGACTATGACGAGAAACTGTCTCTCCGGCTCTTCCATGGACTCCCGGATGATTTCACGGTAAACCTGATATGATTTTCCGGCTCCGCTTCTCCCCGCTACAAATTCAAGAGACATGCGCATCCTCCCTTGATCCATATTCAAACACATTTTATCATGCCGTACAGCATGTTCAGCGTGTTAAATCTCCTCCATGCTTCAGCTTTTCTGTTTCCTTGCCTTTGCCGCAGCCAGAAGGATCTTCAGTTCGTCCACACTGAAGGAATATTTCTTGCCGCAGAAGTGACAGGCAAGCTCTACCGGCTTTCCCTCGTCGATCATTTCCTGCAGGTCCTTCTCGCCGATGCTCAGCAGAACCTTCGTCACACGCTCTCTGCTGCAATTGCAGTAAAATTCCGCAGGCACGGTGTCCAGAAGCTCGAGATCCATATCCGCCAGGATGGTCTGAAGGATTTCCTCAGGAGAAAGCCCGTCCTCCAGAAGCTTCGTGACGGAATGAATCTTCTTCAGATTTTCCTCCAGACGGTTCACGGTTTCATCGGTGTATCCGGGCATGAGCTGAATAATAAACCCGCCGGCCTGCTCAACCGACTGATCGGTATTGACCAGAACACCCAGTCCCACCGAGGACGGAACCTGTTCACTTGTCACAAAATAGCTGGTCAGATCCTCCGCGATCTCTCCGGACACAAGCTCCACCTGGCTGGAATATGGCTCGCCGAAAGCCTGATCACGCACGACGGTCAGGGTTCCTCTCCCGATCGCGTTGCCGACATCCAGTTTCCCCTTGTATTTCGGTGCATTCCAGACGTTCGGATTGTATACAAATCCCTTTACCCTCCCCCTGGCATCCGCAGTAACCGTCAGTCCCTGCATCGGACCATCTCCGCGGATCGTCATGGTCATCAGGTCATCCTCGCCCTTCAGCATTATGCCCATCATGGCGCCTGCCGTCATCAGCCGTCCGAGTGCCGCCGTGCATACCGGGCTGGTCTGATGAATCTCTCTGGCCTGCTCCACCAGGTTCTTTGTCGTCGCGGCAAACGCACGTATCTGGCCGCCACATGCTGTCGCTCTTACAATATAGTCCATATGGTCCTTCTTCCACTCTGTCATATCGGTTACCTTTCCGTCATTTCTTTCTGCTTTCGTATTCTCGTCTCCTGGTCTTTCTGTGGCGCTTTCTTCTCTCGCAGCGCTGCCCGCTGTCGTTCTGTCTTTCTCACTCATCGTTTTATATCATTCCTCTTTTCTCAGCTCTTTTGCCATTTTTCCTCGCGATTTTTATCAGCTCTTTTGCCATTTTCTCTCGCAATGATGCAGATTCTCTCGGACTTCTCATCCGGTGCGTGATCGGTAAACGCTTCATAGGCTCCTTCATAAATCATGCCGGCCTCCCGGATCAGCTCCGCCACTCTTTCCAGAGGATAAGCTCTCTGAACATGAACCTCTTCATACCTGCGGAACAGATCCTCTCCCTCTTCCTCAGGGATAAACAACGTGAGAACATACTCATTGATCCGCTTCTCCGGGTCATAGCTGTTCTCCCAGATAAAGCTCCCGTTTTCCCGGTTCTCCGCAATCGTGGACTCCCCGATCCCCCGGTACTTCGCCTCTGTATTCATATCAAAAATAAAAACCCCGCCCGGATCCAGGTAATTATTCACCAGCCGGAAAACCTTCAGAAGATCTTCCTCGGTCAATATATAGTTCATACAGTCACAGACGCTCACAATCGCCCGCACGGTTCCGTACAGCTCGAAGTCCCGCATATCCTGATTCAGGTACAGGATATCGTGGCCGGACTCATATTTTTTGTCCTGTGCCTGCTCCAGCATCTCCACGGAACTGTCGATCCCGATCATATCATATCCGGCATCCGCCAGCAGCTCCGTCATGCTTCCTGTTCCGCACCCCAGTTCACAGACCAGTCCGCCGGAAACCCCGTGCCGCTTCAACAGCCCGATCAGATACCGGCTCCATGACGGATAGTCGATGTTGTCCATAAACATATCATATACCGACGCAAAGCTCTCATATGCACTCATCGTTCCATAACCTCCGTTTTGATCTCCCCGCACAACCGGCATATCACCTGTCAGAAAGTATACCACATGACATACCGGAAGCCAAAAAGCAAAACGATTTCTTCCGAATACTTCGCATTCGGCTGCGGCTCACTTTTCGCGTAAAAAAATCCCCGTATCTGTCACTGTCTCACGGCAATGACAGACACGGGGACTGCTTTCTTCACACCGGCCTGTTCCGGTTTTCTCATCGCGGTTATTTGAACTGGTTGGTTTTCTCGTCGTAATAGTAATTCACCTCAGCCAGTCTCTCCATGAGAAGTTTTCGATTTACATTTTCCGCCTCACAGAATTCATCAAGACTGGAATACTGATCACGCAGACGCATATTTACGAAGCTTAACAACATAGCAGGATCTCTTGGCATCATTATTATCATCCTCTCTTATTTGATGAACTGTTTTCTGTCATTATAAAATATCGCAGAAAGAATATCATCAGACCAGTTCGACAATCTTGCCTTAAAATCGCATCCTTTTTTGTACACATTGCAGATTCCTATTTCATCAGAATCTGCCCTGTTTCGGCTGCGCCTGCCTGCGGAACGGGATAAAACCCGGTTTTGTGATTTTATCCCGCTCTCTCATTGCCTGCGTAAATCAGTCGACGACCTCGACCTGGGGCCGCACACTTGCCGCCAGCTTTCCGTCGGCGCCGACGTCGATCACAATGGTATCTCCCTCGTGAACGTCTCCGCCGAGAATCAGCTTCGCCGAAAGTGTCTCGACATTCTTCTGTACAAATCTCTTCAGCGGACGCGCACCGTAAACCGGATCGTAGCCGCCGTCCACAACGTATTTCTTCGCTGCGTCGGTAAGCTCTATCTTGAGCTGCTGATCCGCGAGTCTTCTGTTCAGATCCGCGATCTGCAGATCCACGATGTGGCCGATGTTGTCCTTTGTAAGCGGACGGAACATGATGATCTCATCCAGACGATTCAGGAACTCCGGACGGAAGTGCGCCCTCAGATCCTTATGAACCATTTCCTGTGCCTTTTCGCTGATCTCGCCGTTCGGCTCAATGCCGTCCAGCAGATACTGCGAACCGATATTCGACGTCATGATCAGAATCGTATTCTTGAAGTCTACGGTCCTGCCCTGGGAATCCGTGATCCGGCCGTCATCCAGAACCTGAAGCAGCACATTGAAGACATCCGGATGCGCCTTTTCAATCTCATCGAAAAGCACAACCGAATAAGGTTTTCTCCGCACAGCCTCGGTCAGCTGACCGCCCTCCTCGTATCCGACATATCCCGGAGGAGCTCCGATCAGACGGGAGACGGAATATTTCTCCATATATTCGCTCATATCGATACGAACCATGTTGTTCTCGTCATCAAACAGCTTCTCCGCAAGCGTCTTCGCAAGCTCGGTCTTGCCGACACCGGTAGGTCCGAGGAACAGGAAGGATCCGATCGGTTTTGTGGGATCTTTGATCCCGGCTTTCGAACGGATAATTGCGTCCGAAACCTTCTCGACCGCCTCATCCTGACCCACGACTCTCTTGTGCAGCTCATCATCCAGATGAAGAATCTTCTCTCTTTCGCCCTGTGTCAGCTTGGCCACCGGAATTCCGGTCCAGCGGGACACGATTGTCGCGATCTCATCCTCATCAACCGCCTCATGCACCAGCTTCAGATCGTCGTTATTGATCTTGTTCTCTTCATCCTGAAGCTCCTTCTCCAGCTTTGGCAGCTCGCCGTACTGAAGCTCGGACATCCTCGCCAGATCACCCTGACGCTCCGCAAGCTCCATCTGTTTATGAACCTCCGCGATCTGATCACGGATCTTCGCCGGACGGTTCACAGCATTCTTCTCATTCTCCCATTTGGCATTGAGAACCTTCAGCTTATCTTCATTCTCCGCCAGCTCCTTCTTAACGGTTTCCAGACGCTCCTTGCTCAGCGTGTCCGTCTCCTTTTCCAGAGACATCTTGTCAAGACGAAGCTGCAGATTCCTGTGCTCCAGCTCATCAATTTCCTCAGGCTTGGAATCCTTCTCTGTCTTGATCTGGGCGCACGCCTCGTCGATCAGGTCAATCGCCTTGTCCGGAAGGAAACGGTCCGTGATATAACGGTTCGACAGCGTAGCCGCCGCGATCAGCGCATTATCCGTGATGCGCACGCCATGGTACGTCTGGTAATTCTCACGAAGACCACGAAGGATGGTGATTGTCTCATCCACTGTCGGCTCATCTACCATAACTCTCTGGAAACGACGCTCCAGGGCGGCATCCTTCTCGATATACTCCCTGTACTCATTCAGCGTTGTCGCGCCGATGCAGTGCAGCTCACCTCTGGCCAGAAGCGGCTTCAGCAGGTTGCCCGCATCCATGGATCCCTCCGTCTTTCCGGCTCCGACAATCAGATGCAGCTCATCGATAAAGAGGATAATCCTGCCCTCGCTCTTCTTCACCTCGTTCAGAACCGCCTTCAGTCTCTCCTCAAATTCACCACGGTATTTCGCACCGGCCACGAGAGCACCCATGTCCAGTGAAAAGATCGTCTTGTCTTTCAGAGAATCCGGAACATCGCCCTTCACAATACGCTGCGCAAGTCCTTCCACGACTGCGGTTTTGCCAACACCGGGTTCACCGATCAGCACCGGGTTGTTCTTCGTCTTACGGGAAAGAATCCGAATTACATTCCGGATCTCATCGTCACGGCCGATGATGGGATCCAGCTTCTGATCTCTTGCCTTCTCCACCAGATCCTCGCCGTATTTTCTCAGACTATCATAGGTCTCCTCCGGATTATCGGAGGTTACCTTCTGATTTCCTCTCACACTCTGCAGCGCCTGAAGAAAACGATCCACGGTAATACCGTTCTGCCGGAACAGTTCCTTCATCGAAGGACTCGGATGCCGGAGCATGGCAAGGAACAGATGCTCGACGGACACATACTCGTCTCCCATCTTCTTTGCTTCATTTTCCGCGTAATTCAAGGTGTAGTTCAGATACTGCCCGACATAAGGCTGTCCACCCTGAACCTTGACTCTTTTATTTATAGCCGCTTCGACTTCATTCCGGAAAAGATTGGCATCAATGCCCATCTTCTCGATCATCTGAAGAATCAGGCTGTTCTCCTGATTCAGCAGCACATAGAGCAGATGCTCCTGTTCAATTTCCTGATTGCCGAAGTCCATCGCTGTCTTCTGCAGCGAATTCACGGCTTCCAGTGATTTCTGTGTAAATCTGTCAGCTTGCATACTCACACCTCCCTTGAAATGCAGTATTTAAGTCAGGAAAAGATTTTGACGTTCTGATATTATGTAACCTTTTCCTCTCATGAAGTTAATATAGCACTCGTTGTTAGCACTGTCAATAAGTGAGTGCTAATTTCTTTTAAAAATTTTTCCCCGGGTTTTGCTCCGGGGAATGCCTGCACGCGTGCGGAAGTGAAAGGCACACGGCAACCCGCGGCTTTCACAACTGACTCCGCCATCCGACGCATATCTATTTTTACACCGCTGCCTCTGCTGCCTCTCGCGCGGATATTTTTCATATGATCTCACGCATACTCGACCAGGCTCCACCCGGAATCCCTTCTGGTAAAGCCGTACTTTCTGTAGAGTGGATCCGACGCGATTTCCCTGTCAGCCGTGATCTCCTCCGCTCCGTTCTCAAGGGAAGCAAGTACGAGAAGATCGAGCAGCCGGAACGGAATCTCCGTATCCTGGTATTCCGGCTTTGTATACAGATTGGAGATATATGCCCGTTCCTTATTCTGATTGAACAACGGACGGCGATGATAAAAAATGACGTCTCCGAAGGCAGCTATCTCAGATCCATTGTAGACAATATATGCCACGTTCTGATTCTCGGACAGATTTCTCCGGAAGTAACTGTAGGCCTGCCGGCGGCGACGCATCATGGATGCAGAATCCTCCGTTTTATCAGAATGATCCCGCGCCTCAAGCCGGGTGTCCACAAGAACGTCAATGTCTTTCATCGACGCACGCTTATACGTGATTTCCATGTTACGTCTCCTTTCCGGAAGATACGGCTGCTGTCACTGGTCAAGCGGCTCTGCGCCCATACCTGTGCCCTCAAAATCAATTCCGGCTTTTATGAGCGCTTCGCGAGCCAGAATCCTGTCTGCATTTTCAAAGAGCTGATATGGAATGGCAGTTCTTTCTTCCTGTTATATTTTTATTCATTGCCGTCCAATATGGGCGGCAGTTCTGACAATATTGCCTTCCGTATACTTATATCCCGGTGCATTTTCATATCGTCTTCTATTTTTTGATTATATCGGGCGGATTTCGTTTGTCAATCGGACATATCCGGCCATCTGACTGAATCTGCCGTTTCAGCTTCTGTTTCAGCTGCCGTTTCAGCTTTCGTTCACAACCTTCCGCTTATTCAAAAATCGCAGAATGATGTCTGCGAGCTTTTCGCTGTGTACGATGTAGCTTCCGTGGGATTCTCCGCGCAAAATAAGCTTCGCGGCTCCAGGGATCTCCGCAGCAATGTGGTCAGTCTCGCTTTTCCGGATCAGATCATGCTCTCCCGCAACGATCAGCGTGTCCGCCCGGATCTGCCGGAGCTCCTGATCACGGATATCCGGTTCTTTTATCATCAGTCGAATCAAAGGACTTCTTCCGAAAAAATGAAGAATCCGGGATCCGAGAAGAAACAGTCCGTGAAGTCCCTCCGGGCGCGTATTCGCGCCGCACGCAATCAGTGAAGAGATCCGCCTCGTCCTGCTCGCCGCGATCAGACCGATAATGCCGCCGTCGGAAAAGCCGACCACCACAACATTATGAAGATTCAGCTTCTCCAGAAACTGCACCAGATCCTCCGCCATGTCCCTGTAATGAAGCTCTCCGATCCAGTGACTCTTTCCGTGGCCCCGCGAATCCGGGAGATAGCAGGTGAATTTTTTCTCCAGAATCTGAACCGTCCGGTCAAAAATCGTATGATCCTCCCCGTTACCATGGATCAGGACCATGGGACGTCCCTCCCCGGCCTCCTCGTAGGATATATCAATGTTATTTACATGAAGCTTTTTCAATTCTGTCATCCCTGTGATGCTCCTCCTTGTGCTCCACTTTCTTTCCACGCTGCTCCTTCTTTCACTCTGCCTTCTCCTCGTGCTGTTCCTTCTTGCGGTCCACCTTCTCCCTGCGCTGTTCCTTCTTGCGATCCACCTTCTCCTCGTGCTGCACCTTCCGCATCTCCAGGAACGCGTGCACATAGTCGCTGAATCCCTGGGAATCCAGCACGGCAAAGGCCGCCTCTTCCATCCAGAAAGACATATGCTTCGGATAGCAGACGACATAGATATTCTTCCACTGCGGATTAAACTTATCCTTCGCGGCATGCAGAGGTTTGAAGCCGTAGATATAATTCATATTTTCATAGATATAATGCTCTGCCTTCTCAATCAGCCGCGGGTGATCTCCGTCATTCGTGTTGAAAAAAGGCGCGACCCCGAGGCTTGCCTGTGACACACCCTCCGCCTTCAGGATCTCCATGATATCATGAAAGAGCAGCTCCATCACACCGTGCGGGCATCCCTCCCGCCTCCGCATGATATCCACAATCCATCCCTTTCCGCCGAGATATGGATTCAGCACGTTGATCCCCTGGATTGTGCCTTCCGCATCGGAAGCGTAAAAGTATCTCTTGTCACAGGGGTGATCCAGCATCAGACTCCCGACCGCGAACTGAAGCCTCGCCGTATGTTTTTCCTCAAGCCAGGCATCCGTGATCTCATGGAACTGCCGCTCAATCTCCGCATCTCGCTTCTCCTGCGGCCTGTACTCCTGCACGCTGAGCCCGTAATTCACCGCCGTATGCCAGGAGGATCTTGCCTTGGCGCATTTCCCGCCCCGCATGGACCAGGACTGCACATCAAAAACCGCCTCTTCGCCGCTCTTAAAGCAGCCGAAGCCCTCCGCCTGATATTCCGCAACATGTGTTTCCTCCGTCATAAGAAACACCAGATGCTTTCTCTCTGCCGCCGCAAAGGAACGGAGCACCCGGAGCATTTCGGGGAAGTCCTCATCTGCGCAGACCGGATCACCGCAGACGACAATCGTGTTCCCTGATCTGGCAAAGCTGATCATTCCCTCCGGCTCCTCGGAGAAAAGCCACTCCTTGTCCGGCTCCAGCGAAAGATACGCCAGGGAATTCTCCGCATATCTCCTGAGATAGGACAATGCCCGATTCCATTCCTCCGTCGATGCAGATGCCGCTGATGCTGTCTTATACCTGTTCCTTGGTGATTCTATCCCGTACATACTGATCATCCTCTTCTCTCTGCCTGCGATTCCTGTCAGAATTTCTGCCCGCAGTACCCGGTTTATTCCCACGACTCAAGTCTGGTGTTCGATTGTGCGATATCCGACATAAAGAATACCATGCTTATGCCGACTGTCAATTTCTTTTCATTGTCGAATCCGCATTTTCTTTTCATTGCCGAATCCGCATTCCGCCTTTTCACGTCCCTTCTGATCCGCACAAAACCGCCACGCAAAAACCGGCAGGACAAGACTTCCAGATATACCGTGAGCAAAAGATTCGCTGGTTTTATCTTTCATCTTGACATACTTCGTCTGTCGTAGTACATTTACCTTGTAAAGATACTACGACAGTCGTAATACGTCAGACAATGTATCTTCACCCCTCCGAACAATCCCCGGGATGCATGATATTTTTTCCTGACAGAAGGGAGGTGCCGATGGGAATCAGCAGTGATGTCATCCGCGGCTACAACGACACGATCATCCTGTGTCTGCTTCTGGACGAGCCATCCTACGGCTACGAAATCTCCAGAAAAATCCGCACGATAACCGCAGATGCCTACATTATCAAAGAAACCACTCTGTATTCCGCCTTTACCCGCATGGAGAAGAACAACTATATCGAATCCTATCCGGGTTTCGCGGACAACGGAAAACGCCGGACCTACTACCGGATCACAGAAGCCGGTCGGAAATATTACAGGGAAAAGTGTGACGAATGGAAACTTACCAAGAATGTGATCGAACATTTTATAAGGGAGAATGAATCATGAATACTATTCGCAACTATCTCGAATCGATGTTTGCCAATCTTCCGAACACTCCCGAAGTCATCCGTGCCAAGTGCGAGCTCGGCCAGATGATGGAGGACAAATATACGGAACTGATCAATGATGGGAAATCAGATAATGAAGCCGTCGCCCAGGTTATTTCAGAGTTCGGCAATCTCGAAGAGCTGGCAGACGCGTTGGGAATCAGCCAGATTCTGAATGAACAGAATCTGGCGATGCAGAAGGCACACCAGGTATCCGCTGAAGACGCGGAACGGTATCTCGACGACAGCTCCCATTACGCCCTGCTGCATGGACTTGCAACCTTTTTTGCCATTATCAGCCCCTGTGGTATCATTCTGACAGCCTCAGCGGGAACGGGTTCCCTCGCTCTTATGGCCGCCGGAATCTTCTTCCTGCTCGGTGCGATTGCCGCCTGTGTCACACTCCATGTGTACAGCAGCCTTCGCATGGGCAGATGGAGCTTTCTGAAAAACGAGCCCTGCACCATTGACTACGCAACAGCCGGAATGGTCAACGACCTCCGGCGCAGCACCCACGACAGCATTATTCTTCAGCGGACCATCGCCGTGCTGCTGTTCTGCACCTGCTACATCCCGCTTGTCTTTCTGGCTCTTCTGGACAAAAGAGCCATTGCTTCCGCCTCCGGCGTCGTCATCCTGCTGTTCATGGTTGCTCTTGCCGTCCTTCTGCTCACCGTCAGCAGTTCAAGAGTCAACAGCTGCAGCCGGCTTCTCGATCTGAGCGGCACCTTCACTGCTTCCGGATATTCCTCCGCCAAAAGCGGAAGAATCGAATTCAGAAATCCAGCCGTGCGGGCGATCATGTCCGTCTACTGGCCGACCATCACCTGCCTGTATCTGATCATCAGCTTCCTGACCTTCACCTGGGCCATCAGCTGGATCATCTGGCCGATCGCCGCCGTCATCCGCAATCTGCTGGAATCGATTTTCGGAACGAAAGGAGAATCACACGAATGAAAAAAAAGCGCAGCATCTATCTTGCACTGATTTCCGCCGCAACGGTGGCTGCCATCTGCTTCGGAACCTGGAAGCATGTAAGTCCGGGCCACCTGTCTCTCACCATGACCGGAGACAGCTTCTACTTCACCTACGTTCCGCCGAACCAGACCACCATTCGCAGAAATCTCGACGCCTTTGACAGCATTGATCTTAATCTCAGCAAGGCGGACATTGAGCTTCAGAACGGAAGCGGATATTCCATGGTCTACCGCGGGGTGAAAGAGGAATGCCCGTCTCTTTCTGTAAAAGACGGCGTTCTGACCGCGACAGAACCGGAATCAAAGGATTCGCGTTCCTCAGATGCTTCTCTGGTTCTCACCGTTCCGAAGGATCTTTCCAAATTTAAGGAGATCTCTCTCTCCTCCGGGAACGGCGACATCACCATAGACACCGGACGCACACTGAACGTCGATTCCCTGACCCTCAACAGCAGCAACGGGGATCTGGAGCTCGACCGCTGCACAGGGAAAAGCCTTGCCGCGTCTTCCTCAAACGGCGATATTAATATGGAAGGAATCACTTTCGCCACCTCTACTCTGGAGACGGCGAATGGTGACATCGATGTCAATCTGGCCGACAATATACGGAATTATACCATATCCGCATACACCAATTCCGGTGAAACCTCGATCGGTGACAGCGACTACGATGCAGGTTCTATCCGCGTCGGCAGCGGCTCTCAGAAAATGAATGCACAGACAGACAACGGAGATATCGAAATAGAGAACGACTGAATCCTGTCTCTCTTCTTGCCGTTCATTCGGAGCTTTTCAGACAGGGATTTCATGGTACCATCACCGGTCTGAAAATGGCATCCGGATGTTCTCCGCACAATGATCCGTCCGGCTGTAGGTTCAGATCACTTCTGCATTTCAGAAACCATCCGGATACTCTCCACGTCGTCCTCTGTCAGGCGCAGATTTGTCACCATTTCCTTCCCGTCGGGACGGGTCACCTTCACCTCAATGATCGTGCCCGTCTCAATTGCCTGCTGTCCCACCGCGCTCAGGAACAGCTGGAACTTCGGATGCTGGCTCTGAAACAGCTGCATCCTCTCTCTCAGTTTCATCAACATCATCGGATTCATTGCCATTTTTCATACCTTCTTTCTTTTTCTTATTTCAGATCTCTCTGTACCCGGCCTCCAGCAGGGTATCCGCCTTTCGGATCTTCCGGTCCCAGGTATAGATTCCATTTACCTCATCTTCAACATCAGTCCACTGTGTATAAACATATGCGCAGAGTCCTTCCTCGCGGCAGACCTCCATCCGGTCAATCAGAGCGTGGAAGGCTCTCAGATACTCCTCCCGGTCCTGATATCTGGTTCCGTAACCGTAGGCTCCCTCGCCCGCACTGTGATCCGGGATCCGGAAGGGAAGTCCTCCAAATTCAGACAGAACAAACGCTCTGTCTGCTTCCGGCTTCACATGAAACGTAAGGTAGTAATAGTGCACGCTTCGGAAATCTCCGCAGCCCTGGTCAAACCATCCGCTCGCGGAGTCAATCAGATGATGCGGATCCGTCCTCCTGAGGAGGTCGGTGCACTCCTTTGTCTCAAACTGCCCCCATCCCTCATTGAAGATGGTCCAGGCAAAAATGCACGGATGCTCCTTCAGGATCTCCGCGGTCATAACAATCTCTCTCCGGAATTCCTGCCTGCCCGCTTCATTTTCCCGTGAGAGCAGCTTTTCCTTCTGATCACTGACGCGCACATTCATCCACGAAAGCAGCGTGCCGGCTTCGGTCACGAACCAGTCCTTGTATGCTTCTCCTCCACTGACGATGTCCTGCCAGACCAGAAGGCCGAGACGATCACAGTGATAATACCACCGGTCCGGCTCGATCTTTGCATGCTTCCTGACGCAGTTAAACCCGAACCTTCGCATCTCTGTCAGGTCAAAGATCATAGCCCGGTCTGACGGAGCCGTATAGATACCGTCAGGCCAGTACCCCTGGTCCAGAACGCCGCGAAGAAAAATTTCCCGGTTGTTCAGGTAAATCCTGGGGATTCCCCTTTCATCCTTCTCCAGTGAAATTTTCCGCATCGCGAAATAACTGGAGACCAGATCCTCACCCATCGTCACGTCAAAAAAGTACAGCCAGGGTTCCTCGCAGCTCCACAGATTCATCTTCGGGATTCTCACATTCATCCAGTGATTGGACATGCCCGCGACGATCACTCCCTGAAGAAGTGTATCCTCTTCAATCTCACAGGTCTCATCCTGCGCGATGATCGGCCGCCGGATTCTCACCCGCACCGGAAGGTCGACTTCCGATTCCACCAGAATACTCACATATCCGTGTTCGATATCCGGGACTGTTTCAATGTTGTCAATGTGCTGACCTGGAATTTCCTCCATCCATACCGTCTGCCAGATGCCGCTGACCGCCGTATAGTACATTCCCCCGCGTCTCAGTCTCTGCTTCCCGCGGGCGTGAAAGGAGGTATCACTGAAATCCCTGACCTTTACGATCAGCTCATCCGCCCCGTCTCCCTCGGTGCTTCCGCTGCTGTACAGATCTCTGTCGCTCTCTGTCTGAAATACACCGTCATCCTGAGTTTCTTCTCCCCTTCTTTCCCGAAACTCTTCTCCTGCTGTTTCCTGACGTTCCGTAAAACAACCGTCTGTGTGATGATTTTTTTCCGATAAAACCGGCTTCAGATAGTCTGTGATATCCAGCCAGAACGGCAGGTATCCGCCCACATGCTTTGCGACGCTCTTTCCGTTTATCATCACCTCGCAGCACTGATCCACCGCTCCGAAATGCAGAATGATCCTGTGTCGGGGGTCTCGTCCCGAAAGCTCCGGCAGATATCTGTGATACCACAGCGTTTCATCTGGCATCAGCTGACGGGACACGCCGGAAAGCACGCTCTCCGGGGAAAAAGGAACCAGAATCCGGCTCACAAACTTCTCAACCTTCTCCTCCCCCTTCGTGATCGCATAATCCCAATACCCGTTCAGGTTCATATAACTCTTCCGCCTCAGAAGCTCCCTGGGATACTCCTCCAGCACATGATCCCTGTTCAGCGCCATCCCCCATGGCGTATATAACTGCTTCATATTACCCTTCTTCTCCCTTATTAACATTTCTTTAATAAAAAAGCGCCAATAAACGCATGTAAATACAAACATGATAACCATATGTAAATGCAAACGTTCACGCGCCGGTATATTATACCAAAATCACCCCATGTTTACCATCACCTAACTGCAGTTGATCCGGCTTTCCTCTGCCCGCGTCTGTTTTTTCAGATAAAAGCCCTGAAGAGCTTGCTGTTAATAAAATATTGTTGTTAACGCCCATATATAAGCACTAATATTTGTGAATTGTGCCCACGCTCCATCAAATACTCCCCTTGAAAATTATAACTAATGCTCTTTTTTCCACTCAAATATTGCCGTTCATTATGCGTTATACATAATTAACACAGTTTTCATGCACTTGTACTTCAATATTTTGTATCAAAAACATTTACCCCGCACTGTAAATATTGTATAATTATATCAAAACATCCTTCTGCCCTACAAACACAGATGTTCACTGCATATAAGATGGATGTTCACGAAATTTCCAAAGAAAGCGGGGTTCATTTTATGAGTCAAAATAATATGCTGGCCATGATCCTGGCCGGCGGACGCGGAAGCCGTCTGAAAGACCTGACGAACAAGGTTGCCAAGCCAGCAGTTTCTTATGGCGGAAAATACCGCATTATTGATTTTCCTCTGAGTAACTGCGCCAACAGCGGCATCAATGTTGTCGGTGTCCTGACACAGTACGAGTCGGTACTGCTGAACAGTTATGTCGCACAGGGCCGTCGCTGGGGGCTCGATTCCAACGGAAGCGGTGTGTTCGTACTGCCGCCTCGTGAAAAGGCCGATGCGGATCTCGATGTCTACCGCGGAACAGCAGACGCCATCTCCCAGAACATCGATTTTATCGATTCCTATGATCCGGAATATCTTCTGATTCTCTCCGGCGACCACATCTACAAGATGAACTACGACAACATGCTTGCCTTCCACAAGGAGCACAACGCAGACGCCACCATTGCGGTCATCGGCGTACCGATGAAGGAGGCCAGCCGTTTCGGTATCATGAATACCGATGAAAACGGCAAAATTATGGAGTTCGAAGAGAAGCCGGCGGAGCCCAAGAGCAATCTTGCATCGATGGGCATCTACATTTTCAACTGGAAACTTCTCCGCAAGCTTCTGGTCGCAGACATGAAGAATCCGGATTCCAGCCATGACTTCGGAAAGGACATCATCCCCACGCTTCTCAATGACGGCAAGTCCCTGTGGGCGTACCAGTTCAAGGGCTACTGGAAGGATGTCGGAACCATCGACTCTCTCTGGGAGGCGAATATGGATCTGTTGGATGACAAGAGCGGTCTGAACCTTGAGGATCCCGAATGGAAGATCTACACAGAGGATGCCTCCGCACTCCCGCAGTATATCGGACCGAACGCGCAGATCAAAACCGCCTTCATCACACAGGGCTGCAAGATTGACGGTTCTGTGACACGTTCTGTTCTCTTCACCGGTTCTGTCGTGAAGCCCGGCGCGAAGGTCACAGATACGGTTCTGATGCCCGGCGCTGTCGTGGAAGAAGGTGCTGTTGTCACACGCGCCCTCGTAGCAAACAATGTCAAGATCGGCCCGAACGCCGTTGTCGGTGACGCCAACAGCGAAAACATTGAGCTTGTCGCAAAGAATGTAAAGGGGGAGGAATAAATCATGGCAACCGCATTTGGAATTATTACTTCGTCCGCCAATCATATCAAGATCGCGGGAATGCAGGACTATCGGCCTATGGGCGCGTTTTCCTTCGCCGGAAGATACCGGGTCATCGACTTTCCGATTTCCAATATGAGCAACAGCGGTATCGATAATATTCAGGTTTATGTAAGAGAGAATCCGCGTTCTCTGGCTGAGCACCTGGGCAATGAAGGTTCATTCAACATCAACTCCAAGAAGGGTAAGCTCCAGCTTCTATTCTCTGACAACAGCACTGCCAATGATGTATATAATACAGATATTGCGGCATTTGCCGAGAACATGAACATCATCGCCAGAAAGGGACAGGAGTATGTCATTATCGCGCCAAGCTATATGGTATATACGCAGGACTACAATGAACTTCTCGAACAGCACGTCGCTTCCGGCGCGGACATTACTCTTCTGTATCACCATGTAAATAACGCAAAGGAAAACTATCTGCACTGCGACACCCTCGACCTCAACAAGCAGAAGGGAGTTCTTTCCATCGAGCGCAACACCGGAACCGCCAACGCGAAGAACATATTCATGGATACCTACGTAATGAAGAGAGATCTGTTCATCTCTCTGGTCCGGGAAGCCCAGAAGCTCTCCTCAATCTACACCCTCTCACAGTTCATCAACTCCGAGGTAAATGATCTGGATGTAAGAGGTGTCGCTCACCGTGGATATTTCGCGACGGTTACCGATTTCAAAAGCTATTTTGAGGCGAATCTCGATCTGATCGATGTAGACAACGCCAACAGCCTCTTCCATGATAACTGGCCCATCTACACCGTTACCAGTGATGCCGCACCCACAAAGTATTACGAGCAGGCTGAGGTAAGGAACTCCCTTGTCTCTAACGGCTGCTCGATTAAAGGCCTTGTGGAAAACAGCGTCATCGGCCGTGGTGTAACCATCGAGGACGGTGCTATTGTGAAGAACTGCGTCGTCCTCGCATATTCCAGGATCGGCAAGGACGTACATATCGAAAATCAGGTTGTCGACAAATGGGCGCAGATCATCCACGCGAAGGAGATCATCGGAACTCCGGAAAAGCCCGGATATATTAAGCGCGACGACATCCTCTGACCAAAGGGACAGGCAGCGTCTGACCTGATCATACTCTCCGGCACGGAGGATGGCAGCGCCTTAGCCTGACTAACGTACTCCTACATGGAGGGCAGACCGCGCCTTGACCTGACAATACACTCTGACATAGAAAGAGGACTTTCACACGAATTCCATCGCGTAAAAGCCCTCTTTTTTATCCAGTTTTTTTATCCAGTTTATTTATCCAATTCAAAACTGCCTTAGGCACTCTCAGAATCAACCCGGAATTGCATCTCCCAGATCCGAGTTCAGTCTGCCCGACCCTACAGACTCCTCAGTCAAATACCGCCACGGCCCCTACCGGGCATATGTCTCTGCACTCTCCGCAGTGTCTGCAGTCCTCCTGACGGATCACCGCCATGCTGCCCTTCAGATCAATACAGTGCTGCGGACACCTGGTGATGCACTTCCCGCATGCCATGCAGCTGCTCTGTATATAATATTCATTCTCCTCATCCATGATACGTCTCCGTCAGCTGCCCGTCTCAATCCTCTTCAATTCCTCCAAGAAGCTTGTAAAGCAGCCGATACAGTTCCTTTGCCTCATCCGGCTCAAGATTCACACACTTTTCCATCTTCTTCGGAACCTGAACCGCCCTCTCCTGCAGTTCTTCGCCGCGCTCCGTAATCTGCACCATAAGGTTGCGCTCATCATGGGTCGAGCGATGTCGGATGATATATCCCTTCTGCTCCAGTTTCTTCAGAAGCGGCGTCAATGTCCCGGAATCCAGAAACAGACATTTGCCAAGCTCCTTGACATTCGTCTGCTTCTTCTCCCAGAGAACCATCATGGTAATGTACTGGGTATATGTAAGATCCAGCTCATCGAGGATCGGTTTATATCTTCGCACAACCTCCTTCGAGGCTGCATATAACGGAAAACAAAGCTGATTTTCCAGCCGGATACAATCATATTTACTCATTCTCAAAAACTCCTTCAAGCGCAGCAATTAATTGCTCGCAATTAGATTATACCCGATATTACAATTCTGTCAACCTTGCATTTCCGGCCGTTCACCACTGCATTTCCAGCCGTTCACCGCTGGTTTCCCCTCCGGTTACGCTCTCCTCGTTTCAGTATCCTTGCCCCGGCCGTGCGCCTCATCGGCCGCCCACTGATGACTGCGAAATTCACGGGGAGAAGTGTGAAAATGTTCCATAAATACACGATTAAAGGTTCTCTGACTGCCGAACCCGACATCCATACAAATGTCCGTAATCGGCTCATCGGTCCGGTGAAGCAGCTCCGCGGCATATTCCAGCCGGACTTCATTCAGATACTGATTGAAATTCCGATGGAAGGTTCCGGAAAAAATTCTGGACAGCGCATACGGACTGATTCCGAGATCATGCGCCATCTGCGTCAGCGTGAGCGGTTCCCTGAACTTTCCGGTAATATACGAAACCATGCGGTAAATGATATCGTCGCTGCCTACCATGGACTTGTCAATCAGTGTAATACATGGCAAACATCTCGCCATGATCACATTCACATATGCCTGCTGGAGAACCTCCCGGATCCTGTTTTCCGGAGAGCCTTCCGGCCGCCATTTATAATAGAGAGAGCTTCCCTGGTCCAGCTTGTACAGAGTATCCAGCGCATAACGAATATCCGGATGCACATTTTCAGCTGCGATAACCGGATATTCCGGAGATTTCTGCTGCATGACAGACCCGAAAGCATCTGCCATGGAAGGCGAAGCAAGAAGATAATATGCCATGCACTCAGAGCTGTCGAATACCTGATAATGATGAATCAGCTCCGGAAAGACAATGCCCAGATCACCTTCCTCCATGTGGTACAGCATATCTCCTACCCCGAGCTCCAGCGTACCCTTCATGACATATACAAACTCCAGCGATTTGTGAAGATGTGGAGAAGCATGAACGGACTGCCTCAGCTCAATCTGCAAATTATTCTTAGTCTCAGTATATAATGGAAGCATACATCCTCCTCCGCAAAAAATGTCTTCTTTTTTTAAAGTACCTGGCATGTATTATAACAAATACTGGTGTATTCTACAAACATAAATGAAACAAGGTTATTCGTAAGCGGTGATCCGGGGTTTTTACAATCCCTGACGCAATGCTCCGCAGGAGTGTGTTGGATTATCAGATGTCCGACACTGCACTGCATCTAACCGGCCAGCCACAGCCATTTACTATGGCTTTCATATAAATCCTTTCACTTTCATCAAAGGAAGTCCTGTATAGTATCCCCCTTTCAATTTCAACTATACAGGACTTCCGTTTTATTTACGCGAACAGTGAGCCGCAGCCGAATGCGAAGTATTCGTGTGCGGCGAGCGTCGCGATAGCGAGATAAAACTCGCGCAGCGTGTTTTATCTCGTTATTCTGTTTTATCTGTCTTGTTTTAGCTACTCTGTCCTTCCTACTCTGTCTTTTCTGTTCTGTCTTTTCTACTCTGTCTTTTCTGTTCCGTTTTATTCTGCATTATCTCCTGGCATTACTTCCCGATCTCTGCTGTAGAACGGTACATCCTTCATCTGCTCCTCCTGGATAATTGTCAGGGTATGATAGAAATCCTCGATCTCTTTCTCGCTCATCTTGCCCTCAACCTTGTCCAGAACTCTGTCTACATACGAGCTGCTGACATTATAGTAATCGATGTACTTCTGCGTGACCTGAAGGTAATACTCCCTGTGATCCTGCCTGGACCTGATCTTCTGCAGATATCCCTTCCGGATCAGACTGTTCACCTTATAGGCGGCATTCGGCGACGAGATCTGGATAAAACTGGCGAATTCATTGATCGTCGGATTCTTCATGGCATAGATTACTTCCATGCAGAAGGTTTCCACCGTGGTGAGCGTCGCCTCACGGTTGTCAAAATTCCGGAACACCTCCCTGTAAAAGTGCAGCTTGAAGTTTGTATACACCTCTGTGAAAAGCTCCTTCGTCTTCCTTGCTTTTTCTTGTAGCTCATCTCCTACAGAAATCATAAATACCTCCCCCGAACTGTGAAAAAAATAATAATCCCCATACGATACATCGTGCCATACACTGTATAAGTCCCAGCGTCACTTCGTGCTCCGCACTCCCGCAATCCTACAGGTATGAGCACTTCCGTGCCGCTTACGCGTCACTTCGTGCTCATACCTGTTGCCTTCGAAATCGCATACAGTCTCTTACGCGCGCTTCGCGTGCGACGAGCCCTGTCTGCGTTTTCGAAGAGCTTATACACTAAATATTAGCACATCAGGAATCTCTGCGCAATTTGTCCATATCGCCTTCGGATCTTTCACTCTGCGTTGTGAATGAAAATTGATTCTGCATCGTAAATGGAAAATCATTCTGCGTTCAGAGTTCTGATTTATTCTTTCGGGTCTGTAATTGCAAAAGAGAGTTCTGCCGTCACAGCAGTCTTGCCATCTACAGTGGCGACTGCTTTCCCAAAGCCTATGGGGCCTTTTCTTCCAATTATCTCGCAATGCATCTCAATGACGTCTCCGGGTATGATCGGTCTGCGGAACCGCGCCTGTCTGACACCGCCGAAAAATACAAGCCTGCCCTTGTTCTCCTCCTCCGTAAGCAGTGCGACGGCACCGGTCTGCGCAAGAGCCTCAAGGACCAGAACGCCCGGCATCACCGACTGTACCGGAAAATGTCCACAGAACTGCATCTCGTTCACCGAGACGCATTTGCGGCCGTCTGCATACTTACCTGGCTCACAAGCCGTGATCCGGTCCACCAGCAGAAACGGGTAGCGATGGGGAAGTATTTTTTTTATTTCATCTGAATTAAATTGCATGGTTTTCTGCTCTTTTCTCTCACTTGAATAAAGCTGCGTATGTATCTGATTTTCACTCATTTCCATGGCATAATGCCATGACCGGTTTTTATTTTTCTTTCATCGGAGCCGTCTTATGCTTTCCGAAATACAAGGGTGACGTTATGTCCGCCGAATCCGAAGGAGTTCGAAAGGGCATAGCTGATTTTCATCGGATAGCCATTTCCCGGAACCACATCCAGACTGCATTCCGGATCCGGTACCTTGTAGTTCACCGTAGGCGGAACGAAATCCTTCTGAACTGCTTCCACTGTGATCACTGCTTCAACCGCTGCGCTCGCGCCCAGAAGATGACCGGTCATGGATTTTGTGGAGCTTACCCGGACACGTTTCACATCGTCGCCGAAGATCCGGCGGATCGCCGCTGACTCGCAGGAATCATTCATCTTTGTGGATGTCCCGTGTGCATTGATATAATCTACCTCTGCAGGTGAGATACCCGCATCCTCCATTGCCAGACGCATGCATTGCTCTGCTCCGGTCCCTTCCGGCGACGGCGCCGTAATGTGATAAGCGTCACAGTTTGCTCCATAGCCCACAATTTCCGCGTAAATCTGAGCTCCGCGTTTTCTGGCATGCTCATATTCCTCGAGAATCAGTGCGCCGGCTCCCTCGCCCATGACGAATCCGCTTCTTTCTGCGTCGAACGGAATTGATGCGCGCGCCGGATCGGCAGCAGTCGTAAGTGCCTTCAGGGACGTGAATCCTCCCATGCACAGAGGCGTGATTGCCGCTTCGGCTCCTCCGGCTACCATGACATCGCCGTATCCATCACGGATATGCCGAAAGGATTCTCCGATCGCATTTGCCGCGCTGGCACATGCGGTTACGACAGAGGTACACATTCCGTGCAGTCCGTATTCAATTGCGATGTGACCGGCCGCCATATTTGCAATTGACATCGGTATGAAATAAGGCGATACACGGTCATAGCCCTTCTCCATGCCGCGAACTTTTTCGTTCTCGATCGTTCCGATGCCCCCGATGCCGCTCGACATGATGACGCCCCATCTGTCTCTCGGCTCATCGAGCCCGAGAAGACCGGAATCGGTCATCGCCTGCTTCGCCGCCACCATGGCGAACTGCGTGTAGCGGTCCATCTTCCGTGCCTCACGCTTATCCACGTAGTCGTCCAATTTGAGATCTTTTACTTCACCGGCAAGCTTTACCTTCTGCTCTGCAGGATCATAGAGCGTGATCGGTCCGATCCCGCATCTGCCTGCCTTTACACTGCTCCAGACCTCTTCCTTGTCATTTCCGATCGGGCATACAATTCCGAGCCCGGTAATCACTACTCTTCGTCTCATGTGTTTCTCCAATCTGTCCATTTCTCAGAATCTATTCTGCCGTCCACTCCGGTATCTTCTTCTGCCATCTGCGCCGGCAGCTTTATCTTCTGACGTCCACTCCGGTATCTTGTACTGCTGACCTCTCCGGCCTCTTCTTCTGCCATCCGTGCCAGAGTCTTATATTCCGCCGTTCCTTCTTCAGCATCCCATTCCGCCGTCTGCGCCGAGCACCTGACCGGTGATATAGGAGGCTTCCTCCGATGCCAGAAAGGCGACCGCCGCGGCAACCTCTTCCGCCCTTCCTGCGCGTCCCATCGGTATCCCCGCAAGCATGGCCTCCTTTGCGGCATTTGAAAGAGCTTCCGTCATCTCCGTATCGATCATTCCGGGAGCAACGGCATTCACCGTTATATTCCGCCCGGCAAGTTCCTTCGCCAGGGATTTTGTCATCCCGATAATCCCCGCCTTGCTGGCCGCGTAATTGACCTGTCCCGGATTCCCGTGAATTCCCACGATACTCGATATACTGACAATCCTTCCATATTTCTGCCGCAGCATAATCCTCGACGCCTTCTTCATACAGTAGAAGGCTCCATACAGATTCACGTGAATGACTCTGTCGAAGTCCTCCTCCTTCATCATCAGCAGCAGGCTGTCCTTTGTGATTCCGGCATTGTTCACCAGAATATCAATTCTTCCGGTCAGCTTCTGCGCCTCACGGAACATCCGGTCACAATCCGCGCTGTCGGATATATCCGCCTGCACCAGAAGCGTCTGAACTCCGCATTCCCGGCAGAGTCTTTCCGTTTCCTTCGCTGCCGCCTCATTATGAGAATAATTGATCACGACATGAATTCCCTTTTCAGCGAGTGCTCTGCAGACCGCTCTGCCGATTCCGCCGCTGCCTCCGGTTACTATTGCTGTCTGATTTTCTGAATTCATAGATATAATCCTTTCGTTTGCTGCAGGCGGAAACCCACTGCCTTTTGGTTGTTGGTTCTTGTAAACGATGCAATGCCGTCGCGCTCTCACAGGGCCGCCACATCCTCCGCCGTATCAAGTGAGACGGTTTCCATTCCTTTTACCGTCCGGCTGACAAATCCGGCAAGTACATGTCCGGGACCGATCTCAATGATTTTTTCGACACCGGCATCCTTCAGCCACTCGATCGTCTGCGCCATCCTCACACTCGACATCACCTGTTTTTCAAGCAGATCGCCAATCGTCTTCCCATCAGCCTCTGTGTACGCAGACGGGCTCAGGGAGGTATCATCGATCCGTCTTCCTCTCGCGTCCGAAGGACCTCCCAGCGTGTTGAAAAGAACCGGAATGTTCATTTTTCCGAACGCTGTCCTGCCGAACAGTTCATGAAGCTCCTGGGAAGCGGGAGCCATCAGCGATGTATGAAAAGCAGAGCTGACCTTCAGCTCCATGCATCTTCTCGCGCCCTCTTCCTTTGCAATCTCCTCCGCCCGGGTCACAGCTTCTGCAAAACCGGAGATTACATTCTGTCCTTTTGCGTTGTAGTTGGATACTTCCACAATACTCCCGGTCTCTTTTGCAGCCTTCTGCGCGATCTCCGCCGTCTTTTCAGCAGGAAGTCCCAGAATGGCGCACATTTTTGTATCCAGTCCCTCTCCGGCTCTCGACATCGCCTGCCCGCGGAATGCCGTAATCCGGATCAGCTCCTCGGTGGAAAAAACGCTCGCCGCATGCAGCGCGCTGTATTCGCCAAGGCTGAGTCCTGCCACATAATCCGGACGGATTCCACGTTCGGTAAGAACCGCTGTCATTCCCGCGGCAAAGGCAGCCAGACACGGCTGGGTGTAAGCAGTCCGCGAGAGCTCCTCCTCCGGTCCCTCAAACATCATTCTCTTCAGATCAAAATTCAGCACCGCGTCCGCCTTGTCCACTTCTTCGGCAAATGCCGGATATGCCTCATACAAATCCCTGCCCATGCCGGCATGCTGGCTTCCCTGACCGGCATACAAAAATGCTGTTTTCATGACTGACTCCCTTTCTCTTATTGAACTCCTGCTGATTTCTTATTTTATTAGTGATCACTTGCTGATTTCTTATTTTATTAGTGATCGCTTGCTGATTTCTTATTTTCCTTAGTGATCCCGTATTTCTCTTGTTGATCTCTTATTTCTCTTATATCTCTTATTGATGATCCGCGCTCCCGGATGCGATATTCCTTGAAAGACTCCCGGCTGTTTCCTGTGCCCCGCGCATGATAGACTCAAAGATTTTCGCGACTGGACGGATTTCCTTCAGCTGTCCGCAGACCTGGCCCGCCATCAGCGATCCCTCAGATGTATTTCCATCAAACACCGCTTTTCGAAGAGAACCGAGCGTGAATTTTTCCAGCTCCATCTGTTCGGCTCCCTCTTTCTCCCTGCGGATATACTGCCGGGCCATCTTGTTTTTCAGGATACGGGTCGGCGAATTCACCGTCCGCCCCGTAACAACCGTGGCATTGTCCCCCGCCTTCAGGATTGCTTCCTTATAATTCTTATGTATCGGACATTCGCTGCTCACCAGAAGGCAGGTTCCCATCTGCGCTCCGCATGCACCGAGAGCAAAAGCAGCCGCAAGCTGTCTTCCGTCCGCAATTCCTCCGGCTGCAATCACCGGAACATTCTCTGGAAGAGCGTCCCGCATCTGGGGCACAAGCGTCATTGTCGTCATCTCACCGACATGGCCTCCGCTCTCCGTTCCCTCTGCGATAATTCCGTCAACGCCGTCCCGTACCAGACGAAGCGCAAGCAGCACACTGGCAGATACCGGAAAAATCAGACTCCCGCTTTCCTTCCATCTGGAAAGGTATTTTCCAGGGTTTCCCGCACCTGTTGTGATGACGGGTATCTTCTCCCTCGCGACCAGATCCGCCATCTGATCGGTGTCCGGATTCATCAGCATCAGATTTACTCCGAAAGGCTTATCCGTCAGAGAACGGCAGATGTGAATATTTTCTTCCAGTTTTTCAACATTCATTCCACCTGAGCCGATGATGCCGAGCGCGCCAGCATTCGAGCATGCCGCCGCAAACTCCCCTGTAGCAATATTTGCCATTCCGCCCTGAATAAACGGATATTTTGTTCCTGTTATTTCATTCAGAAATTTCATGCTCTGTGCCTTTCTTCTGTATACATGCCTGCCGCTGACAAAACCGCTTTTTCACCTGCGGTCTGCCACAGCCAGGCTGACCTCTGACCTTTTTCCCGCCGGTTCACTATACATTGATTCTTCAGAATTCCAGATAGCAGCCGCCCCAGGTAAGACCCGCGCCGAATCCGATGCAAAAGATCCTGGTGCCCGGCTTCAACATCCCTCTGTCTTTCATGTCCGCCAGTGCCAGAGGAATGCTGGCCCCGGACGTATTGCCATATTCCTGCAGATTCATAAAAAATTTCTCCTCCGGAAGATTTTTCTGTTTCCGGACATAGTCGATAATTCTGCTGTTTGCCTGATGGCAGACGATGTAGTCAATCTCTTCCGCAGGGACTTTGCTCTGTTCCGCCATCTGATCGATCTCGGCAGCAAGTACACGCACCGCAAAGCGGAATACCTTCCTGCCATCCATCCTGAGATAGCCGTCTTTCATGATTCCTGCCGCATACGCTTCCGTAATCTGAAGCGGGTTTTCGGATACAATCCTTTTGCCCTTGTACTCCATGGCCGGGATCTGATTTCTTCCGACGGTATGCGCATAAAGAGCACTGCGGTCTCCCTCCGCTGCAGTGTGGCAGAAAAATCTTTTTTGAGACGAGCCGCGCACAATCGCCGCAGCCGCTCCGTCGCCAAACAGCACACTCACGGATCTCTCCGAGAAATCCAGCATCTTGGAGAGCTGTTCTCCTCCGATCATCAGCGCGTACTTCCGCTCTGACCGGCAGGCGGCTTCCGCATTCATCAGCGAATAAATCAGCTGGAGTCCATACACAAATCCCGAACACGCCGCATTAATGTCAAATGCGGGAACACCGCCCGGAATTCCAATATTCTCCTGTACCGCACAGGCTACGGACGGAACCATGTAATCCGTGGTGCAGGTTGCACAGATCACAAGTCCGACTTCCTCCGGGGCGATTCCGGCGTCCTCCATGGCCTTCCGGGACGCCTCCGTCGCCAGATCCGTGAGGCTTTCCTCACCTGTGCACAAATGCCGCGACACAATACCGGTTCTGCTGCGGATCCACTCGTCTGAAGTATCCATATATTGCCTGAGATCCTCGTTAGTCAGTCTGGTTTCCGGCACTGCCTTTCCCAGACCAATGATTTCAATACCATTCATATGTCTGTATGATTTCCTGTCTTTTTTCTTTTCCACATGCCGCCACCTGTTCCATGTTACCGGATCCCGGTCTTCTTCCCGTCGCGGCCGATTTCACGGTATTTCCGGTATCTTTGCTCCACAAGAGAATCGCGGTCCTCTTCTTCCAGCTTTTCAAGCTCCGTCTCCAGATTTTCCCGGAGAATCCGGCACATTCCCGGAAGATCCCGCTGCGCGCCGCCTTCCGGCTCCGGAATCACACGATCGGCAATTCCCTGATTCAGAAGGTCTTCCGCGGTCATCCTCATAACCTCCGCGGCTTCCCTGCATTTCGAGGCATCCTTCCAGAGAATACTGGCAAATCCTTCCGGAGATAACACCGAATACACGGCATTCTCCAGCATCCATATCTCATCTCCGACACCGATTGCCAGGGCTCCTCCGCTGTTTCCTTCCCCGGTGACAATGCTGATCACCGGAATCCTCAGTGCGCTCATAGCTGCAAGATTTTCGGCGATCGCCGCGCTTTGCCCGTTTTCCTCCGCCTCTTTCCCGGGATAAGCCCCCGGCGTATCGATAAAGGTTACAACCGGACGCCCGAACTTTTCAGCTTCCTTCATCAGGCGCAGCGCTTTCCGGTAGCCCTGAGGCTCCGGCATTCCGAAGTTGCATTTCATATTCTCGGCCAGATTTTTGCCTTTTCTGTGTCCGATCACTGTAACCGGTCTTCCATTCAGGAGTCCGATACCCCCGAGAATCGCAGGATCCTCTTTTCCTGTCCGGTCTCCGGAGAGCTCAAGAAATTCTTCAAAGATCCCCTCGATATAATCCGTGATCTTCGGGCGGTTCTTATCTCTCACGAGCCGCACCCGGTCGTACGCGCCCGGCTTGCCGGGCTCATCCATCTCCGGTATGGCTTCCGTATTCTCACACGCGGCAGACTTATTCAGGGTTACCGGATTTTCATTCGAGGCAGTCATCTCCGAAGCTTCGGTATCTGCGAGTCCGGTGTCCTCGCAAGTTCCGGCATTCCGGTTCCCGTCATCCCGCTCCTGTACAGATTCTCCGTCTCCGTTTCTGTCCGGCTTGAACCCGTGAAGCTTCAGAATCAGGGTGATTTCTTTCTTCTGATCCTGCTTCGGCACAATTTTATCTACGAAGCCATGTTCCAGCTGGAACTCAGACCGCTGAAATCCCTTTGGAACCTTCTCACCGATGGTCTGTTCGATCACCCTCGGCCCTGCGAACCCGATCAGTGCACCCGGCTCTGCCAGCGTAATATCTCCCAGGCTCGCATAGCTCGCGCTCACACCTCCGGTAGTCGGATTCGTCAGCACCGATATATACAGTCCTCCGTGCTCACGCAACCGTTCCACCGCGGCACTCGTCTTCGCCATCTGCATCAGGGAAATCATTCCCTCCTGCATTCTCGCCCCGCCGCTCGCAGAAAAAATAATCAGTGGAAGTTTTCTTCTGTCTGCTTCTTCGATCGCAATCGTCAGTTTTTCTCCCTCAGCACTTCCCATGCTGCCCATCATGAAATTTCTGCTGAGTTCTGCACCGACCGCCGGAATTCCGTTGATCCTCCCGACTCCCGCGACACATCCCTGCGGTTTCTCCGAGATTTTCCGGTTCTCCTCAAGCTTCCTGCCATACCCGGGAAAACTCAGCGGATCGTCTGTCTTCAGATCCGGCGCAAACTCTTCTGAAAATTTTCCTCCGTCAAAGAGGGCTGTCAGGTGTTCGCCGACCGGACGGCGGGCGGTCTTCTTCTCCCGCATCTTCCGGAAACCCAGAAGAGTTTTTCTTCTGCCGAAAAAAATGCCGTCCGCCGTATTGACCTTAGCATCTAGCAATACTGTTCCCAGGATACTCTTACTCATGATTTCTCTGCTCCCCTAAATCGGACCTTACGCTTTCCGGCTTTCTTCACCCCAGCGGATGATGGCATCCGTATTTTTCTCCAGAAATCCCGTATCGACATTCCCGGTCAGAAAATCATTATTAAACAGGATCAGATACAGAAAATCGATGTTCGTGTCGATTCCCTCGACCGTCATTTCCTCAAGCGCAACCCTCATCTTCCGGATCGCCTCAAGCCTTCCCGGCGCATGAACAATCACCTTCGCGATCATCGAATCATAGTACGGGCTTACCGTGCATCCGGAATAAATCGCGCTCTCGATGCGTACCCCGTTGCCGCCCGGAAAATGAACAAAAGGTACATCCCCGGGACACGGAGCGAAGTTCCTCGCGGGATTTTCCGCATTGATCCTGCATTCAATGGCATGCCCGTTCAAATGAATGTCACTCTGCTTGTACCCGAGGGACAGGCCCGCGGCGATCCGGATCTGTTCCCGGATCAGGTCCACGCCTGTCACCTCCTCTGTCACCGGATGCTCCACCTGAATCCTCGTATTCATTTCGATGAAATAAAAATGATTTTCCCGGTCAAGAACAAATTCCACGGTTCCCGCGCTCACGTAATGAACGGCTCTGGCGGCCTTGAGCGCTGCCTTGTGAATTGCTTCCCGCTGTCTGGAATTCAGAATCCTTGCAGGACATTCCTCCATCAGTTTCTGATTCCGCCGTTGCATGGAGCAGTCCCGCTCACCAAGCTGAATAATATTGCCCTTTGTATCACCCAGAATCTGCACCTCAATGTGATGCGGATGCAGGATGAGTTTTTCAAGATACAGCGATCCGTCTCCGAAGGCAGCTCTTGCTTCCGCCTCCGCACTTTCAAAGGCGTTCCGGATTTCCGACTCGTCAAAGGCGGTCCGCATTCCTCGTCCTCCGCCTCCTGCCGTAGCCTTGACAAGCACCGGATACCCGACTTTCTCCGCGACCTCCGCTGCTTCCTTCCAGTCTTTCAGAATCCCGTCTGAACCCGGAACCACAGGCACTCCATGCTTTTTCATCAGCGCGCGGGCGCTCTGCTTGTCTCCCATTTCCCGAATCATCCGCGAGGAAGGACCGATGAAGGTGATTCCGTTCTTCTCACATTTTTCCGCGAAATCCGCATTTTCAGATAAAAATCCATATCCCGGGTGAATGGCATCGCAGTGATATGCCTTAGCCGCCTCGATCAGTGCCTCCTGATTCAGGTAGCTTGCGGCCGCCTGCGCAGGACCAATGCACACAGACTCTGTCGAAAACTGTACCGGAAGGGAATTCCGGTCTTCCGAGGAACAGGCAGTCACGGTATCAATTCCCATTTCCTGACAGCATCGCAGAACCCGCATCGCGATTTCTCCCCGGTTTGCAATCAGTACTTTCTTGAACATCTCAATTCTCCCCGATCGTCATCAGAACAGCGTCATATCCGGTAAAGACGGCGTCCTTTGCCTTGATCTCCCGAACGATGCCGTCGCACGGAGCGGGGATCTCATTCATCATCTTCATGGCCTCTACCAGTCCGACGATATCCCCCTTCTTCACGCTCTGTCCTTCCTCGACATACGGCTTCTCTCCTGGTTTGGATGCCCGGTAGAAAATACCCGCCAGCGGAGCTCTGACGGAAACCGTCTCTTCCGGGCTCCCGCCTTCTCCTCCATCCTTTTCTCCGGCAGAACTGCCTGTCCCGGATCCGGAACCTTTTCCAACGGCTTCCGCGGAGTCCGCCGATGCTGTATCCGATTCAGAAGCCGCCCGTACCTGCGCTGTCCCGGTCTTTGTATCCGTATCCGCATATACTGCCGGCGTTCCTTCCCTGCCGGCCGGCGCAGCAGAGGAATGGCCAGCCCCCGGCTCATTTCTGAATTCAAGAGTTTCTTCCTGTGTCGAATATCGGAATCTGGTCAGCCCCGATTTTCCAAAACTCTCCATCAGTATCTGAAGCTCTTCCACTGTATAACTCATTCCTGCCCTCCAAAATCATCCGGACTTCTGAACGAATGCGACTACGGCTGGTCCCTTCCAGAGCGTCTGTGCCTGGTATCCTGTCCGTCTGTGCCCGGTATCCTGCCCGTCCGCGCCCCGTATCCTGTCCGTCCGCTCTCAGTCTTCCTTGTGATCCTCGATATATTTCACAACACTCTCCACCGTATGCAGGTTCGGGAGCTCCTCATCCGGAATCGAAATACCAAAGTTTTCTTCAAGGGCCATCATCAGCTCAACAACGTCAAGTGAATCTGCCTTCAGATCCTTGAAGAAATCCGATTCCGGGCGAATCTCGTCACCGTCAAAGCTCAATGTGTCGATGATAATCTCTTTTACCTTTTCAAATGTATCCATTTCATTCTCCTTATCGTCATTCTAGCGTTAATTACCTTCAATTATTTAGTTAAATAATTTTAGGTTTTCGTTTCGAGGGTTACTATACTGCTGCACAATGCAGATGTCAATATATTTCAAATTATTTATTTAAATATTTTTAAATATAAAAGGGCTGCCGCACCAGAATATCGTGCGGCAGCCCCAAGGCTCCCGAAAGGAGAATGCTCATATTCACTTATACAAAACCCATGGACCGCAGAAGCCAGATCCAGAATGTCAGCGTAAATACGCTGCAGAGAGTCGTGATCATCACGATTCCCGACGACACAACACCGTCGTGCCCCATATTCTTTGCCATCACATAACCGGCAACCGTGCTTGCAGATCCGAGCATGATCAGCGCCGCGATCAGCTTTTCCGTCCGAAATCCGAGCCAGATCGCCACGGGAAGGAAAAGGGCGGCGAAGCCGATCAGCTTCAGGAGCGATCCGGTAAGGATCGGAGCCAGCCGGCCGCGGATGCTGCCGAAATTCAGACTTGCGCCCATTGCCAGAAGCCCCATCGGGCTCGCGAGCCTGCCAATGTATTCGATCGTTGTCTGAAACATCACCGGCATCTTCAATCCGGTCAGCGCCCACGCAAACCCCAGCACAATTCCCCAGATAATCGGATTCGTGACAATCCCTTTCAGCGCATGGCGCAGCTGCTTTCGGTCGAGGCCCTTCGGGCTTCCTCCCATCAGCGAGAGGACCAGAACCGCCATCACATTGTACAGGGGAACGCAGCCGAGCATCATCAGAGGCCCCATGGTCGCCTTTCCGTAAATATTCTCAATGTATGCCATTCCCAGAAGTGAGGCACTGCTCCGATAGGATCCCTGAACAAACTCGCCCCGGACCTCTCTGTCCCGGAATACGAACGAGACCAGAATACCGATTCCCACACTCACCAGCGTCGCCAGAAAACAGAACAAGACATACTCCGTATCCCACACCTTGAAGAAGTCCACCGAATCCAGCTGGCCGAACAGACTCACCGGAAGGGCTATCCGGAATACAAAGGTATTCATCCTGGACGCAAACGCCTCCCCGATGATATCCTTTTTTCTGAAAAAATATCCGAGCATCATGACCAGGAAAATTGGAAGCGTCGCATTCATGCTAAAGATCAGATTTGACATAATTACACATACTCCTCCAGCTTTTCCTGATCCAGTATGACAAGGGTCTGTCCTTCATTCCGGATAATTCCCTCTCGGACCATCGCGCTGATTTCTCTGGAAAGAGACGGTCTGGTCACATTCAGGTAATCCGCCATCTCCTCTCGCGGCATCACCCGGACACGGCTATCGCCACCCTGCCGTTCAATCAGAAGCCTGGCGATCTTCTCCCGGATGCTGGAACTCCCGAGAATGCGCAGTCTCCGGTTCATCATATAGGCCTTCGCGGCGAACATCCCAAGCTGATTCCGCATCATTTTTTCCGCGATCTTCGCACATACGTCTCCACATTCCCCGGAAAGCAGATCCGCGGCCACCATCAGAATCGATGACGGCTCCATCGTCTCCGCATACATATCATACGCGGGAAGCTGCTTGAACACATAGATCTCCCCGAAGGTATCCCCGGGATCCGTGATTCTGGACAAAATCATCCGCTTCCCGTTCATGGTGTCCTGAGCAATCAGAAGATTTCCCGTGACCAGGACCATGATATCTTTCGGCCGGTCCGATTCCTCAAAAATGCGTTCTTCTCTTCCGTACTCCCGGAAACGCAGATAATCACTGTCCAGAAGAACCTCCAGTTCTTCCTCCGCGAGTCCCCGGAACAAATAGCTCTTCTTCATCGCGTCCTTGCAATTCTTCCTGATTTCCGCATTTCTATCACGCATACGCCGGCGCTCTCCCTTCTAAACAGATCTGGTAAGTCGTGCCACATACTGCATCAGCTACGGATTGCTCCGTGCTTCGCACTCCCGCAATCCTACACAGTAATCCCCTGCTGACCGAACCGGCCGCAGGGGACTTTAAGTTATACCTTATTTGCAGAGATCCGCTACAACCTTACTGATGGTCTTCCCGTCCGCCTTGCCTTTCAGCTCCGGCATGACCGTCTTCATGATCTGACCCTTATTCTTCGTCGCGATGACATCGGCAAATCTGCCGGTCAGAACCTCCCGGATCTCTTCCTCGGACATCATCTTCGGCGCATAAGCCGAGATGATCTCATAGCGGTTCCTGTACTCCTCCTTCAGATCCGCGCGCGAATCCGGACAGCTGTCATACTGCTCCTTCGCCGCGCGAAGCTCCTTCATGATCGCCCGATCCGTGATCTCCTCCGTAATATTGTCACGGCTTCCCTCATCAATCGCGATCTTCTTCGCCCCGGAGACCAGCGCAGCTATTGTATCCTTTCTGATTTTGTCGCGAGCCTTCATGGCCGCGATCATATCCTTCTGTAATTTCTCAAACTGCATTCTTAAACACCTCTTTTCGGTCTACAGTATATCACGGCACACGCACACGGCGCAAATAAAACAGCTGCACTCTCCCAATCCTGCAGGAATGAGCACTTCCGCGCCATTTCGCGCTCTGTTGCACCACCAGCAATTCCATTGACTTTTCTTTCCCTCGTGTTATATAATCTGCACAGACATGTGTCTTGTCACGTATCTGAACAGAACACCTGCACTGACAGAATAGCCGCTCCGGCGCAGGTGGAAAATCGGAACGGCAGACAAAATGGGGAAAGGAAGAAAAGGAGAAAGAAAATGGAAAAGTTCAAGGCGTTTCTTAAGAAAAAGAACATAGAAATATCCCTGAAGCGCTATGGCATCGATGCGCTCGGCGCCATGGCTCAGGGACTTTTTTGTTCTCTTCTGATTGGCACCATCATCAACACCATCGGTACCCTGTTTCACATCGGAGCTCTCTCCGCTACCGTGGCAACCGTTTCCGGTGTTGACTACACCGTAGGCGGCCTCGCCATGGCGATGAGCGGACCGGCGATGGCCGTTGCCATCGGACGGGCTCTTCAGTGCCCGCCCCTGGTCCTCTTCTCACTGATCACAGTCGGTTTTGCTTCGAACGCCCTCGGAGGCGCAGGCGGACCGCTCGCAGTACTATTTGTCGCAATCATTACCGCAGAAATCGGGAAGATGGCCGCCGGAGAGACCAAGGTCGATATCCTTGTCACACCGCTCGTCACCATCGGTGTCGGTGTCGCCCTTTCCGCCCTGATCGCGCCACCACTCGGAAAACTTGCGATGATGGTCGGCAATTTCATCATGTGGGCGACAGAGCTGCAGCCGCTCCTGATGGGCATTCTGGTATCTGTCGTCGTCGGAATTGCTCTGACCCTTCCGATTTCCTCAGCCGCAATCTGTGCGGCTCTCCAGCTCACCGGCCTCGCCGGCGGCGCCGCCGTTGCCGGCTGCTGCGCCCAGATGGTCGGATTCGCTGTGATGTCCTTCCGCGAAAATAAATGGGGAGGTCTGGTATCCCAGGGAATCGGAACCTCCATGCTTCAGATGCCCAACATCGTGAAAAATCCAAAGGTCTGGATTGCCCCGATCGTCACCTCCGCCATAACCGGACCAATCGCCACCTGCGTCTTCCGCATGCAGATGAACGGGCCGGCTATTGATTCCGGAATGGGCACCTGCGGTCTCGTCGGACAGATCGGTGTCTTCCAGGGCTGGCTGAATGATATCGCTGCCGGGACAAAGACAGCGATAACCGCCACTGACTGGATCGGACTGGTTCTGATCTGCTTCATCCTTCCCGCCGTCATCTGCCCGCTGATCAATCAGTTCTGCCGCAGAAGAGGCTGGGTAAAGGACGGAGATCTCACCCTGAAGCAGAATTGACCCGTTGTTTGCTCATACGTGCACGCCCATACGATAAATCGTGCCACACACTGTATAAGCTACGGATTGCTCCGCGCTTTGCACTCCCACAATCCTGCAGGTGACCGACTTCGTCGGTCTGCCGCGTCGTGAGCCCCACCGCTTCACACAATGTGTGAGCGGATATGGCTCACTGTTCGCGCATATTCGCATTTCACACGTTCGCACTGATCTTATTACATATGGTCAAAGAGGCGGCAGGTTCAGCCTGCCGCCTCTTTGCTCTCTTCGGAAGAGGAACTTCCCGAAGAAGTTCCTCCATCTTCATCTCCGGAGGAACTGTCCGCGGCAGTTCCTCCGCTCTTTGCACTCGAATCCGATGCTGTGCTCTCCCCGGTGATGTAGGGGAAGAACACATCACTCCGGTTGTCCTTGTCAAACATCGAATTGTATTCCAGTATATTATAGTTTTTAATCCATTTTGCCTCGTCACCGATTGCATTTTCCAGATGCTCAAACTGCTTCGTCGTCTCCGAATAGTATCCGCGGGAATTGATCGCCGGCACGGTCTTCATCATCTCCGCCAGGAACTTGTTGTACGCGGGAAGCTCAATATTCGCTCTCTCCAGCGTCAGCGTGGACAAATAGTTCAGACTGGTGCAGTCAATCGTGGTCGCATCTGTATCATAGTTCGTCCAGATAAAGAACGGTACCTTGAAGAAGTTCTCCAGCTCGTCCATGGTCAGTCCGGACATTCCCTTCCCGTTCAGATACCGGTAGAAATACTCGTCCAGACTCGGCTGATGATCTCCGAAGAATACGATCTCAACCGGATCATCAACACCTTCGAAGTACTCGACCAGGTTTTTCACCGCGGTATCGGTCGCCCGCGCGCAGGTCAGATACTGATTGACATCGCTGAAAATTCCCGGCTCTGCCGTTACCGTCGGCGTGAAGTTGGAATACGTGCCTGTGTAACCGCCGTGATTCTGCATCGTAATGCCGGTGATCAGAAGACTCTCTCCGTCTTTTTTCTCGTTGTAACGGTTGATAATCTTGTCAAAGAGCTCCTGATCCGTGATATAGTCACGCATGATATTTGTCTGATCAAAAAATCCCGCCGGATCATCCATGAAATACGTTTCATCATATCCAAGCTTCGGATACACAGTCTTTCTGCTCCAGCCGCTTGCGTAGTAGGGATGCATGGCAACCGTCGTGTAGCCCATATTTTTTAATGTGGATACAATGGAGAACGGGGTATTGTTCATATACTGCTGGTACACAACAGATCCGGACGGCAGGAACGCCATGGAATTTCCGGTCTGATATTCCCACTCGGAGTTCGGCGTCTTAGCGCCAAAAACAGACGACAGGGCATAGCCCTTTATCGTGTTCTCGCTCATGGAATGAATGAACGGCATGTAGTCACCCACATTGGTCTCCAGATTACCCAGTACGGAAAGATCCGCAAAGGACTCATCCATGATGAAGATGATCGTCGGATTCTTGACCTCCTCGTTTGTGGTCACATTCTGAACCGCATCCGCGTCCTTATAGGTATCCTCCAGTTTTTTCACTGCACTGGCAGAGTAACCCTCCGGCGGCTGGACAAAGTTGTCGCGGACACTGAGGACAAAATTCAGAACAAAGCCGTTCTGATAGGTTCCTTTCTGTTCCCATGTCTGGGTCTCTGTGTTCGCAGTTTTCTGAAATACATAGCCGAAAAGCGCAATCATAAGGGCCGCGCTGATGATTCTCTGCAGCCAGTGCCAGGTGTATTTCACCTTGATTTTCCGGACAAGCATCACATACAGGATGCTCATCATAATGATATACGCGCCTCTGTCATGCAGAACGAACGAGTAGTTCTTGACGACACTCAGTCCGGTTCCGACCGTGATCAGATCCGAATATACGATTTCATTTCCACGAACCGTGTATACGAAATAGTTCGTGTACGCAAAAGCCGTCAGCGCACAGTGTGCCGCAATCGCGGACCAGGACGGCCGACTGAGAATCAGCTGAAACAGGAAATAAACCGACAGAATCAGCAGAACATTCATCAGGTGCGTATGTTTTGAGGTCTTGATAAAAAAATCAGGCGCCAGGATTACATGCTGCACGCAGAACTCCGTGAACTTGCAGCTCAGGACAAACAGAATCGCCGTCCACAGCCACGGAACCCTGTCGCTCAGATCAAAATCAATATTCGTGACAACGAACAGCACTCCGGCATAAGGAAGCAGCGTCCAGAGCATATATCGGGTGATCGCATACATAACAACCGCCGCCGCCAGAAGAATGCCAAAGCAGAGCATTCGCTTTTTGGTGATTTTAAAAGATATCTTCATTTCAGCCGTACCAACTTTCTGATGTGAATTCTCATCCTGAAAAAGTATTTTCGGATGACGCGGTTAGACACTGTTTACTAACATATCATAAATCCGCGTCGAATCAAGTCTTTTTCACATTTTATTCACAAAAAAACACCTGTAAAGTTGCGGGAGGCAAAGCAACGCAAGAATACGAATATGCACGAGCAGTGAGCGATATCCGCTCCTGCTGCCTGCCGTTCCTGTTTTCTCTCAATTCATGAGTCGGAAATTACATCTCAATCAGCTTCAGGTTTTTCTCCAGCTCTGAGTAATCCCGGATCACCGCCGCGCCAGGCTCCGCGCCTTCATGCCTTGCGGCAAGCTCCGCCGTCTGATACAGGATTCCATACAGGCCAGCTTCTCTCGAGCCAAGCACATCCAGCCTGTAGTTGTCTCCGATATAGACACATTCATCCGGCTGGAATCCCGCTTTTTTCACGCAGAATCGGAAAAATTCCGGATCCGGCTTCTCCGTGCACACCTCGGCACTCGTAATCAAATCCTCCAGCAAACCTCCCATTCCAAGCTTCCGGACCTTTCTGTACTGGATCCAGGACAGCATGTTGGTCGCGCACGCCACATAATATCCACGGTTTTTCAGTTCCTCAAGAAACCGGTAAACTCCCTTCTCCGGCGTCATACTCTGAATCAGCGTGTCCCAGTAAATGTCATACATCATACCTGCGTACGGGAAGACCGGCTGCCCGATATCCTGCAGAAAACGGCTGAAGCGGATCAGCCTGTCGTGAGTGGCAGCCTGTTTCCATCCCATCTCCCCGATCAGCTGATCCATGATCTCGTGGATTCTCCGCCCGGTAAATTCTTCCGACAGACCGAACTGCCGCGCGCAGAATCTGTTCAGCGATCTCTGTGCCATGTCATCGGCGTTATCATAGCTGTACAATGTGTTGTCCAGATCAAAAAATACTGCTTTTCTCATGTTCCTCCCACTTAATCAAGGTTCTTCCTCTGCGCGTGTCTCTTTGCTCAGTCTGACCCATCCGTATCCGGCTGGATCTGTAAACTATACCTCCCGCAGCCTGCATGCCCCTGCATTCAGTCTGACACATCCGTATCCGGCTGGATCACCACCTGATAACCCGGGAATTCTCTTCTGACATCTCCGCATACATCCTCCACAAGAGCCTCCCTGTCCGGTACGAAGAAGTCGATCACCATGTCAAAGCGAATCGTTTTTTCCTTTTCATCCAGGTAAAATCCGTGAATCTGCAGAACATGATCGTGGGACATGACGATTTCTGTCACCCGTGTCTGAATCTTTCTCGCCAAATCATCCTGTGTATTCATGGAATAGATGCCGATGCCCGTTAGAATGACACCTGTCTCGCCGTATATCTTATGCGCGATTCTTCTCTCGAGCTCATCGATTTCATCTGCCGTGCAGGTATCCTTTACCTCGATGTGAACCGATCCCAGCCATTTATCCGGACCATAGCTGTGCAGGACAAGATCATAGGCTCCGTAGACACCGTCCATCTCCGCAATTTTTTCCTTTACCGTCCGCGACAGCTCGCTGTCCACACGCTCTCCCAGTATCTGACTCAGGGTGTCTCTGAGCATTTCGATTCCGGATTTGATGATGACAACGGAAATCACTGCGCCGAGCCAGGATTCCAGCGAAATATGGAAGAACATATAGATGAACGCAGCCGCAAGCGTCGATGCCGAAATGACGGAGTCCAGCGTCGCGTCCTGTCCGGAATTCACCAGAGAATCTGAATTCACCTTCTCACCGATACGCTTCACATAGCGTCCGAGAACGATCTTCACGACAACAGCAACCGCGATGATCACGAGAGTCAGTGCGGAATAATCCGCTTTTTCAGGATGAATGATTTTTCCCACTGATTCCCGCAGAGAGCTGATTCCCGCATAGAGCACAATCAGGGAAATAATGGCAGAGCTCAGATATTCCACCCTGCCGTAACCCATCGGATGCTTCCGGTCCGGTGCCTTTCCCGCAAGCTTTGTTCCAACGATGGTGATCACCGAGGACATCGCGTCGCTCAGGTTATTTACCGCGTCAAGAACGACCGCTATCGAATTCGACAGCATTCCGACAATCGCCTTGAATACCGCGAGAAGCACATTTGCTATGATTCCCGTGATACTCGTCCGGATGATCACCCGGTCACGCCCAGAATCCTGAAGCGTTTCCGGCAATTCCTGTCTCCTCTCTTCTTTGTCCGCCCCACCTGTTCCGGCTTCGTGAACGCCTTCGATGTCTTTTCTGTCTCCGGTATTTTTATTTTCCATGATTTTCCCCTCTCCTGCTTTATTACTTTCCATGTTTTTCCTCTCTCCGGGTTTTTTACCTGTTCTGTCTGTTTTACTACCTTTCAATACTGCTCCCCCCCTGAAGCGTTCCCACGCCAATGCGTACCAATCATCCCAGGTAATGGTGCCTCTGATTTCTCTCTTCCAAAACCTGCCTGTGCCCGTGCGTACCCGGCACAAACGACATGTGTATCGATTATAAGAAAATCAGATAGCGATATCAAGCCATCATCCTTTATTTTCTGTACATTTTCTCGTCATTTGCGGATCTCCCCCTCATCCACCCGGATATTACCGTGGTTCTGCCTTTCCATCCCGGGATTTCCTCCTGATTTCCGTTCTTTTCTTCTTGCCTTTGAAGGTGTTTCTTCTTATACTATAAGGCGATAACAGCAGATGATGTACGGGTTACCCATTACCCAACAGGAGGAAAATTCATGAAGGAATTTAAGCCAATCAAGGAAGGCAAGGTCCGCGAGATCTATGATAACGGCGACAGCCTGATCATGGTCGCTACAGACCGTATTTCTGCGTTTGATGTAATTCTGAAGAACAAGGTTACCAAGAAGGGCACCGTCCTCACACAGATGTCCAGATTCTGGTTTGATTACACCAAGGATATTCTGCCGAACCACATGATCAGCACGGATGTCAAAGATATGCCGGAATTCTTCAGACAGCCGCAGTTCGACGGCAACAGCATGCTCTGCAAGAAGCTGACGATGCTCCCGATCGAGTGCATTGTTCGAGGATACATCACAGGAAGCGGCTGGGCAAGCTATCAGAAAACAGGCCTTGTATGCGGAATCAAGCTTCCTGCCGGACTCAGAGAATGTGACAAGCTTCCGGAGCCGATTTACACTCCGAGCACCAAGGCAGAGATTGGCGATCATGACGAGAATATCAGCTACGAGAAGAGCATCGATGTTCTCGAGAAGCTTTACCCAGGACACGGCGAGTACTACGCAAACTGTCTGAAGACCTATACCCTCAAACTCTACACGGAATGTGCCGAGTATGCACTCTCCAGAGGCATCATCATCGCCGACACAAAGTTTGAATTCGGCCTCGACGAAAACGGCAATGTTGTTCTCGGTGACGAAATGCTCACTCCCGACAGCTCCCGATTCTGGCCTGCAGAGGGTTACGAGCCGGGACATTCACAGCCATCCTTCGACAAGCAGTTCGTTCGCGACTGGCTCAAGGCAAATCCGGACAGCGATTACAACCTGCCACAGGATGTCATCGACAAGACGATCGCGAAATACAAGGAAGCGTACAAGCTTCTGACCGGCTCCGATCTGAAATAACGGACGTACATGCAGCTGTCCTCCGGGCAGCTGCATTTCTGTCTGTGTTAGGTTTTCGTAAATTTCGATAAACTGCGGAATCGTTCACACAATGTTCATTTTATCATCAAAGGTAATTCACATCCCCCTGCTAGACTGTAAATCATAGTACAAAGCAAACTACTTAATTTCTTTTTCATTAACCGATCCCATATCGGTTTCTCCTTCCTTTATTTATTTTATTAAGAAACGGAACTGCATGCTGGAGCAGTTCCGTTTCTTATTTACGCGAACAGTGAGCCGCAGCCGAATGCGAAGTATTCGTGTGCGGCGAGCGTCGCGATAGCGAGATAAAACTCGCGCAGCGTGTTTTATCTCGTTTTTTCTATTTCCTTTTTTCGGATTGTTCTTCGATTATTCACCATATACTCTTTCAAAGCACGGCCGGGGCATCGTATGACCACCTGCGCAAGAGACAGAAAAAGTTTTCAAAACTTCAGAACAATACACCCGGAGACAATGCATCCCCGGGTGTGTCTGACATATAAAATTTATTGCATCTCAGAATAAATCTTATTCGCACTTACCAGCTTCACACAGAGAGTGAAAAGCTTCGCCGCCGTCTTCAGATCATCAATCGGCGGATAGGTCGGAGCGATACGGATATTGGAATCGTGCGGATCCTTTCCATAAGGCCATGTAGCTCCGGCGCCAGTCATCTGAACTCCCGCCTTCTTGCACTTTCCTACGATTTCCTTCGCGCAGCCGTCCAGAGCGTCAAAGCTGATGAAATAACCACCCCTCGGCATCGTCCATGTACCGATCTCCAGTCCGGAAAGCTCCTCATCCAGAATCTGCTCAACCGCCTCGAACTTCGGACGGATGATATCCGCCTGCTTTCTCATATGCTCCACCATGCCGTGAATATCCTTGAAGAAACGAACGTGACGAAGCTGATTGACCTTATCATGGCCGATTGTCTGATGCTTCATGGTCTCCAGAATGTCCTTCATGTTGTTCGGCGATGTAGCCATTGCCGCGATTCCGCTGCCCGGGAAGGTGATCTTGGAGGTAGACGCGAACTTGTATACGAGATCCGGATTGCCGGCGCGCTTGCACTCGGCCAGAATCTCAATCAGGTAATCCTGTTTGTCGTCATAGAGGTGATGAATTCCGTAGGCATTGTCCCAGAAAATCCGGAAGTCCTTTGCCGCGGGCTTCAGTCTGGCGAAGCGGCGCACCGTGTCGTCAGAATAGGAGTATCCCTGCGGATTCGAGTACTTCGGAACACACCAGATTCCCTTGATGGAATCATCGTTTGCGACAAGATTCTCGATCATATCCATATCCGGACCGGTCGGTGACATCGGCACCGGTATCATCTCAAAGCCGAAATATTCCGTAATTCCGAAATGACGGTCATATCCCGGGACCGGACAGAGCCATTTCACCTTGTCCAGCTTGCACCACGGCGTATTCCCCATGATTCCGTGGGAATACGCACGTGAAATTGTATCATACATAACATTCAGAGAGGAGTTTCCATAGATAATGATATCATCCGGATTGTTCTCCATCATATCTCCGATCAGAACCTTAGCCTCATGGATTCCGGTCAGAACTCCATAGTTTCTGCAGTCCGTCCCGTCCTCACAGGTAAGATCCGCATCTGATGTAAGAGCGTCCATCAGCCCCATCGAGAGATCCAGCTGCTCCTGACAAGGCTTTCCGCGTGCCATATTCAGGTTTAATTCCATCCCCTGGTACTTCTTGTACTGTTTTCTGAGTAATTCGATCTCCGACGCAAGCTCTTCCTTGCTCATTTCCTTGTAAGGCTTCATATCCTGTACTCCTTCCGATGCGGTTTATCTGATCCTGTCTGATACAAAATAGAGGATCCATTCGTATTTTTCAGACCATCGAGTGCTATTATAACACCGATATGCAAGTATTTCATCAGTATCTTGCAAAATTGTTGATTATTGACAGGCAAAACCCCACAGAAAAGAATTTTTTGTTCATTTAATATTCATCTTTACTTCAGCATCAGAAATGCTCCGAGATTTCCCCGCATCCCGTGGCTGGCCCTGTGAGAAAAAAGTACCTTCGGATTGCAGCAGGTGCACACCCCCGTTACAGAGATCTGCTCCGCCGGCACACCGGCATCCTCAAGGACGATCCGGTTTGTCTCCCAGAGATCCAGCTGATAGTGCCCGTTATGCCTGTCCTCCAGAATCTCACTCTCATGTCCGTGAAATTCATCCGCCATACGCTGTGCCACGTCGTCGCTTACCTCATAACAGTCCCGGCAGACAGAAGGCCCGATCGCACAGATCAGGTCCTCCGGATTGGTTCCGTAATTTTCCCGCATTCTCTGCACGACAGCCGCTCCGATTCTTGCCGCAGTTCCGCGCCAGCCGGAATGTGCCATCCCGATTGCGCGGTGTACCGGATCCACGAACGCCACCGGAACACAGTCCGCAACGAAAATACTCAGCACCAGACGGCGCTCATCCGTCACCAGAGCATCCACATCATTCTGATCCTGAGGTCTGGTCAGTCCTCTCCCCGCATCCGCCTCCGTCACGGTCCGTACATTTGATGTGTGCGTCTGCGCGGAGAAAACAAACCGGTTCGTTTCAACTCCGAATTCCTGAGCAACTCTGCGGAAATTTTCCCGCACGTTCTCCTCCCGGTCGCCTCTGGAAAAACTCAGATTCAGGGAGCGAAGGTGCTCCATTCCGGGCTCCATTCCGCTCACACCGCCTATCCTCGTAGTAAATCCATGCTCCACAATCCCTGTCCCGTCCAGAGAGGGAAATTTCAGAAGCGGAATCCCCTCACCCGCCAGAACAGGCAGATTCGTATTCTCCTTCCTGTTCAGTGCTATTTTGATTTTCTCAGCTGAAGAATATCCCATCTGTTCCTCCTGTAGCTTATACGGTTTTCGGCACCCGCTTACGGGCCATGGTGCTTTACTTTCTGCTCTTATCCGTGATCCAGTCGATCAGCTCCCCGTCAACCACCTCGTGATCCAGTTCATTCAGAATTTCATGCCGGTCCCCGGGATATATCCTGCATTTCACATCGCGCACTCCGCATTTCCGGAAATTCTCCGCTACCTTCGCGGGGCCCTTTCCGAAATTTCCTACCGGGTCATCTCCGCCGCTCACAATCAAAACCGGGAGCTCCTTTGGTATTCTGCTGATATTTTCTTCCTTCTCCGCAATCTCAATTCCGGTAAAGAGATTATAATATGCGTTCAAGGTAAACATAAAATTGTTCCAGGGATTCGCGCAGTATGCATCGACGATTTTTGTATCCCGGGTGAGCCAGTCATTGGCTGTCCGCGCAGGCTCAAATTTTTTGTTGTAGGAGCCCAGTGCCATATTATTGACAAACGAACTCCGATACCTCCACCCCTTAAAAGCGGCAATCGCTTTGCAGATCGCCTTTCCTGCCCTGAGTGTACCTGCGCTCTGATATCCGGTTCCCGAGATCACCGCCCCGGAAAGTCCTTCCCCGTACTCCTCGATATACTGCGCGGTCAGGAAGGAGCCCATGCTGTGTCCCAGGATAAAATAAGGTACGCCGGGATACTTTTTCTCTGTCATCTCACGCAGAGTCTGAATGTCTCCGATCACACACCTGTTTCCGTCTTTTTCCGCAAAATATCCGTAATCCTCTTCACTGACGACAGACGCTCCGTGTCCCAGATGGTCGTTCCCCACGACATAAATTCCCTTTGTGTTCAGAAGATTCGTGATTCTGTCGTATCGGTCGATAAATTCCACCATCCCGTGAACCACCTGAACGACTGCACTTACCTCACCATCCGGAATCCACTCGATCGCGTGAATCGATGTTTTCCCATCCCTTGAAGGATATCTGAAATCCCTTTTCATGTAAAAACCTCCCTTGTCTTCAGTTTTCCCTATCTCTGATTCAACTGATATGTGAAATTCGTTCTCTTAAGCCCCAATTGCCTTCCCCAAAAACGCAATAGCTTTCATAAACGCAATGACACTCCTCCAAACCCCAATTATCTGCTGTGCCCAGAACCGTGGACACGTAAGATTTCGGTCACCCAAAATAATGAATACATGACTCTCTGCGAAAATCCAACGACTCACCTCTAAACGCAATCATCCGGAACGCTGCCCGAATCGTCCAAGGGATGCAGACAAATACACGTCCTGGGAATAGTCCCTCAGCCCTCACTCCTCATAGGAATCCCTCGCGCTCAGATAAACCGTCTCAAAGGCCGCCCCCGTTTCCGCGGCTGCCCTGGCAACACTTTCATATTCCGGATATACCTTCTTCCTGCTGCCGATGCTCACCGTTTTGACCTCAATCCCTCCATACGGAGTCATCACCTTCTCGGACTTTCTGGGAAGTGTATCTCTCTCCATCCGGATTCTGCGGATTCCGATCGTCGTCGTCTCCTCAAAGATAATCCGCTCCAGATCCGGAATCTCCTGCTCGTCGCAGAGCACCGTGAGAAGCCACCCCGGCCGGTTCTTCTTCATATAAACCGGCGTGTAATGGACATCTCTCGCCCCTTTCTTCAGAAGCCGTTCCAGCGTGTAGCCGAGGATCTCCCCGCTGCAGTCATCGATATTGGTTTCCAGCTTCCATATACTGTCGCCGACCGTAAAGCCGTCGGAAAAGCTCCTGTTCTCTGCCCCCGCCGCTTCTGCTCCGATTATAATCCTACTCCCGGAGGAACACGGCTCTGCGGCTCCGGCGCAAGGGCTTTCCGATTCCGGAACCTCCACGGGTTCAATCAGCATAGCTCTCAGGATTCCCGGAACCTCCTGTTCCCGCTTCCCTGCTCCCAGTCCTGTGGAAAGGATCCGGAATCTTCCGGGAAGATGGTCGGAGGTGATGACCGCGGCAGCAAACGCTGCTCCCGTAGGAGTCACGTACTCCCCCTGCCTGTCACACATCTCCAGATTCAATCCGCCAGCCTGCGCGATATTCACAACCGCCGGAACCGGAACCGGAAGAAGTCCATGCTGCGTGCGTACCATTCCCCTTCCCTCGCAGAGCCGCGGAATGATTACCCCGTCTGTCTCAAGGCTGTCCATACATACTGAGACCGCCACAATGTCCACGATGGAATCAATGGCTCCGACCTCATGAAAATGGACCTGCCCCGTCGGAACTCCGTGTGCTTTGGCTTCCGCCTCCGCCAGGATCTCAAAAATTCTGCCGGCAAGCTCCAGCGCGTGATCCGACATATCGACATCCGCCAGGATATTCTCGATCTCCTCCAGCGTCCGGTGCGCGTGATGCACTTTATGTGCCGGCACCTCCCCCGCCATTTCCCGGCTGCCGTAAAGATAAGCCGCGTCATGGTCGTGATTCTCATGCTCCTCGTCCAGAATCACACGAAAATCACAGCAGTCTATGGCTGATTTCCTCACTCTTCCGATTTCGACACGGAAGCCTTCCGCATGAATGCTTCCAAGCGCCCGGTCCAGAGCTCTGCGGTCCGCACCCAGATCCAGAAGCGCCGCAACCGCCATATCCCCGCTGATTCCGGACGCGCAGTCCAGATACAGATATTTTTTCCCCTGATTCCTCATCCCCATTCTGTCATTCCTTTCCGGTTCCACTTCGCTCCCTCGCAGCCGTCAGAACAAAGATCTCCTTATCCAAAGACCTTACTTTTTGACGATTTCTGACGACGACATCCCCGCCCGGCTGCTTCCGCTGCCTCATAGAAAAATCACATACCACAGACTATCCAGACTTCTTACCGGCCATCTGCGTCCGTTTCCGTTACACATACGCTCCGAACCGTCTGCTGCAACCATGCAGACGCCTTCTTACCGGCCATCTGCGTCCGTTTCCGTTACACTGCCCCGGACAGCAAGACGGTTGATCTGCGTAGCCATATATCCGGCGCCGTACCCGTTGTCGATATTCACTACCGCTATCCCGTTCGCGCAGGAATTGATCATCGTCAGAAGGGCAGAGAGTCCGTTCAGACTGGCTCCATAACCAACCGATGTCGGAACTGCGATCACCGGATTCCGGACAAGTCCTCCGAGAACACTCGCCAGTGCCCCCTCCATTCCCGCAACCGCAACGACACAGTTTGCTGCCTGGATTTCCTCCATATGCGCAAACAGCCGATGTATCCCGCTGACGCCCACATCATAGATCCGGTCCACTGCAGATCCAAAAAATTCAGCCGTCTGCGCCGCTTCCTCCGCAACGGAAATATCCGCTGTCCCCGCGGTGCAGACGGCAATTCTGCCGATTCTCACCTTATCTTTTTTCTCCACCTTGAGGATATGAGAAACAGGATCATAGACCACTTCCGGAATCACGTCTTTGATAATCCGGTACTGGTGATCACTCGCGCGGGTGCCCAACACCTCTCCATATTGTTCAAGCATCTTTCTGTAGATACTTACCAGGAAATCATCCGTCTTTCTCTCACAGTAAATAACCTCCGGGAAACCGGTCCGTGCATCCCTGTTCATGTCCAGCTTGGCGTACCCCATCTCCTCGATGCCGCCTCTGTCAAGCAGCTTCTCCGCCTGTGCGGTACTGATCTCACCGTTCTTCACTTTTTCCAGTATTTCCGTTATATCCGACATTCTCACACCTCTCTGCCCGTACACCTGGAAACCGCTGCAGCACACCTTTCCAGCGCGCTGTAATTCTCACTCCCTTCCATCTGTACAGTCTGGAAACCGCTGCAGCACACCTTTCCAGTGCGCTGTAATTCTCACACCCTTCCGCCTGTACAGTCTGGAAATCTCCGGGTCATGCCTCGGTTCCGTGTTCCTTCTGCTCCCGGGTGAGCGTCTCGTTCATGCTGCCGGAGCGGTATCCCTGAAGATCCATCGTCACATATGCAAATCCATAATTCTTGAAGCTCATCACAATTGTCCTGCGAATTTCGTCCCGCATCAGCCTTGGAAACTCCTCCGGCAGAACCTCGATCCTGGCGATTGCCCCGCCGTGGATTCTCACCCGCACCTGATGAAATCCAAGATCCAGCAGAAGCTGCTCAGCCTGATCCACCATGTGAAGCCTTTCCCTCGTGATCTCCTCTCCGTATACAAATCTCGAAGACAGACAGGCGAAGGACTGCTTGTTCCACGTCGGGAGATTCATAGCCTTCGACAGCCTGCGAATCTCCGCTTTATCAAGACCCGCATCCCTCAGCGGGCTCTTAACGCCAAGCTCGGCTACCGCCGTAAGTCCGGGACGATAATCGCCGTTATCATCCATATTCGATCCCTCCGCAACGAAAGCAATCCCCTTTTCCTTCGCGATGCCAAGGATCTTCTCAAAAAGCTCATGCTTACACAGGTAACAGCGGTTCTTCGGATTATGCCGAAATCCTTCGATCTCCAGCTCCTCCGAAAGCACCACTTCATGACGAATTCCTTCCTTCTCGCAGAATTCCTCCGCCTCCCTGAGTTCCCTCTCCGGAAAGGATTCTGACCTTGCGGTTACAGCAATCATCCTGTCCCCCAGTACATCATGCGCAGTCTTCACCAGAAAAGTCGAATCCACACCGCCCGAAAAGGCGACCGCAAGGCTTCCGAAGCCCTCGATCTCCCTTCGCAGGATCTGAAGCTTTCCTTCCAGTTCCTGATCGATTCCCTCCACCGGTACATTGAACGCCGTCATCATCCGCTCCTCCTCTGTATCGACAACCGCAGGCATTTCTTACAAAAACAGCCCGCATATATGATGTCCATATAGGAACATTATATATGCGGACAAATTGATTTGCAACTGACCTTCACAGCACCGGTAACAGCAAAACGCACGGCACAAAACTCAGAACGCAAAGCGACGGACACAAATCACACGATGCAAATAACACGATGCGCATTACCCGAATCGAGTAGGAGGCGGTGACTAACCGCCGTCCTCTCACAACACCGTACGTACCGTTCGGTATACGGCGCTTTCAATAGTTGACGTGCACAGACTGATAGGCCGTGGCTAAATCATAGAAGCCACTGTTTATCAGTCTTTCTTTTGTCATAGCCATATTGACTGCGACTGTATGCGTCGTGAACCAATGGCCTCTTCGGCTGTTCCCAGCCTGCCATGCTAAGTCCTCGGGCACGCCCATCTTAATCAGATTACGTACCTTTGTCTTGGGCTTTTTCCATTGTTTCCATATACACATACGTATTCTGTGATAGAGCCATTTGTTGATTTCATCTATGTTGTTCTTCATGCTTGCTATACCGTAGTAGTTAAGCCATCCTCTCGCATATACCTTGATTTTCTCAAGACTAGGCTTGATGGTCTGCACAGACTTACGGGAA